>JBAUWE010000379.1:0-11136 GCA_049583595.1 Terriglobia bacterium
AGTCAGGAAAGAGTTCTGGACGTTGAGCAACGTGAAGCCAAAGCTTTTCTTCGTCAGGTGCTGCGGCCCAAGGACCTGGCATGCGTTATCCACTTTGATCTTGAGGTGGAACTTCTGCAGGATTTCACGATCGACCAGCGCCTGCTGGACAACGCAATCGATGGCACCGTCATCAACGGCGGCGCCCACGGCGTGTTGCCTTCACCGCTGCCAGGCCGCGGCGTCGGAGGCACACATCTTTACGACTCGGTTTATCTGGCTGCCAATGAATTGATGAGCCATGAAGTCGGACGCAAGGTGCTGATCCTCCTCACAGACGGCGAGGATCAGGGAAGCCAGGAGAGCCTGAATCAGGCGCTCGAAGCCGCACAGAAATCCGATTGCATCATTTATGCCATCGACATCGTTGATCGTGCCTTTTACGGATTCGGCAATATGGGATTCAGGGGAGACTCGGTCCTGCATAAACTCTGCGAGCAGACCGGGGGAGACGTCATCAAAGTCAAAAAGGTCGAGAATGCCTCGGCAGCATTCCAGGAAATCGCCGACGAACTCCGAACGCAGTATCTTCTCGGTTACACTCCATCCAACTCCAGAAAAGATTCCGGGTTTCGCAAGATCAAAGTTCGCGTCACTCACGGCGATTACAAAGTGCAAGCCCGAAGCGGATATTATCCGCACTCGTGAAATTCAGGATGGAATCCTGCGCGGTTTCCCGTGCAAACAAAGATGGAACCCTTCTGCCTGACAGGCGAAGCGCATGGACGGACAAAACCCTCTGTCCGTTCCCGGCCGCTGATGACCAACTGTGAAGTTTAAAGCGGGGTTGGAATTATACCCGGTGATTTTCACGCCGCAGGATTACCGGGAGGGAGCAAAGTATCCGGCCTTTGCCTGCACGCGTAATCCTTTCCTGTCCGTCTTGATGGTGATTTTGCGGAAGCTACCATCGTGGGCTGTAATGGCGTACGCCAGGCTGTACTGGCTGCGCAACTCTTTGCCGATCTTCTGGAATTCTCCGGCCAGATCGGCGGCTTCAACCGGAAAGAAAGCGTCACCGCCTGTTTCTTTCGCCAGATACTTGAGGATATTGTCGCCCCGGGTATGCAGCCCATACCAGTTGGTGCTGATGGCATAGATAGTGGCTTCCGCCTTCTGCGCCATAGAGAGCGCCTCTTCCCGCGAGTGTTGGCTAAAGTTGTCCTGGCCGTCAGAGACCACAATCAGGACGCGCCGAAGATAGGGCTCCGGCGCGGGATCATAGATCATCTTTTCCTTGCAGGCAAAATAAATGGCGTCGTAGAGACCCGTTCCGCCGCCCGCCTGGAGAGAATTGATGCCCTGCTTCAACTTGTCAAGGTCACCTGTATAATCCTGCACCATCACCGGCTCAACATCGAATCCCACAACGAAAGCTCTGTCTGTGTCCGGCCGGATGGTATCGTAAAGAAAATCGGTGGCGGATTCCTGTTCAAAGCGCAAGCGCATCCGGATGCTGTTGCTGGTGTCAATCAGAACTCCGATGCGGAGCGGGAGATTCGCCTCACGATTGAAGAATAGAATCTTCTGAGGTTTGTCGTTTTCGTAAACCTTGAAGTCTTCCTTCTTAAGATTGGTCACCAGGCGGTTCTTCTTGTCGATAACCGTAAACAGCACGTTCTCCAAATTCACCTGGACTTCAATCTGACTTGCTGCGTTCTGACCAGGACTTTGGCTAGGAGACGGGCCGGGGTTTGGCTTTTGAGTGGTCTGTGCGGAGGATAATCCCGCGAGAAAAAATCCGATCAGTAGTAAGCCAAAAAACTTCTTCATCGTCGCCCTGACTGACTTCCCCGCTCATTATAGAGTGAGGGTCCGGCAACGTCAACGAACGTTAGGCCAAAAAACCAAGGAGATATCTCATCGCAAGTCCATAACTCTGTAAGAATCTGAACCGTTCTCCGATGAACCTCATACTGAACAGAACTCCGGAATAACCACCGCGTTTTCGCGCGGGTTTGCCCGGAGCAGGAATTCAAGGGGAGGGGGCAGGACCGGTCTGGTGGCGTCGCAAGACTGAACCTCGGCATATCACCAGATTGCGCGCCCGAGATGGGCAATAGGAAAAGAGGCGGCAGCATGAGACATTGCATGGCAATCTGATCCGTCGTTGCCCTATGCCTGTTCTTCCGCCTGAAAGCCGCTTCAGCCACCCCCGCCCCCAATCCAAGCCAACCCGCCTGGGCGATGGGAAATCAAGGGCAGGGGTCACGGCAATCATGGGCGAGGCGAGGAGCACAAGGAACACGGCCGCAGGCACAATAAAAAAGAAAGCGCGCGAGTGGGCTCTCTGTTCACGACCGGGAAATCATCCACAACTATTTCCGCGAATATCCGTCAGACCTCACTCCGGGGCTGGTCAAGCGCGGAGGCAATCTGCCGCCCGGATTAAAGAAACAGCTTCGGGAAGGCGGCACACTACCCCCGGGGATACAGAAAAGGCTTAGGCCGTGCCCTGTGAGGGTCTCTCGGCGGCTGCCACTCCGGCCCTCCGGCTATTCGTGCAAGATGCTGGGAACGCAGTCGCTGATGCTTGGCAGCACGAATGTGATCAGGGACATCATGATCCTGTCAAGATAAGAACTACCCAAAAACTCTGGTCTCCCAGTAAGTACGCCTGCCGGACGAGGAAGGGCAGCCCGAAGAGCTGCCATCTTAGTTTCTGCCGGGGGTCTTTTCAGGCCCGGGTTGCGCTGGCGGGACGGATAATCAACTGGTAAGATATCTCTTGGATGGATTGGGGCCCAATTCTTCTCATTTTCTCTTTGACGGGCAAGAAGGTTAAGTGGTGAAATTAATTATTGGTCGCTGGGAGTCTTATCTCTGGTGGGCCATAGGCGAACAGAGGAGGAATCCTATGGTGCGGAGTACATTCAAGGTTCTGGCGTTAGCGCTCGTGATGGCGGCGCTTCCTGCCGTACTTCACGCTCAAACGAGCCTTGCGGAGGCACAGAATCAATACTGGATTCCGGAAGGAACCGAGTTCAAGCTTGCCCTGCACTCAACGATCAACTCCAAGAAGTCAAAAAAAGGCGACATTGTTTTCACCACGCTGCTCGAACCTGTTTACGTTGAAGATCAGGAAGTGCTGCCGAAGGGCATTCGCGTGGACGGGCGTGTGCAGGAAGTCCATGGAGCCGCCCATCGCGGGAAAGGCGGCCAGCTTTATGTCCTTTTCAACACTCTCACGCTGCCCGACGGCCAAAAGGTGGCAATCAGCGGCTCCCTGACAGAAGTTTTTGCCAGTAAGAACGGAGGAGACAACTCCACTGTGGATGCCGAGGGTGATCTCAAGGGCGGCGGACCAGGTAAGGTAAAACGGATCATTCTATTTGGGGCTCCGACTGCGGCCGGCGTTGCCGCTGGCGGGATTGGTGCAGGCATCGCCGCTGGCGTGGGAGGCGCGCTCGCCGCATACTTCCTCCCCAAAGGCAAGCAGGCAGTACTTCCCTCCGGATCGCTGATCGGGATGCGCCTGGACAGAGACCTGACCATCACGCTCCACCCTCAGCAACAGAGCCAGAGCGGTGCCGCTGCTCAGGCCTTGATCAAGAAGTAGATTCCTGCACTCCACCCTTCCAACCTGAAGATCTCTCGGGCATTTGTCTGCATTTCATTCTTGGTGTGTCCTTCATGCTTTGAGGGATTGAGCCGGACCGGTGAGCAGAACACGCGGCAAGCCCACAAACTCGCATGCCCAAAGCGCAATAAGCCCATAAGGACCAATCAAGCTGATCACATCACATCGTGGATGAGCAGGTTAGAGGTTTTGCTGCAGGGGCAGCCAGGTTATGCCCATTCGAGCAGACTAAACGACCTTGAAGCTACGGGCCTGAGCGGTTTCAGGTGCGCTGCTTTCTCGGGAGCGCTCTTCTTGGAGAGAATTTGAAGGGCCTTTTGGAGTTGCTTGTCATCCGGTCCGCCAAATTTTGGAGCTGCTGTTTCTCCGGATGCCGCGGCAGATTCATTTTCAGCAGACTGCATCACGTTCGGCGTGATGCCGTTTCCGGGAATGGGCTTGCCGTCCGGTGTGTAATATTTGGCAACGGAGAGTAACAGTGCGGATCCATCCCCCACAGGAATCAGCTTCTGGTAAACGCCCACGCCGAAACTGGTGACGCCAACCACATCGCCGCGCTTGTTGTCGAGGATCGCTCCGGCCACTATTTCCGCCGGCCCGGCCGTCGACTGGTTAATCAGGACAACCAGCGGCAGCTTCGTAATCTGGTCAGAAGCCTGCGCGACAACTTCTTTTCGAGGGTAGCGTTGGCCGTAAAGGTAGGTGATGAGTCCGTGGTCAAGAAAGAGATTTGCCGTCTTTTCGCCTTCCTTCTCGCTTCCTCCAGCACAGTCTCTCAAATCCAGAACGATCTTACCGTCTCCGGCGGAAATCAGCTGTTTGAGCTGGGCGGCAATTTCATCGGACGTTCCCTCATCAAACGTAGGTACGTGCAAATACGCTGTATCAGGATCGATCGTTTTTGCCCCCAGCGGAGCGTTCTTCAGCATCTCACGGGCTAAGGTAAGTTTTTCCGGCTGGCCCTGGGTTCCCTTAATCACAGACAGTACGATAGAAGTGCCGGGAGCCCCGTCCAGCAGCCGGTTAATCTGGACCACTGAAAATTCCCGGATCCGCTTGCCATCCACCTCGTCAATCAGGTCGCCGGGATTAATCCCCGCCTTTTGCGCCGGGCTGTTCGGAAGCACAGACACAACTGTGGCAAATCCCATCCTCTTCGAGAGAAAGATCCCGATGCCGGCCGGGCCCGTGTGAGGGTGTTGCAGGTATTCCTGATATTCCGCAGGAGTAAAGTACGTGCTGTAGGGATCGAGCGCTTCAAGCAAGCCGCGGATGGCCCCCTTGGTCACATTCTTCAGGTTTGGCTGGGTCACGTACTCCTGCTGGATTCTGGAAAGGACCTGGCTGTAGACGCCCAGATCGCGATAGGACTTCTCCCCCTGGTCAGTGCTTCCGCGGCCAAGAACGCCTCCAATGATGACGTAAAAAATCAGCAGCGAGGATAAAAAGATAACAACCAGACGGACACGCTTCGTCATTTGAGTCGCTACTCCTTCGGTGGGCACCCCTATTGGACCCCTAGCAGACACTATAGCATACCTCCAACTTCAGATGCATTGGCGTCCCGGGCATTTCCTGGCCCGCTCCCGGCCTTATGCTCCCTATCAATTTTATCGATTGGACGTGAGATGCCAACATCCGCCAAGATGAAGGGGTGCCATGGTTGACCAACAGCAGATCACGAGAAGGCAAGGACTGGACCCCATGATGCGTTCACGCTGATTTAATCACAAATTAACTCCGCCGTAATAATCGTAACCCACAATGTAGATTTAGCCCGTTCCCGCATTGGCGCAGTTCAGCCAGAGTGAAAAGGAGGGAGCCTATGCAAAACCCAGCAAAGATCTTAAAGCGTTATCTGGTTGCCAGCGATTTTGACCAGACGCTCAGCTTCCATGATTCCGGGTACGTCCTGAGCGAGATAGTGGGCATTCCCGGGAGAGAATTTGAACGCAAGACGGCAATCCTCTCGGTGCAGAACTTCGTCCAGCAGGGCGCCGAACTGTCCTACCTTCTGCTCCATGATCCTGACCTGCACGCCCGTGTGCGAAAGGAACACCTCACCCGGGCCGGCAAGAACATCCGGCTCAAGCGAAACATCCAGCAACTCCGTGACCTGCTGAGCAGCTCCGTTGAAGGTTACGCCTTTGAATTTCACGTACTTTCCGCCGCCCCGCAGGAAGTGGTGGAATCAGCGCTCGAAGACGTCATCTCGCCGGACCACGTCCATGGAACCCAGTTACGTTACGACAGTACCGGCCGTGTGGAAGGCATCGTCCGGGTCAACGCGGGGTACGGCAAGGTCACCACGCTCGATGATCTCCAGGGCTTGCTGCAGATTGGCGCGGACCGCGTCATCTATGTGGGGGACGGCAGTTCCGACGTGCATGTCATGCTCCACGTCAACCAGCGCGAGGGATTCACCGTGGCAGTTTCAGAGGCCCGTACCATCGCTCAGATTGCCCGGAGGACCGTCCTCAGCGACGATGCCCTCAGCGTCCTCGTGCCCATCCTGGAAGAGATCGCCGGCTGGAACCGGCCGCGCATCCGCAGCTTCTTTGAAGAGCAGGGGCTGCTGATTCAGGGCTGGGACAAAGTGCAGGCCGATTGGCTCACCTTCCGCTCGACATCGTCCCATTCGAACGGAAGCCCCCGAGCAGGATGCTGAAGCGCCAGCAGCAAGCTATTGCTGGCCGGACCCCAGGGTTGGGTTGGGATCGCCCGGGTTTGCCCCCATGGCGGCAAACTTTGTCGGCGATACGATGTAAAAAATCGACGAACCGGACCCCAGGACCACTCTTCCGTTTGAGGACACCGAGTAGGTTGTAGAGCTCGTTTGTCCGGCAAGCAACGTCCCCTGCACATTCTTGTCACTGACGGTCGAGATGTTTCCGGCGCCGTCAAAGGAGACCACCCCGGTGCTCAACGTCGCCGGGAAAACTCCGTACGGAGGCGGAACCGGCGCCCTTGCAAACGCCTGGTCACCCCAAAAGCCGGTGATATTCAGTGCCGAATTCGAAAACGGCCCGGCGGATTGCGCCAGAAACGTTCCCGCAGTAACACCGCTGTCTGTCCCGGCCACAAATGCCCGGTTCGCGGAAACCAGATAGCCGGCCAGCGAAGGCAAACCCTGAGGAGGCATCAGTGTGAAGCGTCCGGTCGACGCGTCAGGGGTCGTATAAGTTCCGCTGCCCGTCACCGTGGTCAGTGTGCCCGCATTGTCTTGGTCCATGGAAAAGCCGGCGTTCCCGCTTCCATCAAACGTAACAACGCCCATCGTCACAGGTGAACCATCGGCTGCGGACGCTTCAACACCCATCACCACTGGCCCACTGAGGGAACTGTTCGAGTAAGGCCCACCAGCCTGCGCATCGATCTCTCCCGTCACGAGTCCTGAGGTCGAAGCCGTATCCATACTGAGCACCAGCAATCTGCTGTCTGAAATAATGTAAGCAACATAAACAGTGGGCGCCGGCGAAACACCGTCCAAGGTCACGGCGCACCGCCCCGTCGTGGTATCAACGCTGTAAGTGCTGGTGCCCGCAATGGCAGCGGCGGCCGTGGGCGTGCCGTCGTCGTTCGCGTCAAATTGCCCGCCCGTGATGCCGCCTGAGCCATCGGCTGTGAACTGGCCCGCAACGGCCAGCCGGCTCCCCGCCATATCTGAACCGGTGAAGCCAAAAGCGTAGTTGCCCGTGATGTCCTGTTTCAAAAATGAGGCACTGCTCTGCCATTCAATGACGCCGCTCATGAGATAACCGCTCGAGTCAAACTCCACAGCGGAGCCCTTCTCCGCCGTGCCCCCAACCAGATTCCCCAAGGCGATCGCCATCGTGTAGGTGGACCCCGAGGAGTTGGTGATGGTGATGGTCCCCCGGTTGTCCGCTCCCACCGAATAGGTGCCTGAATTGATAGCCAGGCTAGCTTGCGGCGTGCCACCCCTGTCGTTCAAGTCTTCCACGCCACCCGTAATACCTCCCGCACCGTCAGCCACAAAACTGCCTGCCGCCGCCACACGATTTCCATGGGTGTCGTATCCGCTCAGCAGAAAAGCGTAACGCCCGCTCAACTCCGTATTCTTCGCCCCTGCGCTGTTGATGGTAATGCTGAGAGGCTGCGTGGCCGTCTGCGGCGTCGGAGTCGTGGAATCGGTCACCATCAGGGTGAAATTCGAGGTCCCGGCCACGAGGGGCGTCCCGGAAATATTTCCGGTGGTGGCATCCAGTGTCAGCCCGGTCGGTAATGCGCCCGAACTGATGTTCCAGGTCACGGGCAGCGTTCCATAGGCAGATTCAACAGTGTTGCCGTACGCCACATTTACCGAGCCGTCAGCCAGTGAAGCCGTGGTAATCGTCAAATCCGGCTCGATGGTGATGCTGAGCTGCCGTGTCACCGACTGCGTGGATGCATCGGCGACCTGCACGGTAAAGCTTGATTTCTCTGAAGTGGTGGGTGTCCCGGAAATCACGCCAGCGCTGGCGTCAAGCGAGAGCCCGGCAGGAAGACTGCCGGTTGTAATCGACCACGAATAGGGCTTGGTTCCGCCGCTGGCCTGCAACGTCGCACGGTACGCCACGTTCACCGACCCGTTCGGCAGCAAAGCCGTTGTGATGATGAGCCGGTTCGCAATGGTGATGCCGAGTGACTGGGTGGCCGACACAGGTGTGGGGGCCGAATCTGTGACCTGAACGGTAAAGTTCGTTGTCCCTGAAGCGGTGGGCGAGCCGGAAATCACTCCCGTACTGGCATCGAGCGAAAGTCCTGCCGATAGACTGCTTCCCGACGCAAGATTCCAGGAGAGGGACCCGGTCCCGCCGCTGGCCCTCAAGGTGGCGCTATAGGGCGTCCCCACCACTCCCCCCGGCAGCGAGGTGGTGGTAATTGCCGGGGGCGGATTCACGTAAACCGTCGCTGAGGCAGAAGCGGTGCTTTTTGCCACAGAAACGGCCTTGACCACCACGGTCAGCGGCGAAGATACAGCGGCCGGGGCGTTATACGTTGCCGCCGTCTTGGATGTATTCGCTAATGTTCCACAATTGCTGCCGCTGCAACCGCTTCCGGAAACACTCCAGGATACGCCCTTGCCGTTGGAATCATTGGTGACGCTGGCGGTAAATCTTACGGTCTGTCCTGCATCAACGGTCTGCTGCGTGCCGGGGGAGATGGCAACGGATGGCTGTGGAGATACGAGATTCGCCGATGGAGGGCCAGTCGAGCCTCCCCCACAGTTCGTCAAAAAAAACACTGCAACACTGATGAGAGCTACGGCCTTCTTCACGGTGACTTGCCCCCCTACCAGTCAGCAAGTCGTTCGTTTGCTAGCTTAAGATTTTGAAGGCAGGATATCTTAACGAGAGCCCCACTGTCAATTGAAACGCCACCACTGGAAACTTTATTAATCCAGCACTAACCCAGACGCCCGCAGGCATGACATTCACGGGAAACTTCCGCGGACCATACCGACCAACTACGCCCGTGCTTTGTCCAGAGTGGGTTCAGTACCCTTAACAATTTTTCTTGCTCATTCGCTTTTTATTCGCCTATAATAGCCTCAACTGTAGTCTATGTGGCTCACAGTCCGGCCACTGCAGGAGGAATCAGATGGCGTTGACACGGCGGCAAAAACAGGTCCTGGATTTCCTGGTCCACTTTATCAACCGGCACGGCTATTCACCGAGCTTTGAGGAGATGGCGTCCGGGCTTCATCTTTCCTCACTGGCCACCGTGCACAAGCACCTGCAGGTCCTTGAAAGGAAGGGATTCATCCGTCGCCGGTACAACCAGAGCCGCTCGGTGGAAGTGGTTGCCGTCCCCGGGTCTGTTCCTTACGGGAAAGAGTTCATGCAAACAGGAGCGGGCCAACCTGAACCCGGACACGCACCACCTCCAGCCACGCCCAGTGACTCCATTCACTTCCATCCTCTGCCGAATCTTGATTTCCCACTGCTCGGTTACATCGCCGCTGGCCAGCCCGTGGAAGCGATTCCTCAGCCGGAGAATTTTTCGCTGGGTGACTTCACCAGCCGCAAGGGCGGAATTTATGTTCTGCGGGTGAAAGGCGATTCCATGGTGGATGACCACATCTGCGACGGTGATTACATCCTGGTGGAAAACGCAGCGACGGCGCAAAACGGTGAAATTGTGGTGGCGCTGGTCGGTGAAACAGACGCCACTCTGAAGCGGTTCTTCCTGGAGGGGGGAGAAAAGGTTCGGCTTCAGCCCGCCAACGCCCAGATGGACCCCATCATCGTGCCCGCGGGCGACGTCAAGATTCAGGGGCGAGTGATCGGCGTATTGCGGAAGTACTAAAGGGTAAGACACGTCCGCCTGCAGGTTCGGCCTGCTGGCTGCGGCCCCGCCTTTTTCAACCGTTGACGGGACAAGACCTTGCCACGGGCCGCGGTCCCTAAAGCCGCAGCCCGTGTGCCATCTGTGCCTGCCCTCTAATGCCCGGCCGGCCTGTGCCCTGCCGGGATCGAAAACTTCGAAGCACTGATGGGAACGTTCTGCCGCACCTCTGCCAGTTGCACTGTTGACGCTCCCCGTGGCTGCGCAACGGTCCATTGGAACGGCACTTTCACGCCATCCACCTCGCGATAGTCGGAATAGTCGGTCTGCTGCGGCAGGCGTCCGAGCGCCGTCTGGGTAAAATAGACCATCCGCAGCAGCAACCCCGATTGCTTGCTGAAGAACAGTTCGACAGGCGGCTTGCCCAGCCGCATGCCCAGCACCACATAAGCTTCCTCGTCGCCGACTTTTTGCGGAGGCCGCTCGCGGAGAGAGGTGAAAAGTTTCTGAATGTCGAGCGGGAAATAGAAGTCGGCGTCAAGGCGCGCCCGGTCCAGTTCACTGCCTTCCAGCGGGTGCGGCGGCCGGGGCATCATGGACGCCCAGCCTTCATGCCCGTTATAGACCGTCATGCTCTGCCCTCGCGGCGACTTTATCACGTTGGCCATCTCATCCGGAGCCTGGGCATAGATCTCGACAGGCATGGTGTGCCCAAAGGCTGTCATCGTCCCTGTCATCACGCGGCTCTTGACCTTTCGCAGAGCATCCGCTCCGCCCAGCGCTACAACGTATTTACCAACAATTGCATCCGGCTGCGGGAGTGATGCAAGGTTCGCGCGCCGGCCATGCTCTTCCATGTGGGCAGGGCTCGCCTGGACTTCTCCGGCTGCGGCAACCGCCGGCATTCCAGCCGGATGCCGGGCACCGTTATGGCAAGTGTTGCACGTCACCTGCAAATGCCCGTGGAAGCTGTCTTTGTCAATGGCGAACATCATCTGCATCATTTCACGCGCACGTTGCTTTGGCTTCTTGGTGTCCTCATCAAAGTGGTGCTCAACGTGGCAGTAGTCGCAGTGCACGCCGAGCGACGCTGAAATGAATTCCATGGTTGGGATCAACTCATTGGCCGGAATGTCCTTGAGAACATTGATGTTCTTGTAAGCCTCCGCCGCCGTCCTCGCGACCGGGGTTTGAGCGGATTGCCCCACCGACTTTGGCCCCGATTGCGC
>JBAUWE010000380.1:0-19412 GCA_049583595.1 Terriglobia bacterium
ACGGCGACGTCTCGAAAAAATCAAAGCCCTCTCCGAGGGGAGAGGGTGTCACGACTTGGCGTGACGGGTGAGGGGTCTTTTAGGACAATTGAATGATTGAGCGAATGGCGATTGGGTGATTGAAAAAAGGCTTTTCGTTTAGGCCTTTGCGAAAGCGCACGGATTCCTCCGCTCCGCCACGCCCCACAAAAAGAAAAGCCCTCTCTCATGGGGAGAGGGTGGACGCGCAGCGGCCGGGTGAGGGGTTATTTAAAACAATTGAATGACTGACCGAATGGCGAATGGGTGATTGAAAGCTCGTAGCGCGGCCCTCCGTTTCTGAGGTCCGCGGCCCTTCTGTCCTTCCAATCGCCAATCGCCAATCACAAATCGCCAATGCCTTGCTCGTCACTGGTTCTTCCGGCCTCCGCCCTCCCGGCCCGTCATCCTGATCCCGCAGAGCGGGAGAAGGATCTGCTTTATTTCCGCGTCTGCCCCGCGCCGCCTGTCATTCGTAATTTGTAATTCGTAATTGTTTTGCCCCGCCATCCTAACCCCACTCAGCTTCGCTGACCGCCAGACATCAAAAGTCAATGTCAGCGCCAGCCGAGTTGCGCACATGGCGAGCTAAACTCGTTGCTACGGCGACGCCTCGAAAAAATCAAAGCCCTCTCCGAGGGGAGAGGGTGTCACGACTTGGCGTGACGGGTGAGGGGTCACTTGCTTGCCCGATCCTTACGCCGCACCATCTCTGCCGCATCGCGCACTTTGCGGACAAATCCTTCCGGGTCCTCCGTCACCAACCCGTTCGGTAGTCGGAGCACGCGCACGCCCACGCCCACCTTTCCGAGAAAGGAATCTTTCGCCGCGTCCTTTTTCATCTGGTTGGGCTGCGAGTGGATGCCTCCGTCGAGCTCCACGGCCAGGCGGAGTTCGCAGCAGTAGAAATCAACAACGCAATTTTCAATGGGATACTGGCGGTGGAATTTGAGACCGAGGCGGCGGTCCCGCAGCAAATGCCACGCGTCCTTTTCGGCCTCAGTCTGCCGGTGACGCAACTCGCGAACACGCTGGGTGCTGATTCGCATGGTTGAAATGACCCCTCACCCGCCCCGGCTCTGCGGGGCACCCTCTCCCCTCGGAGAGGGCTTCGGTCCAAAATTTCCATCAGATGATGCTCGCACTGTAGTGTCTGCGGTCTCGCGAAGCGAGAGGCTCTTATTAGAGTTTAATTTCCGCCAGCCTGTTCTGGCCGTTGAGGTTGAAAGCGGCGGAGCAGTTCTTGCACCCCGCCATCTTAACCCCACTCAGCTACGCTGACCGCAGACATTAAAAATCAATATCCGCGCCACCCGCCACAACTTCCGTTTTGTGATGGGACAGCCCCCGGAGGGGGGCGGAAGACTTTAGCCCATGGCGCAAGCCGTGGGAAACGAGGCCATCACCGCCCACCCAGCCCCGGAGGGGCGAAAGACGTCATTCCCAGATAAACCGTTCGTCGTACCGGACCCCGTTCTTTTTGAGGAAGAGGATTGTAACGCCGATTGAATCCCACGGCTCACGCCGTGGGCTAAATTCTTTCGGCCCTCCGGGCCTGAAGAGCAGGGACGAGTGATGAGCCAATACATTTGTGATTGGCGACTGGGAAAACAGAAATTACGAATGACAAATTACGAATGACGAAACCAGAAGTTCTGAGTTCCGGGTGATGAACCGCGGGGGACGAGTGTGCCAGGCGTGGAGACCTAGCGTGTGACAGCGTACTCGACCGAGCGGGGATTGGTGGTGCGCTTCGAGGCCTCGAGGATTTCAAGCCCCACGATGTTGCCGTCCTTGTCGTAGTCGAGAATCACCCCTGGCTTGTCCTCGTCGCTTTCCTCGACGGCGGCGTCGCTCAGCAGGATTCGGAGCACGTCCACTTCGGGGTCGTAGGTTACTTTCACGGTTTCCCCCAGTATTTCTCAATCCGCGTTGTGCGATAGGCTGTTACCACAACCGCCGGGTCCACAGAGTCGTCCACGATCGCTCTCAACAGAAACATCTTACCACCGATATCGCATGTGGACTGATAGGCCTTCAGGTGGCCTCGCCTAGATTCAAGATTTCAGATTCAAGAAGGCAGGAGGCAGAAGGATGAAGTGTGAAGGATGAAGGACGGGGAGAAGTTTGAAGTGTGAAGGATGAAGGATGAAAGTTCATGGCCGGCTTCAATCGCTCAATCGCAAATCGGTCAATCATTCAATGAAGTGCCCCCTCACCCGGCCGCTGCGCGTCCACCCTCTCCCCACGGTAGAGGGCTTTAATTCTTTTGGGCGCATTCCGGGACGGCACGGATGAATCCGTGCCCTTTCGCGGGACAAGCCCCTTCCGGGGGATCTCAGATTGAGGATTTCAAATTGGGAATGGCCGGGCATCGCCCCAACAGGCTTTTTGCCTTCTGCCAACTGCCGTCTGCCTACTGCTTTCCGCCGCTTCTCAGGCCCGGAGGGGGCGAAAGAACCGGACCCTGCAAAACGCTTCAGCGGCTGAAGCCGCGTCCATAACCTGCGCCTTGAATGACGCAGCTGAAGCTGCGTCCCCCTGAAGAACAGGCCGCGCGCCTTAGAACCGGAGGTTCGCGCTACCGATCAAAAAATGCCGTTCTCGTTGGGGGAATCCTGGAGGGCTTGCTGCGAGGCTTCCCATTCCTCGATGATCTGATTGCCTTCAAATCGGAAAATGTGAATCACCGACCACTGCGAGTCCGGCGAGAAGACCACTCTTCCGTGGATGACCACCAGGTCCCCTTCCTCAACGGCGCGCAGCGGGTGGTAGATCTTGTCGGGAAACTGCCTGGCGTTTCGTTCCATGTTCCTGAGCAGCGACTCCCGGTCACCTCTGAAGTACGCATAGTGGTGGCGAAACTGCGAGTGCACGTGCCAGGCGAAGGCTTCGCGCACTTTGCCGGATGAGGCGAGTTGGAGAAAAGATTCAGCGATTTCTTTCTTGGTCATGTTTAAATTGCCTTCCTGGGCCGCGCCCGGCCGGGGCGAAAGAATTAAGACCTGCGCACCCCTTCAGCGGCTGAAGCTGGGTCGACTTCCAGCGCCTCGAATGGCGTAGCTAAAGCTGCGTCCTGCTGAAAAACGACCCGGTAGCGCGATCCTCCGGTTCCGAGATCCGCGGCTCTTTGCATCAATAAAGAAAAGAGCCGCAGGCCGCCACCCTGCGCCACAGGGTCTTTTCCAATTACTCAATCACAAATCGGTCCATCCTTCAATGGTTCCAAAAGCCCCCTCACCCCGGCACTCTCCCGGCGGGAGGGGTCTGCGATTTTTTGGCGCGCCACAGCCGTGAGCCAGCAGCGGAATGCGCTAATGGATGGCTGCCAGTAGCCGGGGCGCCAGCCGGCGGCCCACGTAACCCTTCCCGCTTTTCGCCACTGGCCAGCGCTTCCAGTGGTTGGGCGACACCGAAAACGGCAAGTGTGCACCGGCAAAGCGGGCGGTCTTGAGAAAGTCTTCAGAGACCTCTTCAAACGGAAAACTGAGAAACAGCGAGACCGTGGAGCGGCCCGAAATGCGCCCATAGAGCTGCGATTCCCCCAGCAACTGGCCCGGTTCGGCCGAAAAGTTTCCGTAGAAGGCGGCTCCCTGCCAGCGGAGTGCGGCGCGCGAACGCGGGCGAGGCAGGTGAAACCTGAACACCGCATCCACCGTGATGGGCGGCAGCCTGTAAGACAGAACAGAAAAGGCATGGCCTGCGCCATGATCGCCACAAAGGCGTCAATCTGCGGCGCCGCAATGGGCCGGAAGTGGGCAGTGTATCCTGCGCCATTTGACTCGCTGCGGCCGGGAGCGCGTAGCTTAGCCGTCAGCTTTGCGACAAGGGGGGCGGAAAATTCAGCCGCAACGTTCGCTCCTGTGATGACCTCGACGGAAGCCTTCTGGGGTTGTACGCAGTCCGTGCAGGAGGAAATGAATTTGCGTACCTGCGCCAGGGCGGCCCGGGCGCTGCGCGTCCGCAAGGTGTGGGCGCCCCCGCTGGAAGGCGGTAACCCGTCGTAAGTAATAATGGAGAGCCGCTGCAGGGGGAGTGGACCGGAGGGCTTTCCGCTGACGGCGTTCATAGCCTTGCATTCTATCGCCGCGTGGCGGGCGTGTCGCCCCTTTCTTATGGACGCGTCCGCCCCCAACCCCTGCCTCCGCCCCTGGGGGCCGAAATAGATAGGCCCCCAATCTAGGCTAGACTCAGCCCTCAAGACACCCCGAATGGGACGTATGGGACGTTTGGGCGACGAAAAAGCGAAATTTGTAAACTATAGATAACAAAGATATTATAATTTATACGGTCTTTCAAAATCGCGCGCTTCAGAAAAAGTGTTCAATTTTGGCACAGCGTGTAAAAATTACAATTTCCCCCTTCCGGCAATAATGTGCCTCAGCTTACGCCGCTCAGTTTGAAGACAAAAGTCCCGCTCGGCGAGCCCATCAGGTCACCGCTCGGCTGCGGCACCTGGATGTGCATCCCGCCATCGGCCTCACGCCACTTCAACTGCGTGCCCGGCCCCAGCAGAGTGACCGTCGTGCTTGAGCCCGGCTTGGGTGCGGCAAGCGTCAACTCGCTGCCCGGCCAGCCTTCCACGATGGCGTAGACGTTGCCGTCGCGCTCCGTGTAACGGACGTTGCCCTCTTCGGCCTGGCGCCACGGCCGGCTGCTGTAAATCGCCTCGCCGTTCACCTTGAGCCACGCACCCATCTGCAGCAGCCGCTCCTGCATGATGACCGGGATGCGCCCGTCGGCGGTGGGGCCGATATCGAGCAGCAGGTTGCCGCCCTTTGCCACCGTGTCCGCCAGCAAGTGGATCAGTTGCTCGGCGCTCTTGTAATCCGAGGCGGTTTCCATGCGGTTATAGCCGAACGATTTCCCGATGCCCTGGCATTCTTCCCATTTGTGGATGCTGGTGTAATCCGCCTGCTTGCCATGCGCCAAGCCATATTCGGACGTGTAAAAGCCGCCGTCCACGCCGCGCGTCTCTTTGCCCCAGCGATCGTTGATGACGATCTCATCCTTCACCGGCGAATCGTTAAACAGCCACGCCAGGAAATCGGTGGAATGCCAGTAGGAGCTCGGCTGTTCCCACTCGCCGTCGGTCCACAGGACGGAGGGATGGTAGCGCTCCACCAAGTCCTTCATCTGCGGAACCATGTGCTCGGTGACGTAGCGCTCGGAATGCTGAAGGTAGAGCGGGTTGTACCATTCGTAGAGCGAGTAGTAGAAGCCCATCTTCAGCCCGTGCGCCACGACGGCCTTGCTCAACTCGCCGGCCAGGTCCTGGTGCGGGCCCACGTCCACGCTGTTCCAGTTCCAGCTGTCGGGGCATGCCCACAGGCAGAAACCCTCGTGGTGTTTCGAGGTCAGCACCACATACTTCGCGCCGGAATTAGCAAACACCTCCGCCCACTGGTCGGGATTGAAAAGTTGGGCCTTGAACTGGCCGGCAAAATCCTGGTAATGGAAGTTCGCTCCGTAGTTGCGCAGGTGGAACGCCCAGGTCGGCCCGTTCTTGTTGTGCATGTGGTTCCAGTACCACTCGGCGTAAGCCTCGCCGCCCTTGGCGTGCGGGTCCGCGAAGGCCGGCACGGAATAAACTCCCCAGTGGATGAAGATGCCGAACTTGGCCTGGTCAAACCACTGCGGAATGGGGCGCTTGTTGAGCGAGGCCCAGTCGGGCTGGTAATGAACGTCCTGCGCCCATGCAGCAAACGGCATGGCGCACAAGAAGGCAAGAGCAAGCAGTTTGATTCTCATGGCGGCGATTCTACACCATCCGGGAATGGATTCGAATGACATTTCAGCCGCGCGCCCGATTGAGAACAGCAGGACATCAGCGCCTGGTTGAACCTGCGGAAACTTTGCGCAGTTCGTGTTGGATCAGAATTGCAGGGCCTGGTCGAGGTCGGCGATGAGATCGGCGGCGGCTTCAACGCCTACTGACAATCGCACCAGCCCGTCGGTGATGCCGATGGCGCGGCGTTCTTCCGGCGGCACCGCACGGTGGCTGGTGGAGGCCGGATGCACAATCAGCGAACGCGTATCGCCCAGGCTGGCGGCGCGCGCAAACAGCCTGACGCCGTCCATCACCTGCTTGCCGCCTTCGTAGCCGCCTTTCGCTTCAAAACTGATCATGGCCCCGAAATCGCTCATCTGTTTCCTGGCCACTTCATGTCCCGGGTGGCCCGGCAAGCCAGGATAGTAAACACGTTGAACGTTGGAATGCGCGGCCAGGAATTCCGCAATCTGCCGGGCGTTCGAGCAGTGGGCGGGCATGCGCAGGTGGAGTGTGCGAATGCCGCGCAGTATGAGCCAGGCGTTGAAGGGGCTGATCACGCCTCCGTAATCGCGGATGACTTCATGCACCAGCAGCGAGATGTATTCGCGCGAGCCGATGATGGCTCCGCCCATGGCGTCGCCATGGCCGCAGAGATACTTGGTGGCCGAATGGACCGCAACCGTCACTCCCAGGCGCAGCGGCTGCTGAAGCGCGGGAGAGGCGAAGGTGTTGTCCAGCATGGTGGGAATTCCGCGCCTGCGGCCGAGCGCGGCGATTTCGGCAATATCCACCACTTCCAGCACGGGATTGCTGGGCGTTTCAAAGTAGATCAGGCGGGTGTTGGGCTGGATCGCTCGTTCAAAATCTTCCACGTGGGCCGATTCCACAAACGTGGCCGAGGCGCCCATGCGGGGCAGTTTCCGGTTGAGAAAGTTGTACGTGGCGCCGTAAAGTGACCGGGCCGCCACCACGTGATCACCCGTCTTGACATAACCGAGGATCGCGGTTGAAACCGCCGCCATGCCGGAAGCCGTGGCCAGCGCCGCCTCGCCGCCTTCCAGCGCCGCCAGCTTGGCTTCCAGCGCGTGGATGGTAGGGTTGCCGTAGCGAGTGTACATATAGCCGGGCTTCTGTTCGCCGTACACCGCGGCCATCTCGTCCGCGTCGGCGGAGACGAAGGTTGTCGACTGGTAGATCGGCGTGTCCAGCGCGCCCGTCGCCCGGCAGGGCTCCTCACCGGCGTGCACGGCCAGCGTTGCAAAATCGAATGGCTTTTCCATCTGTCACCTCTTGGGATTGGAACTCTTGCGGCCCGGAGCATCAATTCATCACAAAGATTTCTGTCACCATCCGGTTAAGCGTACCGTGTCTCGGGCAGGATGGCAAAAGACCTTTTGGCGCCCGGCGGGGAGGGCCAGCGCCCGGTTGTGGGGGGATCCTGGAAAATCTCTGTGCGGCTATTGACCCTCTGGACACCGCCCGCAGAAATGACTAGACTTTTTATTGTTGATGTCACCTGACGATTGGAGGGTCGACAATGCCGGCGTGTCCAGAATGCGATGCAATGATCGACATCGAAGAAGATCTGGTGGAAGAGGGCCAGTCCATCGAGTGCCCGGAATGTGGAGCTGAACTCGAAGTGGTGAGTACGGACCCCGTCGAACTCGACATGTTAAGTCGCGGCGAGGACGACGAAGACGAGGATGCTGATATTGATGATGACAAAGAACCGTAAGGCTTCAGGAGGCAGGGCCGTGCTGCTTGAGCCGGGCGTGCCCTGCCGGCGCTGTTTTCCGGCCTTCGTTATGCGCGCGTGCGCCCTCGCGCTTGCCTTTGTAGCGCTGTGGATGGTGTTTGATGCAGCCCCGGTGACGGCAAAAAGAAGGAAGCCTCCCACCTCAAAGACCGTGGTGGGGCAGGTGTTCGACGCGTCAGACAACCCCATAGTCGGCGCCGCGGTTGAAATGACTGACCTGACCACGGGCAAGACGTCTGCTAATTACACCGGACCCGAGGGGCATTACACCTTCACAGCCCTCAAGCTGACTGAGGACTACCAGATTAAGGCCCATTACAAGGGTCAGTCTTCTGAGGTGCGCAAGGTCAGCTCCTGGGACACGCGATTCAATCTGGTGCTGAACCTCCACATCCCCGCGCCCAAAGACTAGCGAACGGGCGGCCAGCTTTTTTCCTCAATCCGAATTTCTCACGATTGTTGCGGGAAAGATTAGGAGGGCGGGGCTTCAGCCCCGCCGGTACGGGGTGCCAACAATCCTTGTCTTCTCCCGCTGAACGGCTTGCCGCGGCAAGCCGTTCAGCGGGGAAAAGAATGGGGCAGATAAGAAGTGGTCCGCATCTATTGGCGTAGCTAAAGCTCCGCCCCCCTATCAGGGCTCGGCGCTGACTTTCACCAGCTTGCGGCCAACACGAAAGATGGCCACCGGGCAGTTCCGCGCATCAAATTCCCATTTCGGATCCGTCAGGCGCTGCCAGTCGGGCGGGTCTGTTTCTCCCACGGCCATGTAAACAGCCCCTTCCTTGATCTTGCGCTGCGCAATCGAATTGGAATCGGCCAGCTTGAGTGTGACCAGCAGGCGGAACAGTTTGATCGGGGAGTCAAAGTCGCAGGGCACGATGCGAATTTCCGAAGGCAACGCCTTCTCCTGAAACTGCGTTTCCCAGTCCTTCTGCGCCTGCTCGGCCGCCGGCGCTCCGTGGAAATCGGAGATGATTCGGCGGGCGAGGTCCTTCTTCATTTCCAGCGGGTGAGTGCCGCCGGCGCTGACAGATTTCTTAAGGCCGGCGATATCCGCGGGTGAGAGGTCCGTGAGCAGTTCGTAGTAGCGCCACATGAGGTCGTCGGAAACGGACATCAGCTTGCCGAACATTTCCTGGGGCGGCTCATCGATGCCGACGTAGTTGCCCAGCGACTTTGACATTTTCTGCACGCCATCAAGCCCTTCCAGGATGGGCATCATCATGATGACCTGGGGTTCCTGGCCGTACTCCTGCTGGATGGTGCGGCCGGCGAGCAGGTTGAACTTCTGGTCGGTCCCGCCCAACTCGACGTCGGCCTTAAGCGCCACCGAATCGTAAGCCATGGCCAGCGGGTAGACCAGCTCGAGCAGCGTGATCGGACGGCCCTCCTTGAAGCGCTTGCTGAAGTCATCGCGTTCCAGCAGGCGGGCCACGGTGTACTTTGAAAGCAGGGTCATCCACTCCGGGCTGTTCAGTTTGCCCAGCCAGCGGTTGTTGAAGTCCACCACGGTCTTTTCCGGATCCAGAATCTTGAAGACCTGTTTCTTGTAAGTCTCGGCGTTGGCGGCGATTTCTTCGGGCGTCATGGGCGGGCGCGTCACGTTGCGGCCCGAGGGGTCGCCGATGAGGCCCGTAAAGTCCCCGATCAGGAAAATCACCGTATGCCCCAGGTCCTGGAAGTGCTTCAGCTTGCGGATGAGGACCGTGTGCCCCAGGTGGATGTCGGGAGCTGTGGGGTCGAAGCCCGCCTTGACGCGCAACGGCGTACCCGTCTTCTGTGCCCGCTCGAGCTTGGTGTAGAGGTCTTCGGGGCGAATGGTTTCATGCGCACCCTTGGTGAGATAAGCGAGTTGCTCTTTAATCGTCATGGGGCCTTTGATGTTTCTGAATAAGTCCCGGCAAAGCCCGGCGAGAAATCATAGCCATGCACTCAGGCAACCAGCTCAAACAGCGCCTCGATCACCTGCTGCATCTCCTCTGCGCTGATGCGTGCAACCCGCTTACCCAGGCGAAGAGTAGAAAGCACTCGAACCTGCGAGATCTTCACCCATGAGGGCTTGGGGAGACGCGGGCTCTCGAGTTTCAGCGCGAGCGGTAAGCCAACCTTCTGGGGCTGGCTGGTCAGGGCGAGAGCAATCACCGTACCGGAACGCTCATTGAAAACGTCGTGGCTGATGATGAGCACGGGGCGCACGCCCTGCTGCTCGCTGCCCCGCGCCGGATCCAGGTCTGCCCAGTAAATTTCGCCCCTCAGTATTCGGGCCAGGGTGATTCTCCAGCAAAGAATTCCTCAGCCAGTGCCTGCTCTTCTTTTGGGTCCAGCTTGGCAAGCTCCTGGATGAGCCGCCGGTGCTTGTGCCGAGCCGTCATTTCCGCCAGCGCGGTCTGGATGGCACGGCTCCGGCTGGGAAAACGGCCTTCATGCACGAGGCGGTCGATTTCCTTCAGCGTCTTGGTTTCCAGGCTGACAGCAACCTTTGTGGTACTCATCGGTATGATAATTTATCATACTTCAGCGCAGGGGTCTATCGCGCGAAGCGCCGTGTGATCGTGGGCTTTTAGAAGACGCCGGAATCGAAGCCATCCGAGCTTTCGGCGTCCTATTGCCGCAGCACCGTCCTGCGTCCCTCGATGCGGACCTTATCTTCGAGCATCAGGCAGACGGCCTCGGAATAAATGCGGTGTTCTTCCTTCAGGATTCGCGCCGAGAGCGTTTCCACGGTGTCATCGTCGAGTACCGGAACGACAGCCTGGAGCACGATGGGGCCGGTATCCATGCCTTCGTCCACGATGTGGACGGTGCAGCCCGTGAACTTGACGCCGTAATCGAGCGCCTGTTTCTGCGCGTCGAGCCCGGGAAACGCGGGAAGAAGAGCCGGGTGGATGTTGAGGATGCGGCCGGGAAAGGCCCGCACAAAAACCGGGCTGAGGATTCGCATAAAGCCCGCCAGGCACACCAGGTCCACCTGCGCGTCCCTGAGGGCGGCGACGACTTCGCCGTCATAGGCCTCGCGGTCCTTGCCCTTGGACGGAATAAACAGGGTTTTCAGGCCCATCTGGCGGGCGCGCTCCAGGCCCGGCGCCTGCTCGCGGTTGCTGACCACCAGGGCGATTTTTCCCGGGATTTTCCCTGTCGCCACGTTGCGGGCGATGGCCTCAAAATTCGATCCGCGGCCGGAAAGCAGAATGCCGATGTTCTTCATGGATGTTTAACCACAGAAGCCGGAGGCCCGGAAAAGCAGATTCCTCGCTTCGCCCGGAATGACGCGGTTCAAAGGGCAGTCTTCCGCAACCCTCTAAACACGGTCTGGAGATCCGGCCAGATATTTTACCTCAGCCGGGCCGCGAACGATCCTGCCCACGGTATAAAACTTTTCTTTCTTTCGCTTGAGCGCGCGGGTGACGTTCTCCAGGTTTTTCTTTGGAACGATCAGCAGCATGCCCAGGCCCATGTTGAAAGTTCGCAGCATCTCCGCCTGGCGCACTTTTCCCAGGCCGGCGATCATGTTGAAGACGGGCGGGACGGGCCACGACCCCAGTTGAAATTCCGCCTGGCACTTCGCGGGAAGAATGCGCGGAGTATTGTCGGTGACGCCGCCGCCCGTAACGTGGACGAGTCCGCTGAGCCAGCCTTTCTGATGCAGTGGCTGCAGCAGCGGCGCGTAGCAGCGATGCGGCGCCAGCAGTTCTTCATCGAGCCGGCGCCCGAGTTCCGGAACGCGTTGCGAGAGCCCGATGCCCGCCTGGTCCATCAAAACCTTGCGGGCCAGAGAATAGCCGTTGGTGTGCAGGCCGAGCGAGGGCAGCCCCAGGATGACATCACCGGGACGAATCCGGCTGCCGTCGAGGATCTCGCCTTGCCGCACCCACCCCACGATGCAGCCGGCCAGGTCGTACTCGCTGGCTGCATAAAAGCCGGGCATCTGGGCGGTCTCTCCGCCGATAAGCGCGCAGCCAATCTCACGGCAGGCATCGGAAAGGCCGCGAACAATGTCAGTGACAACCTTCCCGCGGATTTTTCCCGTTGCCAGATAATCCAGGAAAAAGAGCGGCCGCGCGCCGTGCACGGCGATGTCGTTGGCCGAATGGAACACCAGGTCGCGGGCGACGCCTTCATGACGGTTGGCGGCGAAAGCGATTTTGAGCTTGGTGCCCACGCCGTCCATGCTGGAAACCAGCACGGCGTCTGAGGGAAGCCCCTTGAGAGAAAAGAATCCTCCAAAGGCGCCAAATCCTCTTAAGACGCGGGGATTGAAGGTCTTGCTGACCAGCTCTTTAATTTGTGATTTGGCGCGGCTCGCCGCATTGATGTCGACGCCCGCATCTCGATAACGCATGAATTGTAAAGGACTCCTTTGGCGGAATCACAAAAGAAAATCAGAAGGACGGAACCCGTCAGAAGATCTTGCCCATTCTGGACCAGCGCGTTTTGGCGAAAAAGTTCCAGAGGATGGAGGCGTCAAATTTCAGGCGGTCTCTCAGCCCGTCGTCCAGCCATTCGTGCGTGGGCGCGTTGTAGGACCAGTAGACAAAAAGCGGTTCGCCCACCACGTTCTGGAGGGGCACGAATCCCCAGAAGCGGCTGTCCAGAGAATCGTCCCGATTGTCGCCCATCACAAACAGGTATCCCCTGGGGACATGGAGGCCATCCTTGCGAATAAAGCTGGGCATTTCGCGGGCCCAGTGCGGATCGAGGCCCCAGGCCGCCGGCAGTTCGTTGATTTCGTTTTTCGGCGGCGGAAAGTCGTCGCGGAGCGGAAAGACGGCGGATGATTGAAAGCGCGCATAGGGCTCCTTGAGGAGTTTCCCGTTGCGGTAAACCTTCTTGTCTACGACGCGGATGACGTCACCGCCAACCCCGATCACCCTCTTGACAAACATCTGGGCGGGATTTACCGGATAACGAAAGGCCACGATGTCACCATGGTGAATGGGGGCAATGCGTGGAAAACGCACGTCGGTGTAAGGCAGTTGAGGACCGTAAAGCAGTTTGTTCAGAAAAACGTGGTCGCCGATCAGGATGGTGTTTTCCATCGAACCCGTCGGAATCACCGTGGCTTCCGCCACAAAGGTGCGGATGCAGAAAACTCCGATCAGGACAATCAGAAGAGACCGGACCGTTTCCCACCAACCGTCGTGGCGGGAGGCGCGCCGGGAAGTCGCGGGAACCTGCTCAGGGGGATTCTGAGGTTGTTCGCCGGCGTTCAAGGGCTCGGAAGGTTCCATAAACTTTAGTCCCGGTTTCTTAAAGCGATCAGCCGCTCCTGGACGGCCGTGGGATAGTTGGCCGTGTAGCAGGCCAGGCAGTAATTGTCTTTGTCGCCTCCAACGGCGTCGCGCAGACCGTCCAGCGAAAGATATCCCAGGGTGTCCGCCCCGACGTAATCGCGGATCTCTTCCAGGCTGTGGTTGGATGCGATCAGTTCTTTTTTCGTTGGCGTGTCCACTCCGTAGTAGCAGGGCGAAACCGTGGGCGGGCAACTGATGCGGAAATGGACCTCGCGCGCTCCGGCCTCGCGGACCAGGCGCACGATTTTGCGGCTGGTGGTGCCGCGGATGATGGAATCATCCACCAGCACGACGCGTTTGCCCTGCAGCAGGCTGCGCACGGGATTGAGCTTCATCTTGACTCCAAAATCGCGGATGGCCTGCGTGGGCTCAATGAACGTGCGGCCAATGTAGTGGTTGCGGATGAGCCCAAATTTCAACGGAATGCCCGATCCTTCCGAATACCCGAGGGCCGCGGCGACTCCGGAATCGGGGACCGGAACCACGATGTCCGCGTCCGCCGGATGTTCCTGCGCAAGGCGCCGGCCCAGCATTTCGCGGCTGCTTTGCACAGAGCGGCCGAATACGAGGCTGTCAGGCCGTGAAAAATAGACGTGCTCAAAGATGCATTTCGCCGGTTTGGCCGGCGGTGAAAAGCGCAGGGAAGTGATGCCGCGCTTGTCCAGAATCACCATTTCACCGGGCTCGACTTCACGCAGGTAGGTGGCGCTGATGATGTCAAACGCGCAGGTCTCTGAGGCCACGACGTAAGCGCCGTTCAGCTGCCCCAGGCAGAGCGGCCGGAATCCGCGCGGATCGCGAATGGCGTAAACGCTGTCTTTGAAAAGCATCACCAGCGAGTAGGCGCCCGAAACACGGTCCAGCGCTTCGGCGATCGATTCCGGAATGCCACTGTGCCGGGAACGGGCGAAATAGTGAAGGATCACTTCCGTGTCACTGGTGGTCTGGAAGATGTCACCGCGGGCTTCCAGTTCGCGCCGGATGCTGGAGGCGTTCACGAGGTTCCCGTTGTGGGCCAGGGCCACCTGGCCTTTCTGGCAACTGACGCTGAGGGGCTGGGCATTCTTCAGGTTGGTATCGCCGGCCGTCGAATAACGCGTGTGGCCAATGGCGGCATGTCCGGGGAGGCGCTGCAAAACTTTCTCGTTGAAAACCTCCGCCACGTGGCCCATGTTCTTGCGGCCGTTCAGCCGGTCGCCGTCGGTTACCACCATGCCGGCGCTTTCCTGCCCGCGATGCTGTAGCGCGTAGAGGCCCAGATAAGTGAGTTTGGCAGCTTCAGGATGACCATAGACGGCAAACACGCCACAATGGTCGTGGAACTTGTCGTCGGGAAGTGAGAGTGCTGGGAATTTTTCTGGGGTTAGTTGCAAAGCTTTTTTCCGCGGCCCCACGACTGCCTGGGTACAATTCTGATGGGATTCGCTTGCCGGAGTCCGCTAAGCGTTCTGCCGCCTGGGAATGCCTCAGGCTGTTCAAGTCCTTACCTTTTCATTTTGCCCCGGCTCCACCGACAGCGCAACTCTTTTCTGGCAGGGCCGCGAAGCCGGCGCTGATCGCCTGAAGTGCGCTCGCGGATTGCGGCTTACAGTTCCAGGTTGAGTGCTGGACACCGGGGAAGTTTATCCTCCACAATAGGGTGAAGATATGGTTCGCGAGGATCCCTTGAGCGTTTCGCAGGCTTCTGTGAATAAGAAGAGTATTCCGGTGCGCGAATATGTCCAGCAGACGTTTGTGCCGCTCTCCCGGCTTGTGCATGATTGGGAAATGCACTCGGCGGTGGCGCTGAGCCCCTCCGAAGAACGCACCATGGTTCGCGAACCCGCGAGGGCCGTCCCTCAAGCGATTGCCCGCCGCGTCGGAAAGCTGAGAATTCTGCTGGTCCCTTTTGTGGCGTGCTCCCCATCGGGCGACAGGGTTGCCTTTTCCAATCCGCAAGGCGAAAAGCATTCCGCAGTCTGGCTGGAAAACAGGAACCGGATCGACCTGGTCCTTGCCTCCCGCGACCTGGACCCTCATGACACCGGGTGGGAATTTCTGGCGAGCGTCGCCGAGCTTCTCCGCGTGCGCCTCACGCCCGAGGAAGTGTCGCGCTACACGTCGATGTTGAAGGAGGAACTGAGCCAGGGGTTCGAGGGCGAAATCGATGAGGAAGCCTATCAGGCCAAGCAGCCCCTTCGCCGGCGCAACCTCTGGTCCCGAACGGGCCCGCAGTTCCTGAAGTATCGCGACGTCTCCTTCACCAGCACCTGCGCGGAATATATCCACGGACTGTGGCACGATGTCCAGATCCGGCTGGGCCCCGAACACCTGCCCGTTCCTGTCCTTCGCCAGCGCATGATTCTGATGGCGGAAATGTTTCCGCCGAACCCCGGCTACGAGTTGTTTGCCGAAGGCGAGCAGACTTAGCCGGGCGCGATTCTGCAAATCCCCGCCAGGCCCAAAGCCCCTCCACTGATTTTTGCTTTTCAACTTGCATAAAGGCCCGGCAGCGACTATCCTTTGACCCCGACCAGACTCTATCGCGCCTACTCAATGGGGGAAAAATGGCCGCCGAACTACCCAATTACGTTAAATCGTCCGTTCCCAATCCGCTGGACAAACGGGTGCCCTGGTACAAGAGCACGTTCCCTTCATACGCGGGGATTTTCCTGTGGGTCGCTTTCTACCTGGGGCTTTCAGCGCCGACCTTGAGCCAGGCCGGTCCTGCCGTCTGCCTGCTTGGACTGTTCGTGGCCGGGCTGATCTGTTTCGCCCTTTTTTACTACGCTCCGGCCATGCTGGGCATGCAGACGGGACGCCCGCTTTACATTGTGGGAACCTCCACCTTCGGCGTGAAGGGCGGCTACCTGATGCCCGGCCTCCTGATGGGCTGTCTTCAGATCGGATGGTTTGCCGTGGCGACTTATTTCGCCGTGGATTACATCATGGAAGGGCTCGGCAGCCAATCGAAGACGCTGTTCGTTGCCATTGCGCTGGTGTGGGCCTATGGGCTGGCCTGGGTGGCTATCAAAGGAATTTCGTACATGGCGCGCATCGCCCAGTTTCTGAACTGGGTGCCGCTGGTGATGATCATCATCGTTTTCTGGGCCAACAAAGACGGCGTGACCAGCTATCATCCGCCGCAGAACGACGCCTGGGGTGGCTTCCTGACGATGCTCGCCATCGTCATCGGATTCTTTGCCACCGCCGGCGCGGCAGGCGCTGATTTCGGACTGAACAACCGCAACCGCCGCGATGTTGTGTGGGGCGGGCTGACGGGCATCGCGCTGGCCATCCTGGTGGCAGGCGGGTTGCCGGTGCTTGCGGTGGCCGGCCATCTGGGCACGCTGGGCAACGCTTCAGACTTCACGTTTGCCGGAACCATCAAGAGCGTTGGCGCCCTGGCTCCGGTGATGTTCTTCCTGTTTGCGGCGGCTTCCATGGTACCCACGACTTTCTGCACCTTTATCGCCGGCAACAGCTTTGGAACCATGCTGCCGAAAATCCCGCGCGCCGCTTCCACCATGGTGGGCGTGACGATTGGGGTCATTCTGGCTATCACGGGCGTGGCGCAAAACCTGATTGGCTTTTTCTCGATTGTGGGTGCCTCCTTCGGACCCATCTGCGGCGCCATGGCGGCCGATTATCTCCTGGCCGGGAAGAAATGGTCGGGGCCGCGCAAGGGAATCAACTGGGCTGGGTACGTTGCGTGGGCAGTTGGGTTTGTGGTCGGAATCCTCGACAAGATTCCGGGCGTTCCGGCGAGTTGGGTCAGGATGGACCGGCCTGCCGTCCTTTTCTCTTTTATCGTGGGCTTTGTGATTTACCTCATTCTTGCCAAAGCAGGCGCTTTGCCCGAGCTGATCCCTCAAACGGAACTGAAGTCCGGTGCGGAAGCTTAGCGGCGGGTTTGCTCCACCGACTGCTTATATAACGCCTTGCCAGGAGACGGAGCAAGCCGCTGCTCCATTCCGCATTGCCGCCCTTTGGGGAAGGCGTCTGCGCGCCGGTTCCTTCTTCGTGATAAATTAATGATCTTGCCTACAAACCTCGATACAGGGGCGACGGGCGGTCGCGACAGGGCTGTTTAGGCTGGCCGCGCATGAGCCGATTTCCGACTTTCCGGGAGCGGAGGAGGTAGTGTTGTCAAAGCACATACAAAAGTCCATCTGCACAAAACTTGCGGTCGTCGCTGGAGTCCTGCTGCTGCCCGTGCTGGCCCTGGCGCAGAGCAGCGTCGTCGCGGTCACCAATCGCACCAGTTACAATGCCGGCTCGGAAGTCCTGATGCGGCTGTCCACGGCCCCGGGAGCCTCGGTGCGCGGCAATATGGCTTTTTCGGCCACGGTGCGCTACGACGGTGACAGCAACGCGGTGTACACGACTTCACCTTCACAGGTCTGGACCATCCCCGCCGATCCGGCGGCGAGTTCCTATTCCCTGCTTTGGAAAATTCCTGCAGACGCCCGGACAGGGCGTTATGAGATCGACCTGTTGGGCTATGACCGAATCTCCGGAGTCACATTTATCAGGGCGCCTCAGGCCGGTTCATTCGCCGTTTACCGCAAGCTGGCCAGGATTGAGGGCATCAGGCTGAACAAGACTTTCTATGTGACGGGCGATCATGTGGCGAGCGACATCACGATTAAAAACCTGACGAACCAGCCACTGAATGGCCTTCGGGTTGAGTTCTCAAACCGCTACTGGCCCTGGATTGCCGGGCCCGCCCAACAGGCCGCCGCAAGTGTGGTGACGCTGAAAAAGGACCTGACGCTGGCGGCTGGCGCGGAACAGGAAATTCACGCGAAGGACGTGGCCGTTGTCGGCAAGGTTGACCAGCCGGCGATTCATCAGTACGGAGTGGTGGTGTGGGACCACGACCGGAAGAACGTTCTGGACATCGCCTTCAGCCAGCTGGTCTTGATCCGGCCTCCCGGCATCACCGCGCCCAAGCTTTATCCCCCGCAGTATATTTATCCCGAGCTGAGCAAGGTTGATACTAAAGACTACCGGCACTTCTATCCTCCGGGGCTGGATGCCGGCGCCATCCAGTTCGACACCAGCCACACGATGTATATGCCCGGGCAGGATGCGGCCATTCATTTCTCCATCGGGAACCCCGGGAAAACAGCCTGGGAGCAGATTACCGCCACGGCATCCTTGCTGGACCCGGATGGGAAATCCATTGAAAAGAAGGTTGTTGCCGGACGGCTTGACCTGCAGCCGGGTTCGGCAGCCAGGAAGGAATCGGTATCCTTTGCGCTTCCTTCTGGCCGGGCGGGGCTCTACCGGGCTGAAGTGGTTCTCACTGATTCGGCTGGAAACACCGTGGCGGAGAACGACCTTGAACTGGGCGTGAATCCACTGCCCAGGTCGATTCTGATTTTCTGCGCGCACGAGGATGACGAGGGCGGCTGGGCCGGATTGACCCGGGCGGCCATCGAGAACCACATCCCGATCCACTTTGTCTACTTTACCGGCGGCGATGCCGGATCGTGCGACCGCTATTACCAGCACTCCTGCAGCCCTGCCGAGGCCATGAACTTCGGCATGTTGCGCATGGATGAGACGCGTGCAGTTCTGGGGCATCTGGGGGTACCGAAAGACGATATTTATTTCCTGGGAATGCCGGATGGTGGTTCGGGCGAAATCTGGTATCACCATCCCGACCCTGCCCATCCTTATCTGTCGGTCCTGCTGGCCTCTGATCACACGCCCTATCCGAATGTCTTCCAGCCCAATCTGCCTTATGCGCGCGAATCGGTGGTGGCAGCAGTGAAAAGATTTTTAAAGGAATTTAATCCGGAAGTGGTTGTGACGGCGCATCCTCCGGCCGAAGGTCACATCGACCACATCGTGAATAACTATTTTGTGGTGAAGGCCCTGCAGGAGATGGTGAGCGCCAAGGAGTTGGATCCGAAAAGCATCAAGCTCTATGTGGACAGAGTCTATAATCCGAAGACGATTCCTTCGACTCCCTATCATTATTCTGAACATACTTTGTTTGTCTCCGGCGAAGTGATGGCGCTGCACCAGGAAGCAGGCTGGTACTATCAATCACAGGGCGGCAATCGCGCCGAAGGCCGCATCCGTGACTTCAATCGGCTTTCCCGCAAAATTGTCTATCGGCAGGTGTTAGACTGGAAAGATCACCAGGGATGGAATTCGACTCCATGAACAGAGGAGCGGACAAACCGGGAGAGGATAGAACTGCCAATGGCTGATTTACCCGAGGGAACTGGCTTGCAGCCGGCCGCAACCTTCCCGGATGAACCTTTTGCCTGTCCGAACTGCGGCCAGCTGCTTGCTCCGTCGGTCCGCGTATGCCCTTCCTGCAAGCAAGATGTTAACCCCAGTGAAATCGTTCGTCCGGACGTTACCGTTGTCATTGCCGAGCAGGTTGTTCCTATGCCGGCCCAAGTGCAGGCGCGATTTTCATGGGGGATTTTTTTCGCAGCATTGGGGACCTGGCTTATCGCGGCAGCGATCGCTGAGAGCCTGCTGGGACCTGGCCCCAGCAATGTGGTGCTGTTCAGCCTGGTGGCTCTTTCTTCCGTATGGGTTTATCGCGACGCTCGCGAAAGAAATATTC
>JBAUWE010000381.1:0-1907 GCA_049583595.1 Terriglobia bacterium
TCACAGCATCGGTGAAGCCCTTCACCAGGAGTTCGCTTTGGAACACACCGCCGGCATAGCAGACCAGAAATTTCTGCTCAGACCCCCTGTGCGCGGGACCTTCAGGGTGGGGAAAAATCAGTGCGATGACGGCCCTTGCGTATTGAGCGAGCTCGTGGGCAGCCTGGCGAAGTATTTCCTGCGCAACCTTGTCTCCCCGCCCGGCGGCTTCATCCACCTGTACGGAAAGCCCCGCCAGGTGGTCACGGGTTAAGGTGCCGGCATAATACTTCTCGATCAGTTGATAAGGCGAGGACACTGCCAGCCGTTCAAAAAGCATCGGGGTCAGAATCGTTTTGGGGGCCATGCGGTCGTATTCCGCCAGGGTGGCGCGAACCGCCGCGCGGCCAATCCAGTAGGCGCTGCCCTCGTCGCCGAACATGTGGGTCCATCCGCCCACACGCGCTTCTTCACCCTGTTCATTGACTCCGCGGGCCACGGAACCCGTGCCACCCATCACGATGATTCCCGGCTGGCCGGCCGTTGCTCCCGCCAGAGCGTTGACGGAATCATGGACAACCGACAGGTGTTCAGCCCGGACGATGCGCTGGAGAATCCGGGTCTTGATGTCGGTTTCACCCGTCATCCCGAAGCATGCGGACGCAAACGTTTGCTCGTCAGGTTTGGCAACGTGGATTGCGGCCAGCGCTTCGCGCACCGTGCCGAGCACGACCCGTTCCAGCCGTTCGGGGCCGCCGGGCTCTTCCGTATGGTTGCTGGGGCCCCCGCTCGACCGGGCGAGGATCGTGCCATTCTCATCAGCCAGAACGGTTTGGGTGCTGGTCTGGCCGCCATCAACGCCGAGAAAGAGCTTCATGGTTTCAGCTTCCTTTTCCTGATCCTGAAGAGTTGCGGCTGGTTGAAATCCTGCGCGGAGTGGGACGTCTGCGGTCTTTTGCCGCGGCCTTCGGGCAGGCTTCAATAAGCCGGCGGGCTAACCACTCAAAATCGGTGATGGCCGTGCCCACAACCACGGCGTGAACTCCCAGGTCAAAGGCCCGGCGGACATCCTGGGGCTCGCGCATGCGCCCTTCAAGGATGACGGGGATATCCACTTCGCGAACAAGCCGCCGGGCCAGGTCGAACGCCGGCCCCTTGTGGTTTCTGGTGTCTTCGGTGTAGCCGCATAGCGTGGTTCCAACCATGTCAAACCCCAGCCGGGCTGCTTCCACTCCCTGCCGGAGCGTGGCAACGTCCGCCATAAAAAGCGCATCCAGATTGGACTTTGCGGCGCTGATGATGGCGGCAAGCGACTGGTGGCACGGGCGGGGGCGTTCCGTGGCGTCCATGGCGATGATCTGCGCGCCTGCGCGATGAACGCGCCGCACCGATTCCAGTGTCGGGGTTATGTAGACTTCGGAGTTGGGATCGTTTATCTTTTCAATGCCAAGGACGGGGATTCGTACGGTGCGGCGGACGGCTCGAATGTCCCGCACACCGCGGACTCTGACTGCTACTGCGCCCTGTTCCTGCGCCACGCGCGCCATCGCGACAACAAAACTGGAGTGGTCGAAGGCAGAGCCCGGCCGCGGCTGGCAGGAAACAATCAGTCCGTTCTTGAGCCGAGAAAGCGTGGTCTTTTTTGTCAAAGCGTCCCTTAGTATATTTCACCTGCCTGGGCCGGTGGAACTAAATCGCCGCGCCCGCCGTGTGCAGACCCGGCACCAGGAGTCGGGTTGAACATCATCGTGAGTATATCAAACACCTGCAGGCCGGGCCGGTGTGCTGGGGAAGGGAAGGGAATTTGGAGCATTACTTGAAGAACTGGGCATCCGTGTCGCGGTTTGTGGCATGCGCGCTCGTTCTGTCCGGCGGATTGTATTCCGCTGCGTTGTTGTACGGGCAAAAGACTTTCCAGTTGCTCGATG
>JBAUWE010000382.1:0-1805 GCA_049583595.1 Terriglobia bacterium
GCTCCCCTATCAAAAAGACAGCAAAAATTGTGAAACCCACGATTCCCAGACTCGAAAGAAACTGGAACACCAGGTCCGACGAGTTTGCGGCATTCCAACTAATCCCGAAAATCGGGTACTGGCTGAAGGCCCGGGCACCCAGGGCGACTGAATGCACACGTTCCTGCGCAGAGTACCCCTGGGCCTTATTCAGAATCACCAGTTCCACAAGGCTCCGCACAAGCGGAACAGACAGAACGATCGCAACACCTGCTGCCGCCATGCCCCCTGCAAGCACGACGTAGCGCCAGCGTATGGCGCCCGCGCGGGCCAGGACTGCCACCGCCAGGCACGAGGCGATAGCAAGCCCGAGGTAGGCAGTGGTCGAGGTACTAATAAGCAGAGCGGAGGTCACCAGCAGCAGCGCGGCCATATCCCATTTTCGCGAAAGGATTGGCTTGCGCAGTCCAATAGCCACAACGAGAAGAATGAACGCCAGAAGCATGGAGAAAGCGAGTTTGGACGGCTCCGTGGCAACTGAGGAGATCCGGTGCAGGTTCAGGGCCGAAAGCTGCTCAGTAAAAAGCTGCGCGGAAGTCCCCATACTGTTGTTGAAAAGGAATGCAGGATACGCATGGCCTGTCAAAACGCATCCCAGTTGAACGAAACCCCAGAGAGAGACAAAGATGGCCGATGCAATGTATGCCCGGACGCTCTGCAGAAGCCGCTTGGGATTGCAATTCTCAACCGCGACGAAAATCGTGAAAATGATGCCGAACGCAAAGTATCCGGTCTGCGTGATCCGCTGGGAATCGAGACGCAGAGGGATCGTTCGGTTGCTGTAAATCCGAAAATACGGGACCCAAGCCGTCCCGTTCAGGATCAGCGGAACCAGCAAAGAAATAAACCCGCACACCAGTAAAAGCAGAAGCAAGGTCCGCGCCCTCCGCGTCAGATGCCAACCCGCGCACCGCCAGAACGGCTTCGGTGAGACCGCCGTCCGCACCATCCACAGGACCGCCACAAAAATCCACGCGGCAATCCCTTTCTCGCCCCCGCCCCAGCCGACATTCACCACTGCCATGGCCGAAAAGGGGAGAAGGAATACCGCTGCCAAGTATAACAATCGCGGCGCAAAAAAGAAGAAATAGACGCTTAGGGCGATCAGCAGCACGCCCGTAACTGGGAAGTTCACCCGATTCCCCTCATGAAGAAGTTGTGTTCAGGAGCAGCGGCGCTCACGGGGTTCACGAGCACCGTGGGCTGCCCAAGGCTCCCTTTTCCGCAACTAGGATAAATGACCCCCATAATCCACCCAGCAACGCGCCCGTCTTCATCCGCAACGAAAGAGCCCATGAAGGAGCTGGCCCCGTAGCGTAACCCGTCGAGAACCCGGAGCCACGAAGGAAAAGCATAAGATCGCGAGGATGGGCAAAGTAGGTCGCGTCGAAGTCCCCGCCTCTATCGGCCTGTGCAAGGTCCGGACAGCGCGGGAGGAAATTAGGCTCACCGGAACAGAACTTTCGAACCGTCGCTACGCTGGATGACACAAAGTAGGACACCGCCTCCCTCCAAGTTCCGTAGTGCGGAGGCCGAAAGTGATGCTGGAACAGCATGCTTGGTAGGTCTCGCAGAGGCCAAAGAGGAGAGATAAGGTTCGGACTGGATATGACGATCTTTCCAGCCGGCTTGAGAACACGCATGATCTCTGTCAAAACGGGTTCGACCGGCCAAACGTGCTCTATGAATTCCATGGCACCCACAAGGTCGAACGTGCCGTCACGGAAGGGCAACCGGGCGGCCTCCGACGCGGCGAAGAGCGGCCC
>JBAUWE010000383.1:0-6419 GCA_049583595.1 Terriglobia bacterium
GTCTCGAAACTCGGCGGCAGAAGAGCGAGGACCGCGAAGTACCAGAGGAAGTACCAATCCGGCCGCGGATAGGCTTTCAGGATGGTCGGGTCGGGCTGCGCCGCCAGGTGCGGCGGCCCTACCACAGCCGCCAGAATCACCAGGACGACAATCATCGCGACCCCGAACACCACGTCGCGCCAGGCGGCATCCGGCCAGAAGGGTCTTCCTTCACGCTTCAGCAACCCCTCATACCATTTTTTGTAGGTTTTGGGATCAACCGGACGGCCCGCCACCGGCGGTTCGGAAATGCCGTGCTTCAGCACCAGCAGGAGATGGGCGCCGAGAAAAGCAAAAATGATGGCGGGAATAAAAAAGACGTGAAAGGCAAAGAAGCGGCTCAGCGTGGCGCCGCCCACCGTGTCGCCGGCCAGAATGAAGTGCGCAATATATTTGCCGATCAACGGGGCCCTGCCAGCTTGTTCGGCTCCAACAATCACGGACCAGACCGCGACATTGTCCCACCGCAGCAACTGTCCGGTGAAGGCCATGGCAAGCGTCAGCAACAGCAACACTGCACCTGTCAGCCAGTTCAGTTCCCGCGGGTACTTGTAGGATCCATGGAGGAACACCCGCATTACGTGGATGCCGATCAGCAGAACCATAGCAGAAGCGCCAAAGTAGTGCAGACCTCGCAGAAGGTGTCCCCACAACGCCTGGTGCGTGATGAATTGAAGGCTTTGATAAGCATGCGCTGTTGACGGAACGTAGGCGGTGGCCAGGGCAATGCCAGTGACCACCTGGAGAACAAATGCCATCAGGGTGGCGCTGCCGAAAACGTACCACCATCCGGTCCCGGGCGGTACGGGGTGGCGGCCGAGGTGCTCCCAAAGGTCGGAGATACCGGTACGGTCGTCGAATTCGCGCCAGATGCGTTTGAGAATATTCATATTTAAATCAGTCCGTGCTCCAGGGCCGGAGGGCCAGCTCCATCCGATTTAATCCAACCAGCCGCCAGTCAGCCCGGCACAACTCCGCCTTAGAAGGAGTTTTCCCTTCTTGCAGGGTATATGGGTCCCCCTCCCCTACGAGGTCGTGATCGGCACCGGACTGGTCTGCACCTCGACCTGTCCGTTTCGTACGCGAACGGGATATCGAGGCAGCGGCTTCGGAGGAGGCCCTGAGGCGACCTTGCCGTTCGCGTAGTAAACCCCGCCGTGGCACGGGCACAGGAAAAGCTCTGCATCCGCCAGCCACCTGACCGGGCAGCCCAGGTGGGTACAATCCACCGAAAAGGCAATGAACTCCTGTTCGCCGTTACGGCGAAGCCACGCCGCCGTCTTGGCCGCGACACCCGCCCAGGGCAGCGGTGAGGCGTCGACAAAGGTCACTTCGACTGTCGCCCCCACCTTGAATTTCTCAATGGGACCCACCGGCCGCCAGAACCGCGGGACTTTCTCCACCAGCGGCGCGGCCAGGAAACCAAGAATCGGAATCCCAATCAGGCCAGCAGCAAAAGTCCCCATCCCGATGCTCAGCACTGTGAGAAAGCGGCGACGGGTCGTAATCTTCAATTTTTCCCGCTCCGGAGGCCTACCGCACTCCGGTGTGCCTGTGCTCATGACGAAGTTCTCCAATCCATCCCCAAACTGAAATCACAAAAAGAACCAGGCCGACGAGGGTGATGAGGTAGGTGGTCGTAATCCCCCAAAGCATGCAGACCATGCCAACCGCCATCACCACCGGCATGTAGGTTGGCTCAGGGATATGCACCCCTTGCGGTTTGCTCCATCCTTCTCTTGATGGTGCAGTATTGTCCTGATGTTCCGTTTCACTCATTCCAGGGTTATTGTGCATATCCATAACAAACCTTCCGTTGCAGGCAGCCGGAGCTGCTTTAGAATTGTCCCCCCTGCTTCGCTGCAGCAACAGCGGCAGGGATAGGGACTGGCACTTCGCCTTCGGGCCGTCGATACCATCGGGCCAGGGTCACCAGGATGAAGGCCAGGAAAACCAGGCAGGCCGGAACCCACATCAGCAGACCGCCCCATTGCTGGTCAACCGAAGGCGTGATTCCCCACTGGCCGCGAATGATGGGCAAAATCCCGTATGGATCCGCAGAACCCATATAGGCGGGATAATGGCCAAGCGGAGCAAAAGTCAGGATGATGCCCAGCACCGAATGCGCCGAGCAGGCCGCAAAGGTGTAGGCGACCGCTAGAAGCGGCTTCAGGCGAAGCTCTTCGATGGGGGAAATCACCGGCCACCAGAAAATCGTGGCGCCAACCAGAAACGACAAATGCTCGACGATGTGGATGTGCTCACTCGCGACGGCTGCGTTATAAAGCGGCGGCCAGTGCCACACCCACATGGTTCCGATGCCGGCCGACCACGCAAGCGCCGGCTTGCTCAGCAGCGCCTCGGCGCGCTGCACCCACCGATAGCGCATGGCCTTCTGTGCCATTTCCCTCGGGATGCCCAGCAGGAGGAAGGGAGGAATGACCAGAATTAACAGCATGTGCTGGATCATATGCACGCTGAACAGATAGTTATCGGAGAGCGCATCCAGAGGCGAAACCAGCGAGAGCATCAGCACCAGAACGCCCGTCAGATACCACAGAGCAGTCTTCGAAAACCTGTACCGGGCCGCCGCTGCATAAGCCACCAGAAGGCCCAGGCAGCCCACCACCACTGACGGTTCCCAGTCCCACGCTGTGAGCATAAAATGTGACATAGTCATAAGCTGCTCCTCAGAAAACCGTCCAGAGGTAAATCACCGAGAAGATCACCACCCAGACCCAGTCGACGAAATGCCAGTAAAGGGCGACTGTTTCAACGGCCGAAGAATGCTGCTGCGCAAATTCTCCCTGGAGGGCCAGCACAAAAATCACGGAAAGTGCGATAAGGCCCAGCAGAACGTGCAGGCTGTGAAAACCCGTCAGCGTAAAAAAAGACGTTCCGAATATGTCGCGGCTGATGGTGACGTCCTGGCCATAAAGGTGCAAATATTCACTGCCCTGGCCAAACAGAAACACCGCGCCGAGAACAATCGTCACCAGCAGCCAGCCCTTGAACGCCCGCTGGCTTCCCCGCCGCAAACATTTCTCCGCACGCCACACGGTGAAACTGCTCGAAAGCAGAAAAATCGTGTAGACCCCCGTCTTCAGAGGGTCCAGAACCTTTGCCGCCATCACGCCCGTATTCGATACGCTGTGATAGTAGACGTAGGCAATGATCAGGAACGCAAAGAACGTTCCCTCAGACAACAGGAAAAACAACATGGCAAGCCTGTTGTTGTCCCACGATTCCACCAGTGTTTGAGCTTCAGTGTTCATTTTTCCAGTCCGGATTCTCCGGGTGTGCCAGGTCCCACAACGGCCTGCGGCTGCGGATTGGCGGAATACGATCAAAGTTGTGGACAGGCGGCGGCGATGTGGTCGCCCACTCGAGCGACCACGCCTCCCAGGGATTGTCGCCCGCGGGCTCACCCTGGCGCAGGCTCACCACGATATTCCAGATAAAGATCAGCGAAGAAATACCCATCACCACGGCCCCGATGGTGGAGATCATGTTCAACATTCCCCAGCCGGGATAATTCGGGTAGGTATAGACGCGGCGCGTCATGCCCATCAGCCCCAGCAGATGCATCACGAAAAACGTCATATTGAAACCGATCAGCATGGTCCAGAAATGCCACTTGCCAAGTTTTTCATCGAGCATGCGCCCACTCATCTTCGGAAACCAGTAATAGAGGCCGGCAAAAATTCCAAAGACGGTGCCGCCGAAAAGAACGTAGTGGAGGTGGGCCACCAGGTAATAGGTGTCCGTCACCTGCCAATCCACGGGGAAAATCGCAAGCGACACACCGCTCAGCCCGCCGATGGTGAACACCACCAGAAAGCCTGTTGCAAAAAGCATGGCGGTGGTGAAACGGATGGAGCCGTGCCACATGGTGGCAATCCAGTTGAAAATCTTCACTCCGGTTGGCACGGCAATCAGCAGACTGCTGATGGCAAACATGCTGTCAACGGAATGGCCCAGGCCCACGGCAAACATGTGATGCGCCCACACCAGAAAGCTGAGCACGCCAATGGCAACCGTGGAAGCAGCCACGTACTCATATCCGTAAATCGGTTTCCGCGAGAATACGGGGATCACTTCCGAAATCATTCCGAAGGCGGGCAGAATGACGATATAGACCTCGGGGTGGCCGAACGCCCAGAAATAATGCTGCCACAGAACCGCCGATCCGCCGGAGACGGCCTGAAAGAAGTGTGCATTCAGCGTGCGGTCGATCAGAATCATCACCAGCGATGCGTTCAGCGCCGGCAGCGCCAGAATAATCAGAATCTGAGTGACCAGAACCATCCATACGAACAGCGGAAGCCGCTTGATGGTGAGGCCGGGTGCCCGGTACTTGATGATGGTGACGATCAGGTTGATCGCCGCAACCACCGAGCCGATTCCCGTAATCAGCAGCCCCAGGGAGTAGTAATCAACTCCCTGGGTGGTCGAATAGGCTTTTTCGCTGAGCGGCGCATAGTTGAACCATCCCGCGGCCGGAGCCCCGCCGGCAATAAAACTGAAGTAGAGCAGGACTCCCCCAAAAACCAGCAGCCAGAGGCTGAGCGCGTTCAGCCGCGGAAAAGCCACGTCGCTCGCTCCAATCATCAGAGGGATCAGGTAATTGGCCAGTCCCGTCAGAACCGGCATGGCCACCAGAAAAATCATGGTGGTGCCGTGCATGGTGAAGATCTGGTCAAAAGCCCCGGGAGAGAGAAACGAATTCACCGGCTTCGCCAGTTGAATCCGCATCAGCAGGGCTTCAATGCCGCCTGCCCCAAAGTAAATCAGCGCCGCGAGCAGATACATGATCCCGATCCGCTTGTGGTCAACGGAAGAGACCCAGCCCAGCAGTCCTGCCGTCTCTTCCTGCTGAGTTTCCAGCGGAAGCGCTTCACCGGTTCCGGGAAAAGGAATGTCGCTCATTTCAAAGTCTCCAGGTAGGCGACCAGTTCATTCACCTGCTGTTGGGTAAAATTAAAGTCGGGCATATGGGCCCCCGGCTTGTACTTCTGCGGATCGGAAATCCACTTGCCGAGGTTTTCCGGCGTGTCTTTCAAACGCCCGGCGGCGAGCGTCTCGCGGCTTGCCACGTGAGTGAGATCAGGGCCGATGTCCGCCCTGGCAGGAGTGCCCGCAACCCTGTGGCAACTGTCGCAGGTCAGCTTGTTAAAGAGTTTCCTTCCGGCCGCCGCCTCACCTGAGGTTGGCTGCGGCGGAACCTCAAGCTGATGCTGCTCCCAGGCTTTGAATTTCGACTCCGGCTGCGCAATCACCCGAATCCGCATCCAGGCGTGCCCCGCTCCGCAGAACTCGGCGCAAGTGCCAAGGTAAGTTCCCGGCTTGTCCGCCTGAATCCAGAAGTTATTCGGGTGGCCGGGGATGGCGTCGATTTTGCGGCCAAGGTCCGGCACCCACCAGTCGTGAATCACATCGGCGGAGGTCAGCCGCACCAGCCACGCCTTGCCCACCGGGATGTGAATCTCGTTGGCTGTGGTCAGCCCGGACTGCGGGTAACGGGCTTCCCACCACCACTGGTGCGCGATGATTTCCAGGTTGGGCTTTCTGCCCGGCGCAGGAGTACGGTCCGCGCTGTGCATGGTGTGAATGGTGAAAATGAAAAGGATGACCACGGTCAGCAAAGGAGCAATGGTCCAGGCCTTTTCCATTCGCGAGTTGCCAAACACCTGCCGGGGCTCAGAATCACCGGGGCGGCGCCGGAACTTCACAACAGCGTACAGCACCAGTGCGGTGACCAGGACGAAGATGGCCAGCATCACAATACCCACAATGAAAGACAGATGTGTAATGGATTGTGCCTGAGGAGATGCCGGAGAAAAAAGTGAATTGCCTAACATCGTTCAACCAGGAAACAGCGCGTGTCGATTGGGAGAGTTCGGGGGGATGCGAATCGATGCTGCAGACGCCCTCCAGGCGGGCGCGCTTCCGTTGCAAAGGGACAGCTTTCAATAATGCGATCGGGCAGGAAGTTTGCTGATCAGCCAACGCGGCTGCTTTGCAACGACGCGGTTTCGCTACCCGATAACCGGCAGCAGATTGATTCTATGAGTTCCCAATCTAATAAGGCTTTAAAAGAAATAGGATGCTTATGGCGTCAAATAGGTTTCATAAAATCTTGTCTGGGCGTGGACTGCAGCAGGTGATGCGCACCGGATCAGCTCACCAGCGGTTCCCGGAATGCAATACCTGCCCCTCATCGCCACCTCAACTTGCTTCCGTTTCCTCAACTCAAGACGAATGGCAGTGCCGCAACCTTGGCCGAATATAATGCCATCACTATAAGAAAGAAGAGGCCGCCCGTTGCGTCACTGTAAGCTCTGGTGTATCTTCTCGCTCAGGCCCTGGAATATTATAGG
>JBAUWE010000384.1:0-2303 GCA_049583595.1 Terriglobia bacterium
GTCCTCACCGTGCTGCTGCTGGTTTCACAGCTCTTTCACGGCGTACCCGCCTGAGGTGGCGCCGGTTCGAAATCCAGAAGACAATGTAAAATTTACCCGCTGTGTCAAAATCAAACAACTTTTCAAAATTGATTGCGAAACGGCGCTCAATAATCTATGTAACTATATTATTATCAATGCTATGCATTTTTACGAAAAAGCATGACTAAAATCCCATACGTCCCATTTTGCCGCCTTTTCAGGTATTGTAGCCTATATATGGAAGCTATCTCGGAGGGCGCGCCTCCCCATGGCTCTCGAAACCCGCCGCTTGTCACCGGTCACTGTTTCTTGAGCAGCGCCGGCCAGTTCAGCACCACAGTAATCGGCTCAGGCCTGGCCTCGCCGGTCGGCACGATCATCAGGAAACGTTCGCCGTCAGGTGATACGGTGTAGTGATTTCTTTGGCCGCTTGCGACAAGTTGGGTTTTGAAAAGGGGCCTTGGAATGCCGGCGTCAAATTTGCTTGCACTGGTCTTCACATGCACAGACATCACCGTGTCATCCGGCTTCAAATAAAACAACTCATCCCCGTCCCGGCGCCACATGGGCTCAGTCCCACCGGAGGTTGAAACCTGCCATTTGTGGAGATGGTCCGGAAAGGTTTGGACAAAGATTTCGGGTCTTCCGGTTTCGTCTGATGTGTATGCCACATATTGCCCATTGGGTGAGAAACGGCCGTCATAGGTTCGGAACTTGCCTTGCACATAGGCAAAAGGCTTGGGTTGGCCGAACAGCGGCAAGGCCCACAAGCTGGTCCTGGGCGAAGTATCCTCGTACAGGGCGTAACGGCCGTCAGGCGACACGTCGTTAATGTTCCAGACAATGACCTTGTCGCCGAAGGTGAATTTTGCATTGCCCAATCCGTCCGAAGACATGCGGTATATGCCGCGAACGCCCTTGTGTTCTGACGTGAAGATGATCTGGCTTCCGTCGGGTGACCATGCGGGGTCAAGAATTCCGGCCTGATCAAAGGTGAGCGGCGAACCTGTTCCTCGCTTCAAGTCATAAACCCAGATGTCTCTCTTGCTGGTCTTGGGGTCAAGGTACCCGACCGCCACCCGGTCGCCGTCCGGAGAAATTGCCGGATTCCAGTAGACACCCGGGTCACCCACGCTTCCCAGCCTTTCTCCGCTGCGGCTGAACCAAATCATCTGGTCTTCGGGGCTGACGGCACGGCCCTGATACGCAAGGTCGCCATTCGCAGAGACCGAAAAATACGAATAAGGGTACAGCGTATTGGATCCCACACCTTCGACAATAGAAACCGGGTCAGCGGTGAAATCCAGCCGCCCGGCGTCGAACCTCCGGGCCATCAATATCCCCTCCTGGAGGTAAAGCAGGTAGCCGGGATAAGCGTACAACGCAGTCGAATCACCACGGAGCAGGGTTTTCTGTTCCTTTGAATCAAGGGAGCCGACCCGGGTTGCGCCGTTCTGCAAATCGGGCTCGACGGCGCAAAAAATGAAGTGCCTTCCGTCTGGAAGAAATTGTGGAAAATAACAAAGTTCCCCGCTGGCTGCGTCAGGCTTCAGAACCACAGCCGGCTTACCGCCGGCCTCGGGTATGCGGTAAAGAGCGTGATGGTCCGCAAAAACGATGACGCCATCGCGATTCCAGGTCCCTCCCCCGGCTGAAGCGTCACACAAAGTTTGCACCGGCCCGCCAGAGGCTTCCACTTTCTTCAGTTTTCCGCCCGCATCGAAACCGATGAAGCGGCTGTCCGGCGACCAGAACGGCCATACGGCTGCCTCAGTGCCCGCAAGAGGTTTTGCCACCAGGCCATCGATTGGGCGAACCCATAACTGTTGTTTACCGTCCATGCCAACACTGGCAAAAGCCAATTTGCGGCCGTCGGGCGAGATACGGACAAAACCACCGAGGGGGGCGAACACATGATTGTCCGGTGCCGAGACCGTGAAACGAACGGCGTTCTTTTCTGCTTCAGGCCGGAGCCAAAGCTCTGCTGCGAGAATGGCAAGGACCACGGCGGCCAGAATGCCGGCCAGCGCCCAGGGCAAGGCGCGGTAGGGGAGTCCTTTGGGCTCCCGCTGGGCGGTCGAACCCGTCGGGAGGGCAGAGCCCTCCCCTACACCCGAAATTGTTTCCTCAATCGTAATGCGCGCGTCGCCAATGTCACGAAGACGCTGCTTCGAGTCTTTCACCAGGCAGCGGCGTACTAATTTCTGAATTGATAGTGGGGTTGACTGTGGCAGTGCGTTCCAGTCGGGCTCTTTGGTAAGCACGGCCGCCAGTACGTCGGT
>JBAUWE010000385.1:0-2886 GCA_049583595.1 Terriglobia bacterium
GCATGGAGGCGTCAGATTTTCGCTCGATATATTGATTCAGGGTTCCGGTTCCGCTGGCCACCAGCAACGTTCCCAGCAGCGTATTCAACAGCAGGAATATATCCAGGGGGCCGCGCAGGGCAACGTAGTAGCCCGCCAGGCTGCTGATGACCACCAGGAAATTGACTTCAGGCTTGGTCAGTACCCAGTAATCACTGAGCCTGCCAGCAAAGACTTGCCGGAAACTTCTGGACGCACCACCTGATGCCGGGTCTTGATTTTTGTTTTCTGCTGCGTTGCTCATGTTGCAACTCGATCTGGGCCCTGATTTCCGTGTGAATCAGGCGGCTTTTGCACCTCTGGATTCTCGACAAGTATCCGAAAAGCCATATGGATCATCGATGGCATCGTGGCGGAGAGATCCGGCTGCGGATGACCTTGCAATCAAAAAGACAATAGGGGCCTGTAACCCGCTTGGAGAATGGGAAATGCCGCTTTTACTCACGATTCCATCAATTGCAAAACATTGGGTTCGGTGCCCCTCCGAACCTTAGTGCCCTGCGGTTCCTGCCGCGCTTACCAGATTCCCAGAAATACCGGGAAATTCCATGCGCGGAAGATCGGTCTTTCTCCTGGCCTCAGGTGCACAAAAACGGGCAGGATCTTGCACTCCGGAAGCATCTGGTTTGATGATGGCCCCTGTCACTCAAGCCCACGCCACGCTTGCCGAAACCATTGTTCGGGTCCACGGGGCTAGACAGCCCTCATGCTCATGGCTGAGAGCACGCGTCTGGACCTGATATTTAAACCGTGTATTCTACCACTGTTTTGTCCATTTGTGGGATTCCATACTTCGCTTTCTCCTGGCTGCCGGCATCGTGTGTATTGTGCCTGGGCGATGGGAGGGGCTAGAGCTTCACCGCCAGAAGAATCAGAAGATAGATCCACAGGCCGTCCATAAAGTGCCAGTAAGTGGCCGTAATGTCGACGGCGATGCGCTTGCGGGGATTGGAGATGATCTTCCGGGTTGTGAAGGCGAGGTAGCAAAGGGCCAGTATGCCTCCCAGCAAATGCAGACCATGAGCGGCGGTGAGCAAGTAAAGGAACCCACTGCTGGGGTTGGTGGTGATGTAAATTCCTTGGGCGGCCAGTTCACGCCAGGCGATCAGTTGCCCCGCGATGAAGGTGATTCCGAGCCCGGTTGTCACATACAACCAACGGACAAATTGGTTTGCCGCCTCCCGCTTCAGGGCCCTTCTTGAAATTTCAAGCGTGTAGCTGCTGGCGAGCAGGACCAGGGTGTTGAAATAGAGGAGCGGAGGTGTGATCGTGTGGATCCACGCGCTTGATTCCTCCGCCCGCGCCACCATCACCACGGTGAGGGCAAGAAAGAGCATGGCGATGGAGACAATGGCGATCCAGATGGCAATCTTGTACGCACCCTGGGGAAGGGGTGTGTTGGACGGCCCTCGCTTGCCGCGCCCCCCGGAGTCGCCGCCGCCACCCCTGCCATCATCTCCCCTTCCCGGTGGAGGGCTGGAATGGCCCGGCAGATCCGGCTTGGCTGGTTTAACCAGTGTTGATCCCATATGGATGCCCCGACTGCTTAGATTATCACGGGGAGAATGGGCCCGATGGCAGAAATTTCCGTTGCCGGTTGTTCCGTTCGTGGCCATGTTAGAGCAAAATTCGCTTCCCGGCGTGGCAGCCGGTGATATCATGGCGCCGCAAGTCTGGCGCGCGATTGAGTGCTTGCAAGTAGCCGACTGCGTCCGGGTGGTCGGTTTCAGTCTGTTGCGGGATAAGGAGGCAAAACAATGGCAGGGACCCGGAGCCGTTCTCTCCACCTGTTTAATTTTAGGGGCATTGACGTTTTCCTGCACTGGTCGTGGTTTCTGGTTGCGTTGATTGAAATCGACTCGCGCTCCGGCAGCTATTCAACCCTCACCTGGAACGTTCTGGAATACGTTGCATTGTTTGCCATCGTGCTGCTGCATGAGTTCGGACACGCGTTTGCCTGCCGGCAGGTGGGCGGGCGAGCGAACCGAATTGTCTTGTGGCCACTGGGGGGCATCGCTTACGTGCAGCCTCCGCAACGCCCTGGCGCTACGCTGTGGAGCATTGCCGCAGGTCCTCTGGTGAACGTGCTTTTGATGCCGGTCCTGCTGGTTTTGGTGAGGATGAACACGGAGTACGGATGGGGACGGTCCGTGCCCGACCTCCATATCTTTCTGGTGGCGCTTGCCTTCATCAACGGGATTTTACTCGTGTTCAATTTGCTGCCCATCTATCCCCTGGATGGGGGCCAGATTCTGCGGTCGCTGCTGTGGTTCTGGATGGGACGGGCCCGTAGTTTGATGGTGACTTCAGTGATCGGGATGATTGGTGTGGCGGGACTCTTCGTTTATTCGTATTGGACGCGTTCCATCTGGAATGGCGCTATTTCGGTTTTTATTCTGATCTATTGCTGGGGAGGTTTGCGGCAGGCTCAGGCGCTGTCACGCCTCGCCAGGGCCCCCCGGCGCGAGGGTTTTGTGTGCCCGTCCTGCAAGGCCGCGCCGCCGGTGGGCGAATACTGGGTCTGCAGCAGTTGCCAGAAGGCGTTTGACACCTTTGAGGCCGGGGCGGCGTGTCCGCATTGCGGGACACGTTTCGCCAGGACGTCCTGTTTCGAGTGTGGGTCGGCCAGCGCAATCAGTGAGTGGGCGGCAGCGGCGGAAGGAAACACGGCGGGTGAAGCTCCCAACGCGCTTTCTGCAAAGCCCGACTAACCGGGCTTTCAGGCGCCGCGGCCGGCTGCGGCCGGTTGCCGGGCCCTGGGAGTAGCCTAGTGAAAGAGGCTCTGGCAGCCCGGGCGGAATCGTTGGGAGCCGTTCGGCGGCGTATGTTTCACGTGAAACGTACGCC
>JBAUWE010000386.1:0-12009 GCA_049583595.1 Terriglobia bacterium
AAGCAGAATTTTGACACATTCTTTGGAGTCGAAGCGGCCGGCGCCAACTACTACAGGCCGGTGCTCACCGAAAGCCATGACGGCGTCATCAAGTCCAAAAAGCAATATCACGGCTACGTCGACACCATCATCCTGGAGCGCGCGCTCAAGTGGATGAGTGAAAGGACCGACAAGCCCTTCTGCATGTTTTTCTGGTTTATCGCGCCGCACGCACCGTTCTACCGTCCGCGCAAACTGCTCGACCTGTATAACGGAAAGCCCATCCCCAAGCCGTCCACTTTTGATGCGGACCTGAAAGGCTATCCGGGCAAGCCCCTGGCTTTTAAGAACGCCTATAACAAGATCGGGACCACCGTTCTGGGGAACGACGATCCGCGATCGCTCGAAGAGCTGGTGAAAGACCATATGGCCGGCGTGGTGGACAATGACGAGAAAGTGGGCAGCATTATGGGCCACCTTGAAAAGGCCGGAAAGCTGGATGATACGGCCATCATTCTCAGCTCCGACCACGGCTTCTTCCTTGGTGAATGGCGCTTTTATGACAAGCGATTCATGCACGAGCCTTCCATTCGCGTGCCGCTCTCCATCCGCTATCCACGCCTGTTAAAAAACGGCATCGCCCGAGATGAAATGGCTCTCAACATCGATATCCCTCCCACCATCCTGGAGCTTGCCGGCATCACGGATCCGAACTGGAAAGACTGGGTTCAGGGACGCAGTCTCGTCCCCTTCATGAAAGGAAGTCCGCCCAGTGACTGGCGCAAGGATTGGCTGTACGAATACTACGAATATCCGGCCGCCGAGATGGTCAGGCCGCACCGCGGAGTCCGCACGGAGCGCTACAAGCTGATCCACTATTTTCTGCCGCCCCAGGAATTCGAGCTCTACGACCTCGAGGAAGACCCCGGTGAGCTTCACAACCTCTACGGCGATCCTCGGTACGCCAAGCTGGCAGCCGATCTCCGCAAGCGCATCGATGAACTGCGAAAAGAGACCGGCGACCAGTACGAGTACCAGATGCCCAACGCCTTTGAATACGAGAAGCAAAAGTTGTAAGGATTCGCAGCCGTAAGGGAATTACCTTGGAGTAGCGTCAGGGAGGCCGCCGTCGACGGGAATGGTTGCGCCAGTGGTGGGAGTCTGGCGGGTGGCGAAGAACATCACGGCCCGGGCCACGTCTTCGCCCGTCACCCGTGTCTTCAGCAGGTTTCGCTGGCGGTAGTATTCTTCCAGGCCCTGTTCGTCGAGTCCACGAGCCCGCATCCTGTCGGGCCCCACCTCCGCCCACAGGCCTGACCTGCGCCCGCCGTGGCTGAACACTGCGTCCGGCGCCACCATATTGACCCGCACGCCCAGCGGCGCCATCTCCAGGCTGGCGATCCGCGCCAGCTGGTGCGCCGCCGCCTTCGTCGCGCTGTAAGCCCCAAAGCCCGCGCCCGGCGCAAACACGTTCTTCGTCGACACCATCACCACGTCGCCGCCCGTCTGCTGCACTCTGAAGTGTCGCGCCGACTCCGCCAGCACGTTCAGCGTGCCTTCCACGTTCACCCGCTCCAGCCGACGGAACGCTTCCACCTCCAGTTCCTCCAGCTTTGCCACGTGCGCCAGCCCCGCGTTCACCACCACCAGGTCCACACCGCCCCACTCGCGGATCGCCGCTCCAAACGCTCCCCGCACCGATTCCGGCTTCGTCACGTCCAGCGGTACGCCGATCACCTGGTCTTCATATTTCGTTTTCAGCTCCGCCGCCAGCCGCTCCAGATTCTCGCCCGCCAGGTCCGTCAGCGCCACCTGGCAGCCCGCCGCGAGCAGCGTCTCCGCGATCGCCGACCCGATCGCTCCCGCCGCCCCCGTAATCAGCGCCACCTGCCGCTCCAGCGCCTGCTCCCCGTTGCCGTTCAGCTTGGCGTCCTGCAGCATGTGGTATTCCATCTGGAACAGGTGCTCTTCCCCGAGCCCTTCGTATTCGCCCATCGCCGCGATCCGCCGCTTCACCCCCAGCGTGTGCGCCGTGATGTCCCGCGCAATGCGGCTGGCCCGCGCCGTCCTGCCCGCGCACAGCGCTCCCAGTCCCGGCATCAGAATCACCCGCGGAAAAGGATCGCGCCTCTCAACTCCTGCCGCCAGTCCCGCCGCGTGCCTTTCGAAATATGCATCGTAAGCCGCAACATAATCCTTGATCGCTTCTGCAAGCTGGCCGCGCAGCTTTTCGGGGTCGTTGTAGTCGGGCGCGTCCACCCACAGCGGCAGGCTCTTCGTCCGGATCAGATGATCCGTGGTGAGCGGCGGCGTCAGCGCCAGCCGTTTCCCTTCCGCCGAATCCACAAACTCCAACACCTCGCGTTCCGCAAGCGCCGTCAGAATCATCCGCCGCCACGGCCGGTTCTCATCCCCCGTCGCCTGGGCCAGCAACCCGCGCACCATCGGCGCCGCCTGCTCGAGGCGCGTCATGGCGGTTTCAACCGGTGTTGTTGCTTTCACCGTCAGCCGATGCTTCGCTTTCTCCTCCAGGTACTGTTCCGCGGCGTTCACCAGTTCCACCGTCCGCTCGTAGGATTCCCGCGCCGTCTCGCCCCAGGTCACCAGTCCATGCTGCATCCACACCATGGCCGCAGCTTTCGGAGAATTTTCCAAAGCCTTGATCGCTTCTTTCGCCAGCTCGAATCCCGGCCGCACGTAAGGCAGAACGATAATCCCATCGCCCAGCGCTTCCCGCACCCGTTCGGCTCCATTCACCTGATTCGTCAGCGCCAGGATGGCATCAGCGTGCGTGTGGTCGACAAACTTCGCCGGCAGAAAGGCGTGCGCCAGGGTTTCAATCGAGGGGCTTGGAGCGTGGCAGTCCAGCAGGTGCGTCCTGAACTCGTTTGCCATCCGCTCATCCGCCAGGCTCTCAAGCGTTCGCAGCCGCCGCAGGTATTCCAGATCGAGCGGCGCGTAACCTTCCGCTGTGATCGTTGCCAGGTCGCACCCTGAAGCTTTCACGTAGACCGCCGGGATGGTTTCGCCCAGCACGTTCCGCCAACTCCCCTTCACCGACGTGTTCCCGCCTCCGTGCAGCACCACCGCCGGCTCCTGCCCGATCAGCCGGCTGGTGTAGGTCCGCAGCGCCAGATCTTCGCCCCACCCCGACCCGTACTCCGCCACGTACTTCGCCGCTTCCGCCTCACTCCATCGGCTCTTCAAAATCCCCTCACCCCTTTGCCTCGGCCACCGCCTGCAGCATCTGCCGCGCATTCTCCCGCGCCGCCTTGCCGTCGAACACCGCACTCCCCGCCACCACAAGGTCCACGCCTGTCCGCGTTATCTCCGCAACGTTATTCCGCTTGATCCCGCCATCCACGCACAGCAGGATCTCTTTTCCCGATGCTTCGATCATCCTCTTCACTTGCTCAATCCGCCCGAACGTTGAAGGCGCGAACTTCTGCCCGCCCCAGCCTGGATTCACCGCCAGCAGCAACACCATCTCCAACTCATCCAGCAGCGGCTCCAGCTCCGTGAGCGGCATCCCGGGGTTCAGCGCCACGCCGCGGATAATCCCTCTTGCCGCGTCGTTCGCGTTCTCCATCCCACCCAGTTCCTGCAGCACCCGGTGCGGATGCGCCGAGGCGTCGGGATGGATGGTCACGATGTCCGCCCCCGCTTCCACATACTCCCGCACCTTTCCCAACGGCTCATGGATCATCAGGTGGACGTCTTTCAGCAACGGCGTCTTGATCGCTTTGATCAGCGGCGGCCCCGCCGTCATCCAGGGGCAGTAAACCCCGTCCATCACGTCCACGTGCACCAGCTTCGCGCCCGCTTCCTCCAGCAGTTGCAACTCCGACCCCAGCTGCAGCAGGTCCGCCGTCAGAATCCCCACGCTCAGCGATGGCGATTCATTCAGTAACCGTTTCAGGCTGTTCTGATCAGGCATCCCTTACCGCCCCGCCACCGTTTCTGCGCCCTTCTTCTCGTGCCGCAGCGTCTGGTAGAACTCATAAGCCTCTTCCGGCTTCATCGATTCGTGCACCACCTTCCCCACCGCCTGAATCATCGCCGCCGGCGCTTCCGACTGGAAGATGTTCCGGCCCATATCCACTCCCGCCGCTCCCTGCGAGATGGCGTTGTAGGCCATTTTCAGAGCGTCCAGCTCGGCGATCTTCTTGCCGCCCGCCATCACCACCGGCACCGGGCACGATGCCGTCACCGTCTCAAACCCTTCTGCCACGTAGTAGGTCTTTACCACCTGCGCTCCCAGCTCCGCCGAGATCCGGCAGGCCAGCCGCAGATACCGTGCGTCCCGCGTCATCGCCTTGCCCACCGCCGTCACGCCCAGGGTCACAATCCCGTGCCGGTTGCCCGCGTCCACCAGTCGCGTCAGATTGTGGATGGTCTGCGATTCAAATTCGCCCCCCACAAACACCTGCACCGCCATCGCCGCCACATTCAGCCGCACGCAGTCTTCAATGCCCACCGCAATCTGCTCGTTCGACAGTTCCTTCAGGATGCTTGGCCCGCCGCTTGCCCGCAGCACCACCCCGCCGCCGAACGCCGGCGGAATCGTCGACCGCAGCATCCCCCGCGTCAGCATCAGCGCGTTCGCGTAGGGCAGCAGCGGAACAATGTTCAGGTCCACACGCTCGAGGCCGGTTGTCGGCCCCTGGAAATACCCGTGGTCGATCGCCAGCATCACCGTGCGCCCCGAAACGGGATTGAAAATCCGCGCCAGCCGGTTCTGCATCCCCCAGTCCAACGCTCCCGCACCTTTCAGGAAAAATGCCTCCTGCCGCGCCTCCACCTCCGGATAAAAGTTCTTCGCTTCCGACTTCCCTTCTACATCCGCCATCTCACCTTCTCCTTCCTCTTTTTCAATTCTGGCGCCAGCGCCTCACGATCCCTCACCCCCGGCCCCGCCTGGAATCCTCCATGGTAGCAGAGTCAGGCCGCTTTTCTACAACCCTCGAGCTTGCGCGTTTCTGGGGGGCACTTGCGCCGGATCGTTTTGCTCAGATTCTGCTCAATAGGTGATATTATCCTGCGGTCGTCAAGTGGCGAAACCCCGAAGGAGAAATTTAATGGTGGACTTCAAAGGAAAAGTGGCTGTGGTAACGGGTGGGGGCTCAGGAATTGGAAGAGCTTGCGCGCAGGAATTGATTGAAAAGAATGCCGCGGTTGCCGTGGTGGATCGCGACGGAAAGGCAGGCGAGGAAGTCGCGGCAGAGCTGAAGGGCAAAGGCGGCAAGGCGGAGTTTTTCCAGGTGGATGTGGCCTCCGCATCAGAGGTTGAGGCGCTGATCCCGAGAATTGCCTCCGCCTTCGGCGGGATCGACATTCTGGTGAATAACGCCGGCATTCAGCGCTACGGCACGGTCACCACCATTTCAGAGGACGAATGGGACGAGGTGCTCGATATCAACCTGAAGGGCGCCTTTCTCATGTCAAAACACGTCATCCCGCAGATGCTTGAACGCGGCGGTGGATCCATCGTCATCACCGGGTCGGTACAGTCGGTGGCGGCGCAACGCAACTCGGTCCACTACGTGGTGAGCAAGCATGGCCTGCTGGGGCTGACGCGATGCATCGCGCTTGACTATGGGAAGCAGAGCATCCGGGCCAACTGTGTCCTTCCCGGCGCCATCGATACGCCCATGCTGCGCTGGGCCGCGAATCTCGACAGCAACCCCGATAAAGTCCTGGAAGCCTGTGACAGCCTCCACGTGAGGGGGAAAATGGGGCAGCCGGAGGAAGTGGCCCACGTGATTGTGTTTCTGGCCAGCGATGACGCTTCGTTTATGACAGGCTCGGCTGTGATGGTGGAAGGTGGCTTACTGGTTCCGGTGGGCGGAATGGCTTTCCAGCAGTCGGGAACGGGATCCACCAAGGCGTAACTTTCCTGAGCATTGCACCGGACGATTTCTGCCGGCCTGAAAGGCGGTCGTCACAGGAGAGTTATGCCGAGATCGAAGTCACTTCATGACTGGCAGAGAAAATTGCTGGGGCTATTGCGCTGGTGATAATTGGCAACGTCCTCGGGCAACCCCGCTGTTATACTGACTGATTGGCCAGTTGAAAATCAGTGTCAGGTCAATTTTGAAAATGGATGATTGCTGCTATGGGTTAGCAGCACGATCCTGACCCGGGGCAAGCGTTTCTCATGCCAAAAGATTCCCACTCAGACGGATCCGGCTTTCCGGAACAAGCTGAAAAGCCGCCAAAACAGCGTTCCGCACGCCGGAACGCTCGCAGTTTAGAAGAACTTGCGGAACTCGATCGTCTGCTGAGTTTGTGTGAAGTACAGTCCGTACGCTCAGGGGTTCCCTTCCCCCTGGGAGCCACCGTCCGGGCAAACGGCATCAACTTTGCGGTCTTCAGCCGCCACGCAACGGGCGTGCGCCTGGACCTCTTCAACCGGCCTGAGGATGCCATGCCCACCCGAACCATTCTGCTGAACCCCGCCAGGAACAAGACCGGCGATGTGTGGCACGTGTGGCTGGAAGGTATTCGTCCCGGTCAGCTCTACGGCTATCGATTTGCCGGACCCTATGCTCCCCATGAGGGACACCGCTTTAATCCGGACAAGCTTGTGGTTGACACCTGTGCCACGGCGATTGCGCCCGTTCCCGGGCGCAGCTATCGCAAGGCTCTGGGCTACGATCCGTCATCCGCTATGCGGGATCTGTCGTACTCGACTGCAGATAATGCGGCCACCGCGCCCAAATGCGTGGTGACGCATCCCGATTTTGACTGGCAGGATGACCAGCCGCTGCGGCTGCCCTGGGAATCAACGGTCATCTACGAACTGCACGTGCGGGGCTTTACAGTCCATCCCAATGCCAAAGTAGCTTTTCCCGGCACGTACCACGGTCTGACCGAAAAAATCCCTTACCTGAAGGACCTTGGCGTAACAGCGGTGGAGCTGATGCCGGTGCAGGAATTCAATGAATATCACATGCCGCGCATCAATCCCCAGACGGGCAAGCACCTGCGGAACTACTGGGGGTATGATCCGGTCAACTTTTTTGCCCCCAAAGCATCTTACGCCAGAATCCAAGAGCAGGGCGCACAGGTGCTCGAATTCAAGGAGATGGTGCGGGCCTTTCACCGGGCAGGTCTCGAGGTGATTGTTGACGTTGTGTTCAACCATACGGTTGAAGGCAACGAGATGGGACCCACCGTTTGTTTCCGCGGCATCGACAACGCAATTTATTACTGGCTTGCAGAAGACAAACGTTACTACCGTGACTTTTCCGGCACGGGACAGACACTGAATGCCACGCACCCGGTTGTGCGCGACCTGATCCTCGACGCTCTGCGTTATTGGGTGATCGAAATGCACGTGGACGGATTCCGCTTCGATCTGGCGTCGGTGCTGGGCCGCGACCGGAACGGCAATGTTCTTTCGGACGCGCCCCTCCTGGAACGTATTGCGGAAGACCCGATCCTTCGCGATACCAAGCTGATTGCCGAGGCCTGGGATGCCGCCGGAGCCTACCAGGTAGGCGGTTTTTCCTTCCATCGCTGGGCGGAGTGGAACGGCCGCTACCGGGATGACATCCGAAAGTTCTGGAAGGGCGACGAGGGGATGGCTCCCTACTTCGCCAGCCGGATCACCGGAAGCCACGATTTGTACCACGAATCCGGCAAGGGCCCGGAGTGCAGCATCAACTTCGTTACCTGCCACGACGGGTTCACCCTGAATGACCTCGTCAGCTATTCACAGAAACACAACGAAGCGAATGGCGAGGGGAATCGCGACGGAACCAACGCAGACTACGGCAGAAACTACGGTGTCGAGGGAGAAACGGACGACCCGGCAATTGATGCGATACGCCGCCGGCAAATCAAGAACATGCTGCTCACCCTGGCCATTTCCCGCGGCGTGCCGATGATTCTTGCCGGAGACGAATTCCGCCGCACCCAACTGGGAAACAACAATGCCTACTGCCAGGATAATGAAATCAGCTGGGTCGACTGGTCTTTGCTCAAGCGAAACCGGGACATCTTTCAATTTGCGCGCGGAGTGCTTGCGCTCCGCCGGGCACACCCAGTGCTCCGTCGGGAAGCTTACTATACCCACAAGGAACTCCAATGGTTTGATCCAAAGGGGAAAGACCCGGATTGGTTCGATCCTCTGGGGAAAGCGCTGGCCTGCCTGGTCCACGGACAGGACAGTCCCGACCTCTACCTCATGCTCAACGCGGGCAGCAAGGCGATCAGGTTCGTGCTACCGGCGCCCCCATCGGGGAGGTGGCACCTGGCTGCTGACACCACACGGCCGACCCCCCGAAACTTTTATACTCCGGGGGCCGCCGTTCTTCTCAGAAATCCGGCAGGCTATCTGGTTGAGGGCAGTTCGGCTGTGATTCTCGAAGCAGGCTGATTATACGGCCTTCAAGTTCCAGATCTCCCGCGCATACTCCGCAACGACGCGATCGCTGGAAAACTTCCCGACCCTCGCCACATTCAGGATTGACATGGACGTCCAGCGCTCGGTGTCACAATAGGCCGCGCTAACCTTTTCCTGGGCCTCCAGATAAGCGGGCAGGTCTGCCAGATGGAAGTATTGGTCGTTGTCATCGAGAAGGTCGTCAACAATCCAGTTAAATAGCCCCAATTCCCTGGGACAGAAAAGGCTGGAGGCAAAGGCGTCAACAATGCGCTTAATCCGCGGATTCCGGTCGTAATACGCCCGGGGTTGATAGGTATGCAGCTTGCGCATTTCCTGCAGATCAGCTGCTTCGTGCCCGAAGATGAAGATATTCTCTTCGCCAACCTCTTGCCGAATTTCGATATTTGCGCCGTCGAGGGTGCCAATGGTAATGGCGCCATTCAGCGTCATCTTCATGTTGCTGGTTCCGGAAGCCTCCATACCGGCAGTTGAAATCTGCTCGCCGAGATCCACAGCGGGGAAAATTTTCTCCGCCAGTGAGACACGATAGTCCGGCAGGAATACCACCTTAATCCATTCCTGAGCATTCGGATCACTGTTGATCACCCGTCCGACGTCGTGAATCAGTTTAATGATCTGCTTGGCTTTCCAATAGCCGGGGGCGGCCTTGCCGGCAAAGATGTGCGTTCTTTGCACAGCCGGCTGGTGCCCGTCCTCGATCAGCGAGAGATATTCATCGACGAGGTGCAAAACGTTCAAAAGTTGCCGTTTATAGGAGTGAATGCGCTTGACCTGAACGTCAAACATGGACGCAGGATCCACCTTAATGCGCAAGGTGTCATAAATGATTCTCGCCAGTTCCACCTTGTTGGCGGCCTTTGCCTTTCGGAATTCGGCACGGAAATCAGGACTTTCAACATGGTCCTCAAGCCTTCGAAGCTGTGAAAGATCACGAATCCAGCCGTCGCCAATGGTAGCGGTCACCAGCCTGGCGAGATCCGGGTTGGCTTTCAGCAGCCACCTGCGCGGCGTTATGCCGTTGGTCTTGTTGTTGAATCTTTTCGGCCAGAGCCTGTAAATATCAGGCGCCAGCGTGGTTTTGACCAACCCTGAATGAATCTCGGAGACTCCATTGATGGAGTGGGACCCGACCATGGCAAGGTTCGTCATCCGCACTTGCTGGGGCTTCGATTCCTCAATCAGAGATACACGTTTTAACAAACCCGGGTCTCCCGGACACAAAGCCGAGACTCGTTCCAGAAAACGTCCGTTGATTTCATAGATAATTTGCAGGTGGCGAGGAATGACATATTGAAGCAATGGCACCGCCCACTTTTCCAGAGATTCCGGCACCAGCGTGTGATTGGTGAAACCAAAGGTTGCTTGCGTGATTTCCCAGGCGTCCCCCCACTGCAGGGCCTTCTCGTCAACCAATATCCGCATTAACTCCACAACCGCCAGCGCAGGGTGTGTATCGTTCAGTTGAATGGCCACCTTGTCGGGAAACTCACTGAAACCATCGTGCGATCGCTCGAACCTTCGAACCGTGTCCCGAACGGCGCACGCCGCCAGGAAGTACTCCTGCACAAGCCGTAACTCCTTGCCCGCAATCACGGCATCAGATGGATAAAGCACCTTGGAAATTGTTTCTGAAGAGATCTTCTGCTCGACGGCTTTGAAATAGTCGCCGTCGTTGAAAATCCGCATGTCAAAGTCGAGGGACGAGCGCGCTGAATAGAGTCGCAGAATATTGACAACCCTGCCGCCATACCCTGAAACCAGCAAATCATAGGGAACACCGATCAGGACTTTCCAACCCATCCACATCGGGTTATATCCGCCATCACGATCAAGCGCGTGTTCGATATGGCCATAGATGGGAACAAGGCAGGCTTCCTCGGAACGCCCGATCTCCCAGGGGCTGCTTTGGGCAAGCCAGTTTTCAGGTCTTTCCCGCTGGCAACCATTGTCGATTTCCTGCTTGAAGAGGCCGTACTCGTAATTGATACCATAGCCATAAGCTGGCATGCCCAGAGTAGAAAGAGAATCCAGAAAGCAGGCCGCCAGCCGGCCCAATCCACCATTGCCCAGCGCGGCGTCTCCTTCGGCATGGTCCACAGTTTCCAGGTCGACGCCGAGGTTTTCGCATGCCTCCCGGTAAAGCTCGAAAACGCGGAGGTTGTGCAGATGGTTTGTGAGTGACTGGCCGATCAGAAATTCGATGGAAATGTAGCTGAGGCTCTTGAAGTCTCCACTTCGATAGTACTCTTCGGTTTCGAGCATCCTTTCCGTCAGGAGATCACGAACAGAAAGCTCCACTGCAAAGAGCAGATCATTGGTTGAAAGATCACGCCACGGCTTTGCCAGCGAATATTTCACATGACGCCGGATGGATTCCTCGATCGAAGGAACGGAGAGAGCCTCACAATGGTTTTCAAATTTCGGCAGAACCTGTTTTTCTTCCATGCCCCTACTTTAGCGCAGAAAACCCGTGGTCTCTAATGCAGGAAAGCCCGACATCCTGCTTAAGATCCGGGCGCTGTCCCCCTGCCGGCAAAGGACACAGCAGGCGCGTGGAAAATGATGCCTCCGGCAACATTCCAGTCCATTGAAGCCTTTCTTTCTAGGGCTCAAATGCCCGGACCGCTTCGTCCCGGGTGGTATAAATGTCAAAGATCCGGTGCATGCGGACCAGTTCAAAAGCCGCCCTCACTTGCTTTGACAGGCAACAGAGCTTCAGGTCTCCACCTTTGGCGCTCAACTGCCGCAGGCAGGAGAGGATGGCACCCAGTCCGGAACTATCCACAAAATGCAGCCGGCTCATGTCAAGCACGAGCTTTGTATTGGTTTCCACAACAGGCATGATGTCACGTTTGAACTCCGGCGCATTGCTGGCATCCAACTCGTCGACCGGGACTTCCGCAACTCCCACTTCTCCAATTTGATCAACGGCTACTTCCATTGGTTCGTTTTTCCCTTCCGCTATGAGCTTCGCATTTTAACCAGACTGATACAGTTCATGCCGCGCTCGTCGCGATAGTATCTCACGTCATCGGTACTCTTGGAAATAATGTATGTGCCAAAACCAGACTCCCGCGAGCCATCGAGCGCCGGCGGCGCCAGATCCGAGGGATCGAAAGGGTCACCTAAATGGTACAGGCGCACCATGATACGACTGGGGAAAGCCTCTCCCTCCACATAAATCCACCGATCGCCCCGGCCATGGTATGCGTGCTTCATAATGTTGCAAGCAGCCTCGTTCACGGCCAGCTCAAATGAATTGATGCTCTCCCGGCTGAGTGGGGCCCCCGGGAGGTTCCGGCAGAAGGAATTCACAAATTCTCGCGCCTGGCAAAGGTACCTGAGGTCACTGCGAATTTCTATCTCCTCCCGCGCAACTGCAGCCTCCCGGCTTTCCACCCTGACGGCGACGCTGGTGAGGTCATCAGTCAGGCGGTCACTGCCCGAAAAGGCCACGACGCTCTTCCGAATAGCCTCGATAAACACATCAGGGTTCAGGTGCCTGTTCGCTTTGATGTTTTCCAGCAGGCGCTCAATGCCATACAACTCTCCCGCCTCGTTTCGCGCCTCGGTAATTCCATCGGAGAAAAAGAAGAAAAGGTCACCCGGTTCAAATG
>JBAUWE010000387.1:0-5169 GCA_049583595.1 Terriglobia bacterium
CGGCCAGACTGCTGAGCGCCGAACGAGCGGCCGCAAACGCCCTGACGGAAGGCCTCGAGGAAGCGCCCCAGGGCCAACGCGCAAAGAACCTGCGCTGGTAAGAGATGAGAGGATGATGGCTACCAACAACGCAGCAGAACTTTTGATACGTATCGCCGCCGATCCTTCGCAGGCGGAATCGAGCATCCAGGCATTTCGCCAAAACTTCAGCGGCAACCTCGGCGGCATGAGCTCCGACCTCACGCAATGGTCAAGCCGCGGGACTTCAAGTTTCGGGAGCGTCCAGAAATCGTTGCAGGGACTGACGGGCAACTTCAGCCTGGGCCTCAGCAGCCTGACGACGTCGCTGAACCGCAACCGGCAGGCCGTCGGCGAATGGGGAAGCGGCGTCAACAGCGCATTCTCAAGCGCCTTGGGCGCCTCCAGCGCGCTCGAAACCAGCCTGATGGGAAGCTTTCGGGCATTCGATTCGGCGCTGCTGCGCAACGCCGGGAACGCCAACGTCTGGCAGAAGAGCATCGGCCAGGCTTTTGAGAAGGCCGCGCTCGCCTCCATCAGCTCGATTGCCAAGGAGGCCGTGGTGCGCGCGATCTATTCAACGGCGCTGGGGTTCTACCTGCTGGCCGTGGGCGACTTCGCGGGCGCAGGCCAGGCGTTTGAAGCCGCCGCGGTGTTCGGCGCCGTGGGAGGCGCGGCAGGGCTGGCCACCAAAGCGCTGAGCGGAAGCGCGTCCGGCGGAAGCTCGAGCCAGAAGGCTTCGTCGAGCAGCACGTCGACGGGCAGCCCATCGTCAACAACACAGGCGACGGACAGCAGCCAGAGCGCTGCCCAGAAACAGCAGACGGTCCAGGTGATTTTCCAGGGACCGGTCTATGGCGGCCAGGCGGGAGTGGACGAACTGGTGCGGCACATCTCGACGGCGGTGATGGAACGCGACGTGAACCTGGTGGCCTACACCGTGGTGCGGCAGCCGGCGACGCGCGCGTGAAGGGAAGTGAATAGTGAGTGGCGAATAGCGAGCGGGGCGGCGGCCGCCCGTGGTCTTCGACAGACCTGCTACTTGCAAATCGCTACTCGCCCAGCAGCTATGAAAGGAGACGATTAGTGAGTAGGGAAAGGAAAGCGAGGAGTAGGTAGCGAATAGCGAATAGGGAAAGGCTCTCTGGATGCCTATTTGCTACTCGCAGTTCGCTTTCCACCAGCCCCGCTACTCGCTCAGTGATTATGGCAAATCCAAAAATTGTTTACACGCCGACGGGCGGGACGGAACAGACGCTGAATTTTAATTCGGAGCCGCGGCAGCAGCCAGGCTATTCAAAAAGCGCCGTCCGGCACGACAACATTTCGACGGCCGGCGTTCGCGAGTCGGTGCTGGAACGCATCGATACCTTTCTGGAACTGAACGTTGACTACATCCAGGCGGGGAACGGCCTGGCGGACTGGTCCGCCTTTCTGGACTTTGCCCTGACCGGAGCGCCCTTCGCGTATTACCCCGACGCTTCGCAGTCTGCGTTTACGAACTGTCTTCTGGAAGATACCGGGGAGACCGTGGCGTATGTGGCGCCGGGCATTTACAGCGTGAAGGTGAAGTTCCGCCAGCAGGTCATTTGAAAATTGAGTGATTGAGCGATCGGGTGAATGGAGCAGCACGATGCCGGTGATGACGAATGCGAGTTTTGACTTGAACAACGCGGCGCTTTCGAAGCAGCCGCTCTACGTGGTGCAGATTGAAGGCGTCATGGACCTGCTGACCACCTTTCGGCCGGAGGACATGTACGTGGGCCACACCGGCTACGGCATGAGTGGCTACGGGACCACGGGGTACGGGTACTGACGGGAAGGCAAGGAGCAATCGGGATGGCGGAAGTCAGAGATTATTATTCCGGAGACCTGGCAGCGGCGCTGGACCAGCAACTCGACTGGATACTGGGCCGGATCAACGCCAACGTGTCACCGTTCGCGGGCGCTGTGCTTGCAACCGAGACCGACGCCGCGTTTGTTGAAGGCGCGGTGGACGCGGTCAAGGATCCTTTTTCCAGCCTGGCGCAGGACTCTGTGCCCAACATCGTTCTCGATCCCGTTGCGGGCGTCAGCCCGGATGACCAGGCGGGCCCGGACGGCTTTCCGGTGAACTACTCTCCAACACCCTTGCTTTCGGGCAGCCTGCTGATCAACCTTTTCACGCTCAGCGTGGCCAGCGACGTCAGCGGACGTGTACTGAATCTCGCCCAAGCTGCATCCGCCTATCGGGTGGATGTCTATTCCTTTACCGACAGCTTTTATTACCAGGGGTCGGCGACGATTGCCTCTGACGGCACCTGGACCGTAGCGGGCGTGCCGCCGGGAACGGTGATCGCTTTCCTGATGGACGCCGGCACGGCACAGCCTGCGGCGGGTTCCTCCGCGTCGTCCGTCACGGGCTGGGTCGCACATTCCAACATGGGCGTGGGCAGCAAGCTTCGGGATTACTTTGTCCGCGTCAACGTCAAGACCTCCTATGTGGAGTCTATGGTTGAAGACAACATTCCCATCATCGTCCAGGACTCGACGCATGCGCGGTTCGGAAGCAGCCTGACGGCGGGTTCGGGCACGCTGGTGGCCCACGTGTTTTACAACCATCCGACACTGGGCCCTGTCGATCTTTATTCGACCCTGCAAAAGCTGGCGGCCTTTGCCGACCTTCCGCGCGAGGTTGAGGTCCCTCCCAGCGATCCCGATTTTTTCACCGGGGCGCAACTAACCAGCTCAAACCTGCCGGCCGTCGAGAACCGCTGCTGGATTTACAGCGCGGCCCTGGCCCTCATTGGTTTTGCCGTGGGAGGATTGTGGGACGCCGCGGCGCGCATCATCACTCAGGTCAACGCGCTCCTTGAAGGTTCCGGCTACCTGCCGACGATCATTCTTGAAGACGCACAGGATGGGACAACGTCGCGGTGGGCGCTGCAGTCGGGCGCAGGGTCAGTGACCAATGCCCTGGACACAGCCGAGCCCCCGTCTGAATCGGGCGGCTCGAAGATCATCTATTTTCTGGCCACCACAGCTCCGGCGAGTTGGAGCTTTACAGGAGTTGGATTGCCGGATGCTATCGATTCGCTCGTCGAGTGGCGGTTCAAGACCAATGTCAATTTCAAGTTCACGGTGGGACTGAGCAGTTCCAGCGGGCAGGTGGCGTCATTCTGCCTGGTTTCATCCGGAACTGCGGGATACGATGCGCCGACGAAAACCGTGACGGCGGTAGCGCCGCTTCAACTCAACGCCTGGCAAACTTACCTCGCCGATCTGAACGCCCGGATCGGCCAGTACCTCAGCGGCGAAACAGTAACCTCGATCACTTCGTTCGCGGTCGAGCTGGAATCCGCCGGCTACCTCAGCCTGGATGATCTTTCGGTTGGCGCTCCAAAGCCTGCGGGATCTCTGAGCGTTTCCTACGACCTTTATAACGGCCAGGCGGACCAGGCTACCATCCGGTCAGGAGCCCTGGCCTGGCTGGCCTACGCCTACGGCATTTACATGGAGCGAACGGGAGACTACGAGCGGGCCGCAACAAGCCTCCAGAGCATGCTCAACCTGCTTTTCTTCCTGCAGTCCACGGCCACCGACGCTCGCCAGAACCTGATCACGGCCGGCTGGGGGATCTACCAGGATCCCGGCTATCAGTATGTGCCGGGGCAGATTTCGAGCGTCTCCACCGACGACAACATGGTCTGCTGGTTTGCTTTCGACAAGGCGTCGCGCGTGCTGCCGGCCGCCGCCCAGACCTTGCTGGCCGAAGGATGGGTGACACAAGATGACGCGGCCCAACTCAGCGCCGCGGCGACTATAGCTTCCACCAAAGCCTTCGACATCAGGACCGCCATTCTGGACCAGCTCTGGATACCGGCCTCAGGGAGCGTGAAGGGGCATTTTGCCCGGGGAGCTTCCGGTGCCGGACTGGACACTTCGCTCGAACTGGACGCAGCAAGTTCGTGGGCGGCGTTGTTTTGCCACGAAATCGGCGACGACGCCAAGGCCGTCGAGTGCCTGGAATTTGCCTATGAGACCTTCTTTCTCGCCAACCAGCAGATTGTTGCCAGCGCTACCGCGAATTCCTACAACCAGGCCTACCAGCAACTGACACCGTTTGACGGGTTCAAGCCCTACGCAGACTCAACGGGCGGCTATTCGGGCTCTCCGGCGTCGGTCTCAATGGAAGGAACTCTGGCGATACTCGCCGGCCTGCTGCGGCTGAGTGATAACACGGATCTCGGAACCTACTTCAGCACAAACTACGCGGGCGGCCTGCCTTCCCTGATCGGGCGGCTGGTGGAGAGCATCAAGATTGTAGCCGGCACGACCCAGTCAGACGGCCTGCTCTCTTGTTCCCTGGCGTCGAGAGCGCTGCCGTGGGAGATGGCAGTCCGCAAAACGGTTTCGGCAACGGCGTGGTTCTGGCTGACGGCTCTGCGAAACGACATCCTGTTGGCCACGTCTTCGCAGGATCTCGGCAGGCATCCCTGCATTAAGATTCCGCAGGGCGTCCATCAAAGCATCCAACAGTTGCAGGGACAGAGCTCGATTGGCGCCCTGGCGATTGATGCCGTCGACAGCGGCGGATACATGACGGCGCTGGCCAGCGGCGGCAAGCTGACAGGCCGCAGGCTGACCCTCAGCGTGGGTTACCCGGGCATGAACTCCACTGACTTTGTGACCATCGCCACCCAGGAAATCGAAGGGGTCGAGGTTCTTCCCTCGGGCGGCGGTTACCGCCTCGATTGCCATGACCTGAACCGCTACGCCAAGTCGCAAATCTTTACCGCGGGCGATGACGGTGCGGCCGTTTCGAAGCAGCATCCGCGGACCCTGCTGGCCAATCCGATGGACGTGATTCTGACGGTGGTCCAGAATGAGCTGGGGCTGGGGCAATCGTCCCTGCTGGAGCCTTCGGCGTGGAAACTGTATGATCCCGGCCAGTGGGACTCCACCCTTACCTCGAACCCGACCTTGATCAACCCCAATCCTTATCTCGACGTCGACCAGTTGCTGTTCTATCGCAACGGGATTTGCGCCGGCTATCTCTTCGATTTTGAATTCACCCAGCCGGTGGAGGCCAAGCAGTTTCTGGAATTTGAGATCTTTCATCCGCTGGGCGGCTATGCGGTGATTCTGGCAGACGGGCGCATGTCGCCCAGG
>JBAUWE010000388.1:0-12535 GCA_049583595.1 Terriglobia bacterium
GTTGGATCTTCATCGAATGGTCGGCGGCGAACGACTATACCCAGGACGTCAACTATCCTACCAACATGCTTTACGCGGCGGCGCTGGAGGCAGCGGGCAAATTGTATCAAGTGCCAGCGTGGGTGGAACAGGCAGGAGCGGTCCGCGACGCCGTCCGGCGGCAGTCATTCGATGGCCGGTTTTTTGTGGACAACGCCGTCCGGAAACAGGGGAAGCTGCTCCCGACGCGCAACCGGACCGAGACCTGCCAGTATTATGCGTTCTACCTTGGCACCGCCACGCCCGAAACCTTCAGCACACTCTGGAATGTGTTGCTGAAGGATTTCGGCCCTTCGCGTAAACAGACGAAGCGATTTCCAGAAATTCCCGCTTCGAACGCATTTATCGGCAATGTCCTGCGCCTTGAATTACTGTCGCGTTACGGATCATGCCGGCAGCTGATCGACGAGTCCAGGGAATATCTGTTGTATATGGCTGAGCGCACCGGAACGCTGTGGGAGAACATTGATACCAGGGCCAGCCTCGACCATGGCTTTGCGTCGCACATTGTCAACGTGCTCTATCGGGACGTTCTGGGGCTCTACCAGGTGGACTGGGTGAAGAAACGGGTTCAGCTACGGTTTACTGACGCCGAGCTGAATTCGTGCGAAGGGCGAATTCCGGTCCCGGAGGGAGCAGTCTCACTGCGATGGAAGAAACAGGGCGCACATCTCGCTTACCAGCTTGATGTTCCCGCGGGCTATACCGTGGCGATTGAGAACAAGAGCGGTCTGCCGCTGGAGCCGATGGCCGGCTCGCACATGCTCTAGGCTATTAATAGAGCCTCCCCTGCGCCTCCGCCGCAAGCATCTACTCTTTGAATTTCAGGCTTCGCGCATCTTCTTCCCGGCCCGTCTTTTCGGTCAGCGGGCCATAGAGGTCAGGCCGCCTGGCCTTCAGATAATCCTGCCCGCCGCTTAGCCCTACCAGCGAACCATCCAGCTCGGCGATGACCATGTCATCACCCGCCTTGCAGGTCTCAGCCAGAATCCGCCCATGCGGATCGAGAATCATGGAGTTGCCGGTTCGGATCTCGTCGTCGTCAACACCCACGCCGTTGCTGAAAATCAGGAACATACCATTATCATGAGCGCGGCTGGGAAGCCAGCGCATCAGCCAGCCCCGGCCTTTAGGCCCTCGAAACTCCTGCTCGACCGCTTCCGGATCCTGAGCGCGGTTGTCCCAGAGTTGCCGGTCGATAATCCCCATCCGGTATGGATTGCGCGTGCGGCAGCCTCCGGTCTGGTGCGGCGCCAGAAGAACTTCGGCCCCCTGAAGGGCGGTAATCCTGACGTTTTCAATCAGGTTGTTGTCATAACAGATCAGCAGGCCCGCCCGGAATCCCTGCGGGGTGTCAAAGACGGTGTATTCGGATCCGCAGGAGATATGTTCGCTGATGAACGCATGGAGCTTGCGGTGGCGGCGTGCCGTGCCATCAGGCATCGCAACGACGTAGGTGTTGTAAAGAGCGCCATCCTCCGCCGCTTCCACCAGCCCCGCGCCCACGGTCATCCCGTACCGCTTCGACAGCGCCATCAGTATTTGCGACGACGGCCCGTCAAAAACCGGCTCGGCCAGCGCGGCAAGCTCCGGGCGGGAAAGGTGCCGAAGAAACCAGTAGCCCGTGATGCAGCACTCCGGGAACAGAATCAGCTCAACCTGCTCGCGCGCGGCCCGCTCGACAAATCCGCGGATCTTCTCCAGGTTGGCCGGTTTATCACCGGCAACATGTTCAAATTGCACTGCTGCGGCGCGAATATTTTGCATCAGACTGGCTCCTTTGTAAAAATGCGACTTCCGGCGGCTCCTCTGGCGGTCACGGGCGGGCTGACAGGAAAACCGCCAGGCCCGTGGCACAATCGACACCCATGGCATTATATCCCAGGGGTGGAGTTTCCCTCGTGTCCGGCACAGGTCGCCGAAGCCCCGGCAGCGTTTGTGTTGACTCAAATTCTCGTGAAATGGCAAGATATCCGCATGAGCGATGCGGGGAAATACGTCTGGTAATGGCAGCCAAATGGACCAGACGCGATGTGATGAGGGCAGGCGCAGCAGGCCTTTGCCTTCCTCTGCTGAGCAGCCGCTTTGGGTTCGCGGTCCCGTCCGCTCCGAAAGTTGACCCCATCCGGTTCCGCAACGTCGCCTCCTCCGCGGGTGTCCATTTCACCGTGGAAAACAGCCCCACTCCGGAGAAACACCTCATCGAAAGCATGCCCGGCGGCCTGGCGTTGTTCGATTACAATGGCGACGGCTTGCCCGACATATTTTTCACGAATGGAGCCGCCCTTCCATCGATGAAGAAGGACGATCCCAAATACTTCAACCGCCTGTACCGCAATGAAGGCGGAATGAAGTTTACCGACGTCACCCAAGAGGCTGGACTCGAAGGAGCCGGCTATTCGATGGGTGCTGCCGCAGCGGATTATGACAACGACGGACACACCGACCTGTTTGTTGCCGGACTCTTCCATAACATTCTCTACCGGAACCGCGGCAACGGCACGTTTGAAGACGTCACAAAACATGCCGGCATCAAGAGCGACAAGTGGGCCGTTGGCGCAGGGTGGTTCGATTATGACAACGACGGCTGGCTTGATCTGTTCGTGGTGAACTACTCCAAGTTTTCTCTGGAGAACAACCGCTTCTGCGGCGACCGCGCCCGAAACATCAGAACCTACTGCCACCCGAAATATTATGAGGGCCTGACGTGCACGCTTTACCGGAACCGCCGGGACGGCACGTTTGAGGACGTAACAGACAAGTCCGGTTTTGGGAAGCACCTCGGCCGCGGCATGGCTGTCGGTTTTGCCGATTATGACAACGACGGCTATATGGACGTCTATGTCACCAACGACAATATGGCCAATTTCCTTTATCACAATCGCGGCGACGGAACGTTTGAGGAAGTGGGGCTTTTTGCCGGGGCAGCGCTGCTGAACAACGGCGAACCCGTCTCTAACATGGGCGTGGATTTCCGCGACTACAACAATGACGGTCTCGCGGACATTTTCGTCACCGACCTTTCCAATGAGACTTTTCCGCTGTTCCGCAATATGGGAAAGGGCATGTTCGAAGACGCAACTTACAGCAGCGGGCTGAGTGTCCTGTCTGCAAGGCGAAGTGGATGGAGCCTGGGAGTTTTTGATTTCAACAATGATGGGTTGAAGGACCTGTTCACGGCAAACTCGCACGTGGATAGTAATGTGGAGCTTTTTGAAGCCATCACCTACAAACAGCCCAATAGTATTTTTGCCAATCTAGGTAACGGCACGTTTACCGATCTCTCGCGTGATGCCGGGAGTGATTTCCAGGTTCCGCTGGCGCATCGGGGTGCCGCATTCGCGGATCTGAACAGGGACGGACAAATCGACGTCGTCACGTCGTCGTTGGAAGGACACGCTGAAGTGTGGGAAAACATCAGCCCGGACGATAACCACTGGCTGATCGTGGACCTGGTGGGCCACAAGAGCAACCGCGACGGGATCGGCGCGCGCATCCGGATCGGAAAACAGCACAACCACATGACCAGCACAGTAGGCTATGCTTCATCCAGCCATTTCGGCGTGCACTTCGGGCTGGGCAAAACTGCCCTGGTAGACGAGGTTGAAATCCGCTGGCCCAGCGGCATCGTACAGCGCCTTCAAGGCGTGAAAGCCAATCAGTTCCTGAAGGTGGACGAGCCCTCCAGCTAACCTGGGCACACTGAAACTCATACCCTCAACAGAACATTCTAGCCCGGTCCGGGAGCCGTGATCTGGACTTCTTTTTGCAGGTTCTGCTGCTCGGCCTGCCTGGCATTATGGATCTTCTGGTATTGCTGCAGCATTGTCCGGGCCAATTCAGGCTGGCCGCTCGACTGGTATGCCCGGGCAAGCTGGTAGTGGATGCTGCCGTCCTCGTCAATTGGCAGTGCCGCTTTGAGATGGGGCAGGGCCTGCTTTGATTCACCCATAGCCAGGTAGGCTTGCGCCAGCGAACTGTGCGCGACCAGGGAACTGGGGTCCAACTGCAATGAAATTTGCAGGTAGTGCGCAGCTTCCTTAGCCTGCTTCAGGCTCAGCAAAGTGAACCCGTAAAGGTAGTTTAATTCTGCGGATTTCGGCCGCTGCTGAACCATTCCCTGCAGCAACTGCCGGGCCTCGGTGAAATTCTGAACCTGAAACAGCGCCATGACTAATTGCGTTCCGACGTCCACATTCTTTCCTGACAGATCGTATGCCTTCTGCCATTCCTCAACGGCCCCGGGAAACTGGCGCTCATTCGTGTGGATCCTGCCAAGCAGTTCGTGGAGTTGGACGGAAGGAGGAAGCTTCCCCAGGTGAGCGAGGGCCTCAATCGCCAGCTTCCGGTAGGCACGGGTCTTCCAATAGTAAATTTCCGGGTCCTTCCCGGCCAAACCCGCCAGTGCCTGATAGCGCCCCGCGCGAAATGCACACACGTGCTTTTCAACCGCGCAGTTGGGTTTGCCCAGTTGTGCTTCACGCTGTTGTTCCGTTTTGGCCCAGTCAGCATGTCCGGCTTTTTCGTAGACTGCCGCCAGGGCCGCATGAACGCCGCGCAATTTGGGGTTCCTGGCAATGGCCTGACGATATAAATAGAACGCGCTACTCAATTGCAACGCCTTGGCCCGGGAATCGGCCACCAGCGCCAGCCAGTAACTCGACCCGGTCGAAATCCTCTGCAAATCTTCAAAGCTCTCCTGCGACAACTCCTGATAGCAAAGGCCAAGCCGGTACCACACTTCCGGGTTGCTCGAATTCGCCTGAGACAATTTTTCAAATTGCGTTGCCGCTTCGCGATATCTCCTTACCGCGAACAAAGCTTCCGCAAGGTTTGCCCTCAAGCCTCCGTCAGCGGGGTCGGCGCGCACCGCGACATTTAGGTGAGGAATTGCCTTTTCAGGCTCGCCCAGACTCAGATAAGCGTACCCGAGATAGAGGTGGGCTGGAACGTTGTGGGGGTCGAGCTTCAGGGCCTTCGTAAACTGGGTGATTGCTTCCTGCTCGTGGCCAGCCATATGGCAGGCCACGCCAAGGTTCGTAACCAGTCCTGCGTTGCCAGGTACTGCTTTGACCAGGGCACGATAGATCGGGATGGCTTCTTCATACCGCCCGGAAGCCATCAGTTCTCCCGCATGTTGGGATTGCTCTGCCAGGTTCGCGGATTGCGCGCGCAGAAAGGGGCTGAACGCTGCCAGCAAAATAGCCAGTGACAGTAAACGCCGCATATTTCAAACCATCTTTTAGATTCTACCAGCCACGGAGGGCTGTAGCCAGTTCGCGTTTTCCCGTCACCTGCGACATTCCAGAACGCCCTCGCATCGCTCTACAAAAAAAACGGGTGGAGACCTTTCAGTCCCCACCCGCTGTCATGAGTCAATCAGGTTAGGCCGTGGCATGTCGCAGTGGACCCAATGCAGCGTCCCCTGCGACATGCTTCCGGCAGCCAATTTAGAAGTTGATTTGAGCTCCGAGCTGGAAGATCCGCTCTCCAAACGCACCCGTGATCTGCCCCATACTTCCACCACAGACACCGGTGCTCGTGATGGTGCAGGTCGGGTTCGGGTTACTCCAGTGAGGAGTATTGCTGAAGTTCAGCATTTCAGCCCGCATCTTCAGTTTAAAGCGCTCTGTGAGCTTGAAGGTGCGGAAGAGGCTGAGGTCCATTTGTGTGAGTCCAGGTCCACGCAGCCATGACAATCCACGGCCTGAATTCCCGATCTGGACATTTTCATTCGGCACAAAGGCCGTGGTGTTGAACCACTGCTGGCCACTCCCCGTACCCTTGATCATCTGGAGGCCACCAGCAAAGTCCGGAACCTGCGACGTCCCAGGCGTGTTCAGGAAGCTGGCGTCCTGACTCGGGAAGAGCGGTGAGCCCGAAATCCCTGTGATGATGCCGTTGAGCTGCCAGCCGCCAAGAACTGCATTGGCGGCCCCGCTGGTGGCGAACTTCTCGCCTGCGCCGAAGGGCAGATTGTAGATGAACGCCATTTTCAGCACGTGCGTGTGGTCGAAGCTCAGCGTATGCCGGTTCAGCGACTGACATCCGCCAGGCAACAGAGCATTGCCTGGGCAGTTGAAGTAAAGGCCGTTTGCCCATCCCTCGTCATCCATGTAGCCGATCACCTTCGAGTAGGTGTAAGAACCCTGAAGGAACAGGCCATGAGTAACGTGACGGTCAAGCGAAACCTGCAGAGAGTTGTAGTGGGAATCCAGATAACCCTGGAAGAGATAGGTCCCGCCCGTGCGGCCGAAGGCAGCATTCAGCGGTTGGCCAGCGCTTCCAGCTCCCAAAGGAGCTGCGTTCGGATCATGCCCATTGAACTCGTGGACGAGGTGGTTGCCAACGTAACCGACGTTCAACAGGACGTCGCCCGGCAGTTTCCGCTGGATGGTGAAGTTCCAGAATTCAACGTAGCCGCGTTTGAACGCGCCAGGATTCATCGTCCCGACAGTGACGTTACCCGGAGGGGTGATGACACCCGACTGGAATCCGGGAGGAGCCTGGATGAGCGGAACGCCATCGGCCAGACCTCCCGAGGTTACCGGCGAGCCCGGAATGTTATTCACCGTGTTCGCTCCGGCATTGAAGTTTGCATACGGCAGGTACTGGGTGTCGACACTGCTGACACCGGGCAGTGAAACGAAGTTGTCCGCCCCAATCGTATAGGGCCAGAATCCGCGCAGCGGCCGCTGGAGCGGCAGCGAATCATAGGTCATCCCGAACGCAGTTCGGATCACCGTCTTGTCATTGAACTGGTAGGCAAAGCCGAGACGCGGAGCGAACAAGGTCTTGCTGCTGGTCACTCCGAGCGGTGTATTGTTGAGGTGAACATCATTGTTGCCAAGCCCGCCCAGGTACATCTGGTTGGTGGCAGTGTCGTACACCTCAAACTTACTGACGCCATCCCGGCTAACCATGGGGTAATACTCCCACCGCAGACCGGCATCGATGGTCAGTTTGGGAGTGATCCGGAAGGTGTCTCCGACGTAGACGGCTTCATCCCATTGCTTGTTGGTGGCCTTAATAAACTGCTGGCCATTTTCAACTTCGCTCGCCAGCCCCAGGTTGAAGGCTGCAACGCTGTTCCAAAGGGCAGGGTTAAAGGTAATCCCATTCGGGTTTGACCCGTCATAAACCGTCGCCGCTTCCCCAGGTGTCAGATTCAGAAACGTATTGTGTTGTGATGAGATGACGTAGCCCCTCGGGCAGCAGACAATTTCCGGCTGCCAGTGGTTCAAGTGATTGTGCGATGCGTCAAAGCCAAACACCAGAGAGTGCTTGCCCTTGATCCAGGTTGCGTTCTCATCGATCGTCAACTGCCAATCGTTGCGGGTTACCGGCTGCCAGGATGAATTGTTGCCGAGGGTGGTGAACCCGCTCATGGAAATTCCAGGCATGCCGCTATACCGTGGGTCATCGACCGGAGTGTTGCTGTTAGTCAGGCCGAGAACGGTCTGTCCGTAATTCGTGCCCAAATCCGCTGGTGAGTTCTTCTCGCCCATTCGGGTAAACCCGATATGGCCGGTCAGCACCAGGGAAGGCGATGCAGTCCAGGTGTGGCCGATGGTCACAGTCTGTGAGGTGTTATCGCTGATTCCCGTGCCGTTGCCACGGCCGGCAACCCCGTAATCACTACCGTCATCCAGACGGGCCTTCTGGAGGGTGTATTTGCCCCAGAGGGTCTGGCGGTCACTGATGTTGTAGTCGACCTTGCCGGTGTAGATGTTCCGGGTCCAGTTCGAATTCCGAAGGCGGGTGTCGTTGATCGACGTATTCTCGTTGAAGCCACCGGGCACCGGCGTATTCGGAGCATAGGGGTCCATCAGTTGCCAGAACTGGCTGGCGCCCTGGTACATCCGGTTGGACGGAATGATGTTGCCGGTGAAAGCGCAGCGACCCGCACCAGTGGTCGGGTCTCCGGTGGTCGGGTCAAAAATCATACCCGCTCGCAACTGAGTCGTACCACCACTGGTGTCGCAGACATTGATAGGCGTGGTGCCTGCAGCATCTGAATAGAGCGGTGCGCCCAGATACTGCGAGAAGTCCCCGTTCCGCATATCCGTGGGAGGAATCAGGAACTGGTCCGCAGCCTCTTGTCGCTGATAGAATCCATCCCAGTTGCCGAAGAAGAACAGCTTGTTCTTGACAATGGGTCCGCCGATGGCAACGCCGTCGTTGTTCTGGATGTTCTTCGGCTTCTTGCCGTTGGCAGTGTGGATGAGAGCATTCTGTGCGTCAAGCGACGCGTCGGTGTGATAGGCGTATAGGTTACCGTGAAACGCGTTCGTTCCGCCTTTGGTGATCACATCGGTTGCCGCGCCCATCGTGAGGCCCTTTTGGACATTGTAGTTGGAAGTCTGCACGTTGACTTCCTGGACGCTCGCCGCTGGGGGCACGATCACCATGTGGTCCGGCAGCCAAAGGAACGTGTTCGTTGCTCCATCCACACGGGTAGTGTTGATGTGCTGCGGCAGGCCGTTGGCGTTGATGGCTAAAGAGCGATCCGGCGTGTCAGCCAGCGAATTGGGATAACTGCCCGTAATATTCGACAGAGAAACAACGCCCGGAGCCAGAAGCTCGACGCTCTGGAAGTTGTGGTAAATGTTCAGCGGCAGGTTCTGCACCGCATAATTGCTGATCGTGCTGTGAACGTTTGACTGCTGCGTTTGAAGGGTGGCAGCAGCTCCGGAAACCGTCACTTCCTGTGTAACAGCACCTACGCTCAGCTGCACGTTCTGCTGGTTTGTCGAACCGGCAGCAACGTTGATGCCCGTCTGCTTGACAGGCTTGAAACCTTGCGCCGTTATGGTGAGGGTATAGGTCCCTCCGGGAAGGTCAGTGATACGGTAATCGCCCGCCGACCCAGAAGCGGTGCTACGTGTAAAACCCGTATTGTCATTGACAATGGTGATTGCCGCTCCAGGCACCACGGCGCCTGTCTGGTCGGATACGGTTCCGGCAACGGAACCATAAAGAACTTGAGCATTCAGTCGCTGGGTCGAACACAGCCCGAGAACAGCAGCTGCGATGACCCATATTGCGAATCGAGATAGTGCCCGAAATCGCATGTAAAGCACCTCCGTAGAATTGAGCTTGGAGAACTACCCTAAGAGGGACGCAAGGCTTAGCCAAGAGAAGAAACTCAGATTGACCTTACCCAAAAAAGCAATTTAGAGAAGCAGAAATACCCTGAGACTTACCGACAACCCGAATTCTAACCGCTTTATACGAAAACTGTCAATTCTTTTTTCCACACCAGGCTACGTTTTCGATTGAGGCTATATACTGGTTAGACGGTGCATCTCCTACATAAAACCAATTACTCATTATAATTTCTATCTTGCTGAAAATAAATAACTGCCCAAGGACTCAAGAGCTGCAATCGAATGCCTACAGATAGCTGAAGCGCCACCACAAGCCACCAGACATGCTGGGCAGCGCTTCAGTAGTTTCGAGTTGTGGCTGCGAACGATCGGAGTTCAGGCCCGGATGAGGAGCCGATCGATTCGGTTGCTGAGGTCGCGCAAGTAGGCTTCATCGCCGCTCTTCAACTCGCAGATCACCGACCCCGAATAGCCGATGTCAACCAGCGCCTGCCTGACGGCCGGCCACATGACCTGGCCGTCTCCCAGGTTCACCCACTCGAAGCAGCTATGCTCAACCTTGAAGTCTTTCAAGTGGACCTTGTCGATGCGCTTCCCCAGCGTGTGAATCCAGTCCTGCGGGTAGCCATAGAGGACCACGTTGCCCACGTCAAACCAGGCCTTCACCCACGGGCTGCGGAACTCGTCGATGTAGGTTCTCATTTCCAGCGGGCTCAGAAGAAACTTGTTCCAGACTTCCTCAATGGAGATCTCCACTTTCAATTCTTCCGCCAGCGGAAGCAGTTTGCGAATCTGCTTCTGAGAGCGCACCCACGCTTCGTGGTAACTGGTTTGGGGATTGACGACCGCAGGCACCAGAAGCACGGCGTCCGATCCCCACAGCTTTGCGTTGTGCAAGGAAGTCCGCATTCCTTCCATGCTTTTTGCCACGTCAGAGGGGTTGGAGGAAGAAAGCGGATATTTCCAGTGCGCCATGTTCATCACTGAATCAATCCGTATGCCTGCCGCGTCAGAGGCCTTCTTCAGCTCTTCCGCCTCTTTCTGGTCGGGCGTGGTTGGCGCTTGCACCACCTTGAAGCCCGTGTCCCGCGCCAACTTGAAGCGGTCCGCCACGCTCATTTCTTTGGGCAGCATGCTGTAAACCAGTCCCTTGTCGAGCGACAGTTTACCACCACCCTGTCCGGCCGCCGCTTTCAACGAGCCCGGCAGGGCGCCAAGCACCGCCGTCCCCGCAACCGTCAGCTTAAGAAAGTCCCGTCTTGATGTCTCATTGCTCATCGGTTTTCCCTTTCCGCCCTTTCTCAGGCAAACTGGCTGAGGTCAATATCTTCAACCCACTGCTCACCCGAGGTAGCCATCTGCTCGTAGCTGACTTCCTGGCCAGTATAGGCAGAGTGGCGGGCCATTATGCAGCTCAGCGCCGATTCCACGCCTTGCTCAGCCTGGTTGTGGAACTGGTTGTTCAGGATGCTATCCACGAAAGACATTTTCTTCATTGGATCCGCCTGGTCCAGGTTGCCGTGGAAGACGCCCGCGGCGGAGAATTTTCCGCCTCCCGCCTGGGAAGCACCCTCTCCATATTTCCAGGCGTTTTCGCCGTAGATGGCAACCGGCCCGTTATAGTGCGTCTCTGAAACGCCCTTGGTGCCGAAGAACTTCCATCCCACGTCCCACCAGCCCTTATTGAACTGCGTGGAACCGAACGTCATGCTGACACCGTTGGGATACTCGAACACCACGCTATAGTTCGTGTAGGCATCACCGTGGTCGGGACGGTGCAGGTTGCTGCCCGAAGCTGACGCCTTGATCGGATGCCCCTGCAGAGTCCAGTTGCAGCAGTCGACCACGTGAATGTTCTGCTCCACGATGATGTCGCCCGACAGAGTGCGATAGTGGACCCAGTTGCGCAACCGGTGTTCGTCCGCCGAAGCTCCGGGCCAGGAAGGCCGTTTGATGTATCCCGAAAAATAGTGTCCGGTCCCGGAAACAATCGTACCGAGCGCGCCACCGTGAATCCTTTTGACCTGCTCCACGTAGGGAGGAGCGTTGCGAAGCTGGAATCCGACTTCCAGGCTCAACCGTCCCTGCGCCCGCCTGCCGGAATCGAGAACGGAGACGCAACCTGCGGGGTCCACTGCCACCGGCTTCTCGCAATAAACATGCTTGCCGGCGGTCACCACCTCCGCCAGATGCTCCGGGTGGAAGTAGGGTGGCGAGGTAATCACAATCGCGTCCACATCCTTCGAATGGGCGATCTCCTTGTACGCGTTCGGGCCACGGAACATCAGTGACCGTTCAATCGCCGCGTAGCCCTTCTTTTGCTGGTACGGGTCAAAGTGCGACTTGGCCTTGTCCAATTTGTCCTGAAAGATATCCGCCAGAGCCACCAGACGCGCCTTCCCCGTATCAATCAGGTACTGCGCATCCGCCGTTCCACGGCCACCGCAACCCAGCAATCCAACCCGCAGTGCAGAGTTCGCCGCCGTTCCCCGGACCAGTTGCGGCGACATGATCATGAATCCTGCCGCGGCCGCAGCCGTGCCCATAAATTCCCTTCGTCCTACCGTCTTCTTGCCGGAATCTTCGCTCAATTTTTGTCCCTCCTTAAGAATTCCATCCCGCATTTTTCCCACGGACCGGTTGCTAGGATTCAATCAGTTTCTTCAGATAATCCCGCTCCCGCTTCACATCTTCCATCTGTTGAGGACCTGAAATCTCACGCTCGATGGTGATCGGGCCCTGATAATTCAATTCTTTCAGCTTTGCGATGATCTTAGGGAAATCCACTTTTCCGTGCGGGATTGCGACTTCTCTGCCCAGTTCGCGAGTACCCGTCGGATACAAACCGTCCTTGGCGTGCGTGTTCTTCACATAAGGGCCAATAACGTCCAGCGCATCCAGTGGGTTCGCCTTGTCATAGAGGATCAGATTCGCCGTGTCGAGGTTCGCGCCCTGGTTGCTGAGTTCGCCATCCAGGCCAATGTCCTTCATTGCACGCAGCAGGGTAGTCGGGCTTTCTGTACCAGTTTCGTAGAGAAAGTCCTGTCCATTCCGTTTGCAGTGGCTGACGATATCCTTCAGCGCTTCGATCGATTCCCAATACAGCTCGGTATTGGGGTCCTCAGGAATAAATCCAGCGTGGATGCGAATGGCGGGCACATTCAGCTTCTTGATCTGGTCCGAATACTTCTTCAGTTTCACGAGCCGTTGTCCCCGGTAAGTGCGCGGGATGAGACCCAGCGTCAATGGTCCGTCATAGAAGTTGTAGATATAGGGGCCCGGCCCGTCGGTTCCCATGGCCGTCACAACAATGTTGTACTTGCTCAGGGCATTCCCCAGCCTGTCGAGCATCTCGTCGCTCAGCAGATCCGAGTCAATCTGGCAGG
>JBAUWE010000389.1:0-1848 GCA_049583595.1 Terriglobia bacterium
TCTTTAGCCGGAATTAGCTTTCCAGGCTCCCGGCTGTTAATAGAATACACCTATCTGCCCCAAATCGAGCCCTCGGAGCACAGTGTCATCTTCCATCCGGGCCCACCCGCTACCCCACCAAAAAATCATACCCTCTCTCATGGGGAAAGGGTGCTCGCGCCAGCGGCCCGGCCTGTCATTCGTAATTTGTAATTCCATTCCTTCCAATCGCCCATCACAAATCGCAAATCACCAATGCCTTGCTCGTCACGGCCTTTTTTCATCCTTCACACTTCTTACTTTTGCCCGTCCTTCATCCTTCAGAATTCATAATTCTTTCTTCCCCGCCATTCCAACCCCACTCAGTCTCGCCGAACGCCAGATATTAAGAGTCAATATCTTCGCCACCCGCCAGGGCTTCACGATGCAGGGCTACGCTGCCTGGTACCTGCTGAGATAACACGTTATACATTGCACAAGTTTGTTTTGGTGTTATCCTTGTAGGCACGCTGGGCTGAGGGCGTCCGCCACGTAGGAATTTCCACGAGGAAAAGTCGTATCCCATCGCGGCTGACCTTAGAGCGCAATCAAGTTCCCTGATCGCGACGAATGTCCCCTCGACAGCGGAAACCGACTGGCTGAGGTAGACATATGGGCAACTCAGATCTTGAACTCCGCTTACAGGTCGTTGAACGCCTGGCGACCGTCTTTCGCTTCGAGCGGTTCGTGTATCTTGCGGGCACCACGGTGACTCTGATCATCCTATTGGCCGCCGCCGTCGTGACGATTGTCCATAAAGAACCAACTCCTTACGAATGGGGGCTGATGTTTGGGTCGAGCGGGCTGGTTGCCGGAAGCACAGGATCCATCATTTACATGTGGAACCGCTCTATTTCTGTCGTCACCTCGCTGGGAGGAAAGGACCAGTGACCGGAGAGCTCGATGCTTTACACAGTGACCGGAGGGCATCAAGGCTTCGAGGTCTGATGTACCTTTTTGCAGTCACCGCAATTCTTGTGGCGCTGGGGGGATTCTATATCAGCGTCAGGCAACAGCAACAGGTGAATGCCATTGACACCGCGAAGTATCGGGCCAACCAGGCTGAGACCAGGGCCCAACAGGAGACGCACAAGGAATCGGACCAGTTGATTGCAGATGGGCAGGAGCTTGCCGGTCGCGGAAGGCTCACAGACGCCATCGCAAAGTATGACGCTGCTATCCAATTGAATCCGGATAGTGAAATCGCGTATAGCCTTCGCGGTTACGCGCTATATCGGCGGTCGATGATACCAACCGCCAGGAAGCCCGCCGACCTGCAGGACGCCATCCAATCACTCGAGAAGGCCCAGAACCTGAATCCCAACTACGTTTGGAGCGCCTACAACCTCGCGTTGGCATACTGGGCAGACGGAAAAAAAGACCTCGCCGTTGACGCGGTTGCCCGGGTGCTGGCCACGAAGCCGGATTTCCGTGGAATCATAGCCCATGACGTCCAGTTTAAGGCGTTCCGCAGTTCCTCCAGGTTTCAAACGTTAATGAAGGGTAGCCATGATGCCGCAGCAGCACCGAATTAGCTGCCGGCTGGCGCAACGTTCGCCTTGCAGTTTCTGCGATCTCGCGCAGCGAGAGGTTCTGGTTAGAGTTTATATCCGCCAGTCTGTTGTGGCCATTGAGGTCGAAAGTGGCTGCGCAGTTCCCGCACCCCGCCATCCTAACCCCAATCAGCTTCGCTGACCGCAGAAATCAAAAGTCAATGTCTGCCCCAGCCGAGTTGCGCACATGGCGAGCTAAACTCGTTGCTACGGCGACGTCTCGAAAAAATCAAAGCCCTCTCCGAGGGGAGAGGGTGTCACGACTTGGCGTGACGGG
>JBAUWE010000390.1:0-2111 GCA_049583595.1 Terriglobia bacterium
ACTTTAGCCCACGGCGTAAGCCGTGGGACAACGAACGCGCCAAAATCTTCCCAGCCCCGGAGGGGCGTAAGAAGCGCGCCGCCAACTTCACTACCCATCTGCAACGATATGATGCCGGCCCTGCGCCCGGCCCTGGGGGCTGTTTCTTTCGCCACTCCGTGGCTGAGGGAACCCTTTGCTGCTCGGGTCCCATGGCTCACGCCATGGGCTAAATTCTTCCGCCCCCCTTCGGGGGCTGTCCGGTGCAACATCGGACGACGTGCCTTTGTAGCGCCGCCGTCCCGGCGGCATTTTTACTCAAAGCCGGCAAGATGCCGGCGCTACGGAAGCGGTGCTTTTTTAGCCTTCAGCCGTCAGCTCTCAGCTTTCAGCAAGAACCGCAGGCCGCAAGGGCCTGCGCTACGACATCAAAAAGCCTGAAATTGTTCGCTCGATTTGAAAACGTTCACGCCGTGGCCGGTGTCGTTGTTCTTAAACGACAGGGCATAGAGCTCGCCGTGGTTGAAGCTGGCCTCGAGAGTGTGCTTCGTACCGATCCAGCCCAGGTGCAGGCCGCCGGCAAAATCGGTGGTGCTGGTGTCAGCCGCGCCGAGCGTCTGCTGCACGTCCGCGACGTCGGGAGTGCTCCTGAGGCTTTGCGGATGGGTTTGCCCAACGCCCGGCGCTTCCACGGTGCGGCTGGAATCCTCCGCCACCATGGAACTGAAAAAATCCTGGATGCGGCTTTCGCGTTCGGCGAGTTGTGCCGCCTCCCGCGCTTTTTCCAACTTCGGCGCGTACACCTTGACGTAGGCGAACACCCCGGCGACGACAACCAGAAGGACAAGCTGGATCACAATCACCCGGGTCGCGATTTTGCCGGAATCGGTGAGTGTCAAATTGGAATTCCTCCGTGTCTTGTCGGGGAGCCCGCTGGGCTCCCGTTGGTTTTTTGTAGCGCGGGCCTTTACGGCCCGCGGCCCTTTTCTTTGAAAAACACCTAAGAACCGCAGGCCGCAAGGGCCTGCGCTACAACCTCAGGCCCGGAGGGCCGATAGACTTTAGCCCACGGCGCGAGCCGCCAAACCCTCAAAGCCCGACCGCCCTGCGGATGTCTTTCAACAGGACAAACAGGTGCAGCGGGTCAGTGGGAGAGGCGGCAAAATCGAACTGCTCATAATATTGCCGCGCCGCGTCATCTTTTGCGTGGACCGCCAGGGCACGGATTCCGGCGATCCCGGCAGCCTGCAGGGTGCGCAGCACCGCATCTTTCAACAACCCGCGGCCCACACCCTTCCTTTGCCAGTCCTTCCGCACGGCCAGCCGTGCCAGCAGCATGATGGGAACCGGATGCCGCGCAAGCCCTTTTTTCGCGCGCTGGGGGGCATCCGCGTATTCCACCTGGCCCACTGCCAGGCTGTAATAGCCCACAACAACTCCGTCGACGACACCAACGTAGGTCTGCGCGGCGTTCGCACCCTGGTTTTGCAGCGCGTATTTCTTGAGCCAGTTGTTCAGGCTGGGTTGCCCGCAATCGAAATCTTCGATGGAATGATGCGGGCGCAGCTTTTCAATGCGCCTCGACGCGCTCACCGGGTTGAACCGCCATCGAAATATCCGGGCTTCTTCAGCAGCGCTTTCAGGCGAGGCAACGGACGCGTGGGGGCGTCAAGCGCGGCCTGGAAAGCCTTCCACGCGCGGGCGTCCAGCCCAAAGACGCTGCGGTCGGCCAGCGCTTCCTCGGCGCGGGCTAGCGCGCTCTCCAATACAAAATCGCTCACCGAGCGGTCCATGGCGGTTGCGGCGGTCTGCAACTTGGCCTTCGCCTCGGGCGAAATTCTCAGGTCAAGCTTTTCCGTGCGCCGTTTTGTGGATATCGTTTGGGTCGTCATCAGGCATTTTCCTTCTGCAAAACAGTATGCCGCGTTGTCAGGACAATGTCAAGACAAGTGCGTGGTGAGGACCGCCGGTTTTGAGGTCCGGTTCTTCTTCAGCCTTCAGCCGTCAGCTTTCAGCAAGGGCCTGCGTCCCCATGTAGCGCCGCCGTCCCGGCGGCAATTTTACTCGGGGCCGGCAAGATGCCGGCGCTACGAAAGCCGTTCTTTTTTGGCCTTCAGCCGTCAGCTCTCGGC
>JBAUWE010000391.1:0-4854 GCA_049583595.1 Terriglobia bacterium
AGTCTGTATTACAAACCAGTCTGTGTCAAGCAGAATGTGCGGCCCGGAAGTGACCAAACCATAAAGCCAAGGCCAAGGCCGCTCTATGAGCAAAATCGGGTAGACAATCGTGATTCTGTCGTATTAGGGTGGGTTTTACGTGGCGCTTCCGTGTACGATTGTGCGGGGGTGGCTGCGTTGGATTTCGCTGAAGGCAGAAATTAGACGTCAATGTCTGCGCCACGCGCGATCAGACTTGGACCGAAGGCCTGCTACACGTTTGAGTTTTCCCGCATATTGCCTTAGGATCAAACCATGCGAAAGAAAGCTTCGCCAGCCAGAACCAAACTCCGTGGCACGCAGGTGCCTGTGTTCATCGAGAAAGATGAAGACGGTTTCTATGTGGTCGAATGTCCCCTGTTTGAAGGCTGTTACAGCCAGGGGAAAACCGTCGACGAGGCGCTTCGGAATATCCGGGAAGTGATCGAATTAATTGCCGGCGAAAAGAAAAATAGGGACCTATTAAAAACGTACCACCCTGAAGAACTCAGCTTGCACACCATCACCTTGTAACCGTGGCCAAACTTCCCATACTCTCCGGCAGGCCCCCTTCCAGGCGGATACCGCAAACACAAGCCCCGCAGGGTCTGCTTCCTCGCAACGCGCGAAGTTCCTGCCGACTCCATCACGCCGTTTGGCTGGCCAGGCGAGGCTTTACGTGCGCATAGGTCACGATGGTATTCCTGAGGTCGAGAAGCTGGGCTTGACTCATGTCCCTTTTGGGGAGGAAGACGAAGCTTCCGTTCGCTGCTTCAATAATAATAACCCCGGCGGCCTCGTAGATATCCGAGCATTCCCCCCAGGAGTGGTGAAGGTTATAGCTCTGGCTCTGCAGGTTGACTCCGTGCAGGTCAACCTTGGCAGTGACTTCAACTTGCCACAGCGGCGTCCGTATAAAATCCTGGTGCCAGCGCCATCGGGTCCTGAGGGCGCTGAACCCAAACAGGAGCAATGCCAGGGCGATGCCCATCAGGCCTCTGAGGCCCGCTTCAGGTTTGAACACTACAAAAGCGATTGAAAGGGCCGCGAAAGCCACCGGGATCCAATAACCTCGCAAATGGGCCCAGGGATGGCGGCGCAACCATACCTTTTGAGCCGAAACGAAGTCGGTTTCGTTCCAGTGAAATTGAGCTATCATTTCCACCTCCCCCTGTTTACCCTCTTGATACGGGATTATAGCCTAAGTTAACGGCAGGGGCAAAGGGGTGGGTGGAGCAGGCCCTCGCCAATCTCCTATTTCCTGAGTTCCACGGAGATCAGCTCGCCTTCCTTGGGGTGGCCTTTGAGGCGGTAGTAGTAGACGCGGGCGTACATTCCCTGGGCGGTCTTGCAGGGATTCATGGTGCCACTGGGAGTAAAGTTGATGGCGCTGAAGTCCACCTTGAAGTAATTGTCGGAGTGCAGGCGCAGGATTTCATAGGAGTCGTCAAAGGTCATGTCCATGGCGCGGCCCTTGCAGGTGACGGTCCTGACCTGGCCGTCGGCCATGTTCCTCGCGCCCCGCACTTGCTTCTCCTGCTTCTGTTCCTGAGCGGGCTGTTTTGACGACGCCTTTTCCTGAGCGCCACGGGCGGCAACATCGGAGAATGGCGCCAGCAGCAGGAATCCCGCAACGGCCACAGACGATATCTGTACCCTCTTCAACATTGGCCTCCTTGCCCCCCCTGAAGATTATCTTCGCCCAGCCGCCCGGCAGTGTCAAAACGGCAGGGTCCTGCGGCGCGATTTTCTGTTTTACGGGTAGAGTCCCGAAAAAAACGCCAACTTTCCACTACATATGGAATTTCTCGTTAGGTGGCTACAATATCTTGTGCTAGACTGCTGCCGGGAGGTTTTGATATGAAGTTCTCAGGCTGGGTCAACAGGTTCGCATCGTCAACGGCTGGCATTGCTTTCAGCAATCGAGCCTTCACGGAGCCTGCGCCGTTTTCTCTGGCGATGCCGCCTGTTTCATCCGGCATCTATGCCATCCTGGCGCCCGATGATTCCTGCCGGCCGCGGCCTTTCCGCACGATTTATTTTGGGGAATCCGGAAACTTCTCTCAGCACGTCACTGGACACCACGAGCGTTTCAACGACTGGCGGGCGGAAGCGGGCGGGGCCGCAAACCTTTATGTGGCATTCTGCCCCACTCCCCTGCTGAAGGAAGAGCAGCGCCGTTGGGTTGAGTACGACCTGATCGCTCGCTACCGCCCGGCCTGCAACCTGCAAGACAACCTGGCGTCGTTTTTCTACCAGCCTCTGCTCAGCGTGGCGAAGTAAGCGCGCTGCGCACACCCCTGAAGCCGGCCTTCATTCCCGCCCACGAGTTGAAACCTGGTTTTTCCTTCTGGAATCTTGAATTTGATATTCCATGGGGGCGAGCAGTGTTTTGTGGCGCCGGGCTTCAGTTCTGCGGGTAGACCCAGGGCAGTTTTACAGCAGGGATTGTGATATAAACTGTTTCGCTTCGATTGGCAGTAAAACTCGGGCACGTCAGCAGGGCGTGAGCGCACCCATCACAGGAGACAACACAGATGCACCGTTCCAAATTTCCCAGGCATTGCCTTGCTGTTGCTTGTTTGATTGCCGGCATCTGTGCACCGTTGCTTCGTGCTGAGAAAGCGGCGGCGACGATTGGCGTTATCCCGAAGCCCGCCCGGGTTGAAATTCAATCTGGCGCGTTTGAACTCGGGCCCACGACACGGATTGATCTGGAGACTTCCAGCCGCGACGCTCACTGGGTGGGCGAATATCTTTCCGGGTTGCTCTCCAAACCCATGGGACGCTCCCTCCCCGTCCGCATTAACGACGGCGCCGCCCCGCATCACAACGCCATTGTTTTCTCGCTCCAAGGCCCCGCCACGCTGGGCCAGGAGGGCTACGAACTGAGTGTTTCCCGCGACGCCATTCACATCAGCGCCTCCAGGGTTGCGGGATTGTTCTACGCTGTCCAGACCCTGCGCCAGATGCTCCCGCCTGAGATTGAACGCGGCGTGCTCATCGCCCGGCCCTTCCAGGTGCAATGTGTGCGCATTCAGGACCGCCCACGTTTTGGCTGGCGCGGCCTGATGCTCGACTGCAGCCGCACCTTCCTCAGCATGGATTATCTTCGGCGCACGGTTGATTTGATGGCGCTCTACAAGCTGAACGTGCTGCATCTGCACCTGACGGACGACCAGGGCTGGCGGCTGCAGATCAGCCCATACCCGGAACTGACCGCCGTGGGTTCGCACTTTGCGAAGCGCTTCGGGGGCGGCGGTGGTTTTTACACGCAGCAGCAGATGCGCGATCTCATCGCCTACGCCCACAGGCGAAACATCCGGATTGTGCCGGAGATTGAGATGCCCGGCCATTCCGAGGAAGTGCTGGCTGCCTACCCGCGAATGGCCTGCCCCGTTCCCGGCGAAAAGGAGGCTTTTGAAGTGGCTCCCTTCTGGGCCTTTATTTCACGGCACCACTTTTCACAGCCGCTGTGCGTCTGCAATGGCAAGGTTTTTGAGATGTACCGGAACATCCTTTCTGAAGTCATCGCCCTTTTCCCCTCCGAGTTTATTCATGTCGGCGGCGATGAAGTGCCGAAGGATGCGTGGAATGCGTCGCCGCTCTGCCAGTCATTCATGAAAGCCAAAGGCCTGAAAAATGCCGACCAGCTGCAAAGCTATTTTATGAAGCGCATTGAAAAGGTGATTGCGGCGAAGGGTCGCCGCATGATCGGCTGGGACGAAATCCTGGAGGGCGGCCTGGCGCCCGGCGCAACGGTGATGTCCTGGCGGGGCACCAAGGGCGGACTGGCTGCCGCCAGGGCGGGGCACGACGTGGTGATGGCTCCCAACCCTTACACCTATTTTGATTACACCTACCACACCACGCCGACGCAGAAGGTCTACTCCTACGATCCGGCGGATGGCTTTACCCCGGCCATGGCCCGGCACATTCTGGGTGTGGAAGCCTGCATGTGGACCCACATCGCGGTTACCGGCAAGGAAATCGATTACCAGATCTACCCGCGGCTGCTGGCGCTTTCTGAGGTGGGCTGGTCGCCGCAACAGGGCCGGGAATGGCCTGGCTTCGACATTCGGCTCAGGAGCGAGTTTCCTCGCCTGCAGGCGCTCGGAGTCGCTTACCGCGACCCGCAAGCCGTTGGCACAAAACTTGGCGCATGGAGCGAGTCGGCCCTGACGGGTGACACGCCGCGGGTGTTTGAGTGGGACGCTACGAGCGCAATCCCTCATGCGGGCGAGGCGCAGGTGCAGGTGCGCTGGGCAAGCGGAAAGCATCCCTTCTACGTGCGTTCGGTCGAGCTGCTTCAGGGTGGCCGGCAGGCCAGCAAGATTGCGTTCCCGGGCCCGGTAAATAAGAGCAACGACGTAGCGGTCGGCTGGCTCTCGATCGGCACTCGCCACCCCGGCAGCCGCTACACGCTGCGAGTCACCCTGCAGGGGACGAAGGATGGTTCATCAGCAGGCAGCGTGTGGATCATGAAGCCAGAAGGCTCGGCTGAGAAAACTGTCCACCCCCGGCCGTTGGACGAATGATTCACCCCTGGCCAGCCTGACCCGCGGAGAAGGAGGGAGAGGGATGGAGAAGTCTGTATAAAAATCCCTGAAGGGATGGGGCTTGCCGGTTTCAGCGTTTTGTTTCAGCGCAGAATGGCGGCAGGCGATGGCAACCCGCTCCCGGCACAGAGAATTGCAGGTCGCGGGATCAGCAAATGACGGATGGGCATATACTCGAACGTGCGGAAAAGTTTGAAATGGAAACTCCGCAGTGATTCTTTGGCCGGTCCCGGAGATGGTGCACACGTCGATTTGATCGAGCCGCTTTACTGTATCC
>JBAUWE010000392.1:0-6110 GCA_049583595.1 Terriglobia bacterium
GCCTGGCCAATTCCGTAGGTTTGTGGAAACTCTTGAAAAGACAAGTGAAAACAAGTAATGCTGAGATTGGCTTGGAATCGTCAAAGGTAAGTTTTACTGCCTGCCAGCCGAAATTTCATAAAGCCGGAAAGCAACCGGCAGCGAAATAACTGTGGAAAACTCCTAAGGATGGATGACGGCCGCCAGGGCTTCCAAACCTTCCAGCAGAATCGGCGCGGGGGTGTTGAGCGTTTCATCGCGGACCACGTGGATGCGGTTGGTTCGGACGGCGCTCACGTTTTCCCAGCCAGGGCGCTTGCGTACCACGTCCGCACGCGCGCGGCTGCCTGTGGCCGCCCAGGCAAGAACGATGACTTCAGGGTCGGCGTCGATCACTTCGTCCTCGCTCACCTGCCGCCCGGCAGGGCAGGGAACGAACTTTCCTCCCGCGGCTTCCACCAGTTCCTCCACCCATTGCTCGGCGCTTCGCAGCGGGTTCGGCCACACTTCGCAATAAACTCGCGGGCGATTTCCCATCGCCGCGGTCCGCTCGCGCACAGCGGCAATCTGCGACTCCATTTTCCTGGCGAGCTTTTCGCCCGCTTCCTGTTTGCCGACTGTTGCGGCCAGCAGGCGGATGTCGCCATAAATGTCCGCGAGCGTTCTTGGCGATTTTGCGAGAAAGCGCAGGCCCTGTTTCAGAATGCTTTCCACGGCTTCAGTGCGGTAGGGCACCGAGCCAATCACCAGTTCCGGCCCCATGCGCGCCACCGCTGCGGCATCGAGGTTCCAGCAGTCACCCACAAGGGGCAGACCCTCAATCGCTTCCGCCGGCACAACGTCCTTGCACCACCGCGTCACGCCGGCAAGGTGCTCCGCAGCTCCCAGTTCCCAAAGAATTCGGGTTGCACTCGGCGCCAGCGAAACAATGCGCGGCCTGGCTGTTTGTACCATCCGACAATTCTAACGGAAGCGTGCTTTTCAGCGGTAGCGTGTGAACTGTGATGGGTGCAATTTGCTGCTTCGCTTTGAGGTGAAGGGAACCTCCGTAGCGGCAAGTTAAAAAAAGGCTTGACATAGGACAGTGGCTGTTGTACAAGGCGGTAAGTGTTCCCTTCGTTAGTGTGCAAGCTGAAGCTTAAATTTGCAAAAAAGGGGGAATCTCATATGCGTACTCTAAGGTCAAAATTTCATTTGGCCCTCGGTATCGCTGTGTTTTGTTTGGCGATGCTGTCGGTCTTGGGAGCGCCTCTGGCCGGACAGACGTGCAAGACCCCGAACAACACGGTAAAGAACTGCACCGGCTCTGGAGGGTGTTTCGGACAGTATGATTCGGGCTATTGCGGCAATCCGATAACCAACCCACAGCAGTGCAGGGCGTTCTATGTCCCCTGCTGCGGTCGTAACTATACCTACGCTGCAAATGACTTTAGCTGTCTCCAGGGCGCAGCCTGCAGGAAAGCCTCCGAACACACTGTGGGTCGGCTGGTCTATTTGCCACCAGTGTTCAAGAACCAGCCCCGCCGCCTCGCAGTTGTCTCAGCGGCTCCCGGCAAAGGAAATGAAGCGGTCTCGGGGTCGGCCCCCAAGACCGGCGCGATGTAGTGTTTTGAAAACCCCGCAAGACAACAGGGACACGCCTCTGGAGTGACTCCAGGCTAGGCGACAGGCTGGTTCTGTGTTTGAGGACTAGGGGAGGCGATCATGCGTCTAAGAAACGGTCTAATTTTATTGTGTGCTTCGCTGTTGTGGGGAGCGATTTGCCAGGCCCAAACCCGGATTGAGTTGAAGCCCGTTAAAGTCGTCAAAGTTCCAAACCTGTCGAGCAACAGCATTTCGCTGCCCATAAAATGCGATTCGAAATCCAACATTTACGCGCAAATAGACATGCCTGGCGATGAGAATGGCCGCACGCCCGTCAGAAAGCTCTCCCCGGATGGCAAAGTAACAACCTTTGCCCTGCCGGCCATCGACGGCAAGAAGGAGCGGATTCTTGACTTTTCTCCTACTGGGGACGGCGGGCTCGGGCTCCTCACAATTTACGGCGACCAGAACGAGACCCGCTACTACGTTGAGAAATATGGCAAGGACGGGCAGTTCAAATCGAGGTTCAGGCTTCCTGATGAATTTGAGCCCATGCGGATCGCCCTTTCGTCCGATGGGACGGCCCTGGTTTCCGGGATGCGGCTTGGAGCGACCGTTGGCGGGGAAGAGAGGGCCAGGCCTTTTCTAGGGTTGTTTGACACTGTGGGCGAACTGGAGCGGGACGTGACTCTCAGCGAGGACACGAGTTCCGCAGGAAGTGCCCCTTTCACCGCCAACGGCGTGCCTGGGGGAGTGGTGCCGGGCTCGCGCAAGGCGTTAGAGTTCTCGTCGGTCCAATTCTCCTCAGACGGTAGCTTCGTTTTGTCGCGCCTCCAGGCGCTGGGGCCCATCTATATTATTTCCGCGGACGGTTTCGCATTGAAGACCATCCACCCCACTGTTCCGTCCGACAGTCACCTGGACAGCGTGGTAGTGAACGGAAGCACCATCGCAGCAGAATTTATCAGGATGAAGGCGGGGAGTGCTCAACACGAGATCTCGGACGTCTTCATCTCCTTGATCAACTCGCAGACGGGAGAGCAGCAGGCGCTCTACCACCACTCCTCATGGAAGATTGGCGCCTCGTTCGCCTGCTTCAAGAACGACACGTTCACATTCCTGGCGGGAGACGAGAACAATCGGCTTCAGATTGTGCGTGCTGCGGCCAGGTAGCCGTTGCGCCCGATCCCTGCCAATTCCACCAACCGATCTCGATCCCTCTGACTCAACCGCAGTTCGTCTTTTCTCGCCCCCCAACCCTCTACCACACCCACCGGAACTTTCTACTTTGCTGCGACACGGCGCAGATTTTCCTTGACAATTGTACGCTAGCGTGCTAGTCTTCTTAGTGGCGCCGGGCGGGTCGTTCAGCAGAAAATTAAAGAGGTTTTTAATGGGCTGAGAGATGTCCGTAATTTGCTGAAATCATTAGACAGCTATTTTGGCCATCCAAATGCGTGGGACAAAAAAACACGATTTTTAAAAAACAAAGCGGAGAAGTTACTGATAACAAAGAATCGGGCACCAAAAACAAACCGGAACAAACCGGAAAACAAAGCGGAGAAGTTGTTGAAAATACGTAGCTGTGGAAAAAACAAAGCTAAAAACAAACCGGGCCATGTTGTTGAAAATAAATAAGGGCTGAAAAACAAACCGGAGAACATCCTGCCAGTCTCAAGCTCAGCGATCCGCCGCCATTGAAAACCTTGCAAGCCCCCCCAAAAAACCTGCGGCACGAAGTCCTGCATTGTTTGATATCATGGCTGCAGAAATCGAATCACCCAACACGCTAACACGCTTGCGGAGGCACGCCTGTGCACTTTGAAAAGCGCCAACTCCAGAAGCTCGACCGTTACCGCTGGCTGGTCCCGCGCGGAACCAAGACCGGCATGCTGACCGACGCCGTGATCTACGCCGATGAGAACCTGCTGGAAGACTTGCTGAAAGATCTTTCACTGGAGCAGGCCGTCAACGTGGCGATGCTGCCCGGCATCGTGGGCCGCTCGCTGGCCATGCCGGACATCCACCAGGGCTACGGGTTTCCCATCGGCGGGGTGGCGGCCACTGATCCCGAACAGGGCGGCGTGGTTTCGCCGGGCGGCGTGGGTTTTGACATCAACTGCGGCGTGCGCCTGCTGGCCAGCACTTTGACGGCGGACGACGTGCGGCCGAAAATCCGCGAGCTGGTGAATCAGCTTTTCCGCGACGTTCCTTCCGGGGCGGGCCGCAAGGGTTCCGTCCAGCTTTCTTACAAAGACCTGGAGCGCCTGATGGTGGAGGGCGCGGGATGGATGGTCCGCAACGGTTACGGCGAGCCGGGCGACCTGGAGCACTGCGAGGAGGATGGCGCGATTGAGGGCGCCGATCCCACGGCTGTGGGAGACAAGCCGCGCAAGCGTGGCCTGGCGCAGGTGGGCACGCTCGGTTCCGGCAATCATTTTCTGGAAGTGCAATACGTGGAGCGTGTTTTCGAGCCGGAGATTGCCCAGCGCTTTGGGCTTTATGAGAATGAGGTTGTCATTCTCATCCATTCCGGCTCGCGCGGGTTCGGCCACCAGGTTTGCACCGACTACCTGCGCGACATGGACGCGGCTATGCGCCGCTACAAGCTCAACCTGCCCGACCGCCAGCTTGCCTGCGTGCCGGCGAATTCGCCCGAGGGCCAGGCGTATCTGGGCGCGATGCGCGCTTCGGCCAACTTCGCCTGGGCCAACCGGCAGGGCATCACCCACTTCACCCGCGAAGCCTTCAAGCGCACTTTCGGGCAGAAGGAACATCTGCGCGTGGTCTACGACGTCTGCCACAACATCGCCAAGCTGGAATGGCATCGGGTGAACGGCCGGGACCGCCGCGTGCTGGTGCACCGCAAGGGAGCGACGCGCGCGTTTCCCGCCGGGCGGCCGGAAATTCCCGAGGCCTATAAGGACATCGGGCAGCCGGTGCTGATTCCGGGTTCGATGGGGACTTCCTCTTACGTTCTGGTGGGAGCGCAAGGCTCGCTCGATGAGACTTTTGGGACTACCTGCCACGGGGCAGGCCGCGTGATGAGCCGCACCGCCGCCAAAAAGTCTTCATACGCCGTCAACGCCAGGGAGCGTCTGGAAGAGCAGGGAATTGTGGTGCGCTCTGAAACGCGCAACGGCATCTCAGAAGAAATTCCCGAGGCTTACAAAGACGTGGACGCCGTCATCAACGTGGTCCACAACGCGGGGCTCTCACGCCGCGTCGCCCGCCTGAAACCGATGGGGGTGATCAAGGGGTGAAGCGTCATTCAGCAGTTTTTTCTATCTGCAGGAGGGTACTCGTGGTCCCAGGCAGGATGCGCAGCACGCTCATTTTCATCGTAGTTTCCTGTTTCCTTCTTGTCCCGGCGTTTGCCCAAGGGGCAAGCATGAAGCTGCTGACACCAAAGGTGGGTTGGGTTCTTCATTATCCGGGCCTGATGTGGACGACGGACGGAGGTAGCCACTGGAAGAACATCACGCCGCCGATTTCGGGCGGTGAGCACATCGCCTCCGTCTTTTTTCGCAACACGCAGGATGGGTGGGCGTTGCTTTCCGGTCCAGGAGACAAAGGCTCCGACGAGCCTCGGTTTGACTTGGCGGTGACAAACAATGCTGGAGCGAAATGGTCCATCGTGCCGGTTGTGATCCCAGAACTGAATCCCAAGCAAACCATTCTTGAGGGTTCGGGCCAAGTCGACTTCGTGGATCCGATGCACGGGTGGCTGAACCTGGACGTCAGCAGCAGCCCTAACTTCAGATTGGCCATGTTGATCAAGACTGATGATGGTGGCGAAACGTGGAGCCGTCCTCCGCGAGCCCCGGGGGTCTCGGGCGACCTTAGCTTCATTAATGAAATTGACGGCTGGCTTGCGGGTGGCCCCGGCAACCAGTTCCTCTATGTCACACACGATGGCTCCAAAACCTGGAAGAAGGTATCGCTGAATCCTCCAACGCAAGTTGGCGGAGCGGTCTACTCGGCCTTCGCCAGTGCACCCCTCTTCGTTGAAAGCAACAAGGGTTTTGTCCCGGTGAATTATTCCGGTCCAGCAGGCGTTCCCTCAAAGCTGGTGATATATGCCACCAGTGATGCTGGCAGGACGTGGAGCCCCGTCAAGGTGTTGGATGAATCAAGGGAGACCTCCGTGGGGCAAACGAGTTCGCTCGCAATCACTGACTCCATCCTCATTGTACCGACAGGCTCGGCCGGCGGCGCTAGGGCAGTTAAAGTTCCCCTTACCGGAGGCCTCAATTCGCCCAATGTCGTTTCACCTTTCGCTCTGTCGGCAATCAGCTTTGCGGACGCCGGTCACGGGTGGGCCATGGCTGATCACCAAAGATTGCTTTCAACCGACGACGGCGGAAAGAAATGGACTGACGTCACGCCACATCCGCCCCAGAGGTCGTTTCCGCCTGCGAAGCCGCCGAAGTGGCGGTCTATCGACCCGTTGACCGGAAGGCCTACTGCTGAGGGCAAGCCGCAGGCGCCCGCTCCGAGTGCGGCGCCTGCAACGCAGCCGCATTAATTCTCATGCTGAATACTTA
>JBAUWE010000393.1:0-9259 GCA_049583595.1 Terriglobia bacterium
CGCAGCCGCCCATGAATCGCGCTCCCGCCTCCATTGCGACCCGGCGCAGGCCGTCGTCGAATTTCGACCGCAATGACAGATAGCCGGACGGCCGGGTTTCCAGATATCGGGCTTCCCTCTCAATTGTCCGGTCATAAAACGCCACACCGTAGAAAGGATTCTCAACCAGGTCCGGCAGGGAATTCTGGAGATAGGAGAACCGCTCAAAGGCCAGGCGGTTGATCCAGCTGGCACAGGTCTTGTGGCGGGGGAAATTCGAGCGGTCAAGCAGAAGAACGGAGTAGCCACGGTCTGCCAGCAGTTTGGCCGCGGTGGAGCCGCCCGGCCCCGCGCCCACCACGATCACGTCTGTTCGATCACTCATCGTCACCAGCCGTCCTGGTCGCTCGAAAAACAAGGACAGCAATCTTCTTTCTTGTGTTCTGATCGACATCACCGCAAATGGTTTCCCGGAAACCTTTCACGCCCATGCCAAAGCTCAATTGGCGGGTGATGTCTGTGCGGCGCTCCTGGGAGCCCGGATGAAAATCAGGATAATGACTGTGGCCAGGAGCGGAACGGTGCCGGCGGCTACGAAAGCGGGAAAGTACGAAAATTTATCAACGATGTACCCGATGAAAAGCGTAAAAGCCGTGCTGACCAGTCCCGCACCCAAGCCGCTGAGCCCGGTGACAGAAGCAACCACGTCCTGCGGGAACAGGTCAGAGGGAAACGTCAGCCCCATGGTGGACCAGCTGGCGTAACCCCAGGTGGCGAAACTGATCAGCGCCAGAGCAACCGTCGTGCTGTGAGTCATGGCGGCGGGAATGCCTGCAATCATGGGAATCGAACTCAGGATGCAGACCAGTTTGCGCGAGCGGACCACCGGCATTCCGCGTTTGATGAAAAAGCCCGTCAGGAATCCGCCGGTGAAGTTACCCAGGTCAGCGGCTAGAAAAGGAATCCAGGCGAACGCACCGATCTCTTTCAGGCTGAAGCCGCGCACCTCGCTCAGATATGCCGGGAGCCAGAAGACGTAAAACCACCAGATCGGATCGGTCAGCGAGCGCCCCAGAACGATGCCCCAGACATTCCTTTCCTTCAGCAGGGCCAGCCAGCGTTTCGCGCCCTTCAGGGCCGACGCCACCGGCGTACCCCGGTGCTCCAGAATAAGTTTTCGCTCCTCCTCGCCCAGGCGGGGGTGAACGTCAAAGGGGTGGTAAAAGTAGAGCCACGGAATGAGCCAGACAAACCCCAAAAGGCCGGCAGCCACAAAGGAGTAACGCCATCCGAATTCATAGGCGATAAAGGCGACGAAAGGCGGCGCGATGACGGCGCCCACACTGGACCCGCTGTCAAAGATGGCGACGGCCAGGCCGCGTTCTTCCGCCGGGAACCACTCTGCCACCGTCTTGCTGGCGCCCGGCCAGTTGAACCCTTCGCCAATTCCCAGCATGAAGCGAAAGACGGCAAGCGAAAAGATGGAACTCGCCATCGAATGCAACATGCTGGAGAGCGACCACCAGATCATGGCGAGCGTCAACCCTCGCCGCGTGCCGATGATGTCAATGATGATGCCGCCGATCAGCCACATCCCCGCGTAAGCAACCTGAAACGCCGACACGACGTAGGAGTAGTCCTCATGCGTCATGTGGAAATGCTGCATGAGGACGGGAGCCAGGACGGAAAGGGTCTGCCGGTTGATGTAATTAATGACCGTGGAACAGAAAAGCGTCCAGACAATAAACCACCGCAGGCGTTTAATCGGTTTGGGCTTCATGGCATCTCACATGCGCTTCAGACTGCAAGCAATTTTGTTTTTGTCTCCAGCCCCGCTATTGCGGCAACTCGGTGGACGACGCCGGGTCCAGATAAACCGTGGTGTCGGGATGCTTTCGCATAATCGTCGCCGGGCAGCGGGTTGAAATCTCTTCGGTCAGCGTCCGGTGGACGATGTGCGCTTTCCGTTCGCCGGGGACGGTGGCGATCAATCGAGGCACGCGAAGCAAAGTCGGGATGGTCAGCGTAATCGCCTGTGTGGGCACCGCCGCCAGATTGGGAAACCATCCTTCGTTCACCTGCTGCTGCCGGCATTCGGTGTCAAGGGAAACGATCTTGATATCGACGGGATCTTCGAAGTCCGCCTCGGCCGGGTCGTTAAACGCCAGGTGCCCGTTCTCGCCGATCCCCAGCAGGCACAGCTGCGGATTGTGCTGCCGGAGCAGATCGGCGTATTTCCGGCAGGTCTCTTCGGGATTGTCCCTGGTGCCGTCAACGCCGTAAAACTGGCGCATCTTCACCTTGCTGGTCAGCCGCTCCCGCAGATAACGCCGGAACGAAGCCGGATGATCGTCAGGAATGCCCAGGTACTCGTCCATATGGAAACCCACAACCTTGTCCCAGGGCAGCCCGGAAATGGAGGTTAAGGCGTCGAGGGTCGCCATCTGGGAGGCCCCGGTGGCAAAAATCACCCCCACCACGTCGTTCTGTGCCGCCAAGGCGCGCAGGCTCTCGGCGGCGGACTCGGCCGCAGCCTTGCCCATGGCCTCGGTGCTTTCGTATGCTTCAACTTTCAGGGTATCCACTTGAAGAGAACGGACCATTCCACTGTTGCTCATCGCATTAACTCCTTGCTCAAAAGATATAAGATGGCGCCGCCGCGGCAGACTCCAGCCTCCGGCTGCGAATCAACCAGTGTGCTGCAAGCCGGCAACGCGAGTCTTCTTTCCCGGTCATTTCGCGGCCATGGCTGCGTTCTGCTGCTGGAGAACGTGCCACAGAGTGCCGCTGAAGATGTATTCCTGGGCCTGCTTCGGTACGCCGCAGGCGTCAAGCATCTCGTGGTAGCGTTTGAGTTCGCGATCGAACTCCGGCAGGTCTCCACCAAAAATATCGGACCCGAAGACCAGCCTTTCAAAAGCGCTGTGCTTGGATTCGGGCGTGTGCGGGCTCACAACGCCTGACCACCAGAAAATCGATTTGAAAAAGGTGTAATCGTTTTGCTTCTTGATCAGAGACGATCCGGTGAGATCCACAAAAACGTTCGGGTTCCAGCGGGAAATTTCCGCCGCCCAGGCATAATCAGGATTGCCCATATGTGCGACGACAATAGTGAGCTTTGGAAACATTCTGGCGATCAGGTCCAGCCGTGTAACCTGCATCCGGGCGATGCTGACGTTGGTGGAAACGTTGGGGTGCATACGGTTCACGATGCCGGTGTGGAACAGCGCGATCATGTGATACTTTTCAGCGCGCTTGTATATGGGAAAGTAAATCGGGTCGTCAAAGTTGTGCCGCACGTACTCCAGTTCGCCGATGCCGCGAAACCCGGCTTCATGGGCTATGTCAATGTCCTCCAGGGCATGCGCGCTGTCCATGTCGATTTCTGCGAAACCGACAAGCCGGTTGGGATGCGCATGGATGATGGGGACGGCGGTATCCATTTCGGCCGGAGGAACCAGCAGAAAGGCCATTCCGTCCACCGAGTCCAGTTTTTGCAGCAACTTCTGCAGAAAAGCCGGGTCGCCGTTATAGTGAACGTGCCCATCGATAATCTTGGGTTGTGCCGACTGCGCCAGAAGCGGGCCGCAAACAAAGATGCACACCACCGTAACAAAAAGCAGACTAAACTTCTTCATGTTCCCTCCTGAACATTCTTACAATTCGGTTGGCAGAAGGCCTGATCCCTGCGCCACGCACTCTCCAGCCCAAAAAAAACCCAATTCCGGCCAGAAGCTTCCCTTTGAAGAACAAAGTCCCGGCATACATGCCGTTACCAGCTGGCAGGCGGGTCCTTCCTGGTCCTCTGTGAAAACTGGCCAGAGGCATTCTACCACCCGATCCAGCGGCGGCAACCCTCGTCCTCGTGATGGCTTTTATCAAACCTCTTCGGGAACGGCGAAAGGCGCGCGATAGCCGCGGCCTCCGTCCCGCACCAATTCCGCCGCTTCCACGTCTCCAATCACCTCCTGCGTCTCGGGATTAAAGTTCACCGTACGCTTGAGACGATAAGAAGCATTCGCCAGGTGCACCAGCGCGCAGGACATATGGCCTTCCTCGATGGGCGCGTGAAGGTCCTCCTTCTTGCGGCTGATGACACAATCGATGAAGTTCTGGAAGTGAACGACATCTTCGCCCTCGTAAGCGCCCTGCGGTCCGGGTTCCTGATTCTTCCCGAGCCAGGTTTTATAGTTGTCGGGACCACCGCTGGCTGACAATGCCATATAGCCTTTGGGGCCATAAAAGAGGTTCCCGATGCTGTTTTGGGTTCCCGCGGAGGGGCCCAGCCGTGGATGGCCGGCAGCCGCCTGCTGCACCGGCTCCCTCCCAACCCCGACGCTCGATTCGTGGTTGGTGATCCAGTGCCTGACTTCGAACTCCAGCATGCGGGTCTTGCCGTCGGGCATATCGTACTCAAAAGCGCAGTTCAGAGTGTTGGGCGTTTCCTGGTCGTCGTCAAACATGTAGTGGCCGCCCACGGCGGAGGCCCGGTTGGGAAATCCGAGGCCCAGGGCCCAGCGCGCCAGGTCCACCTGGTGGATTCCCTGGTTGCCCAGGTCGCCGTTCCCGTAATACCAGAACCAGTGCCAGTTGTAATGGAAGCGGTTGTGGGTAAAAGCATGCTTGGGTGCGGGCCCCGTCCACAGGTCATAGTGCACGCCTGCGGGAACGGGCGCGACGGGGGCACGGCCGATCGTGTCCCGCCACTTGTAGCACAGCCCTCGACTCAGGTAGATGTCTCCCAGCACCCCGCCGTGAACTTTTTCAATCGCTTCCCGGGAGGTTCGATCCGATCGCGATTGCGTGCCATGCTGCACGATGCGCTTGTACCGGTTGGCCGCTTCCACCAGCTGCCGACCTTCCCAGAGGTTGTGCGAGCACGGCTTCTCAACATAAACATCTTTGCCCGCCTGGCACCCCCAGATGGCCATCAGCGAATGCCAGTGGTTCGGCGTGGCAATGGAAATGGCATCGATGGATTTGTCTTCCAGGAGCTTGCGCACGTCGTAATAAGTTTTGGGCTTCGGAATTCCCATTTTCTCAATCATGGCCATCCGCTGGCCCATCACGTTCTCATCAATGTCGCAAACCGCTCCGATTTCCACGTTGTGGGCCTTGGCATAACCGTGGAGGTGCGCGACACCACGGCCACGGATGCCACAGACGGCTACCCTGACGCGGTCATTCGCTCCAAAGATTCTTTCCGGATGAGTGAAAAAGCTGACGCTCGAAAGCGCGGCAAGCCCTGCCGAGGCGCCCACGCCCTTCTTGATAAAGTCGCGCCGGCTCACTTCTGGCTTTATGGTTTCTTCTGACACGGCGTCCCCTTTCCTCTTATGAGTCCAAGAATGAAATGTTCCCGCTGCCTCACCGCTCCTGCTCGGCGTACTTGCGGTAGGCTCCTGCCACGTCGGCCTGTTTGTAATCGCCGTCGTGAATGAAAACGCGGTAGCGGAAAAGCAGGCTCTTGCCTTCATGGATGGTGTAACTGCCATCCTGCAGCGGGTCCCGAGTGAAAAAACTCCAGCCAAACGGGTTTGCGGCAAACAAGCCGTAACCGCGGGCATGCCAGTAGGTGGGATGGCGGAAGCTTCGCGGGCTGTCAAAGACGGCAATCCCGAGGTTTTCGCCGTTGATGGTTCCGTCGTAGTTCACCCAGTTTGCGCGGGTCCCCCAGATGCCTTTCTCGCCTTCCGCGCCGTTCGAGTCAATCATAGTCGCCGGGGGCGAATTCAGCTCCGGAGCAAGCCGAATCCCGAACGTTCCCTCCTTGGTGTCGCCAAACACCACCGGGTTCGGGCCTGCATGGATCACAAACTGGCAGTCGATCGTCCGGGTGTCTCCGTCGCCGCGGAAAGTAAAGGTCTGTGTCTCAGTGGCAATCACCCGCTTGCTGGGCGAAATCAGGTCAAATTCAGCCTGGATCGTGCCGGAATCCGGGCCGCTGTTCATTTCGTCAACCTTGCGGAATACCATGCGTCCGTAAGCATGGCCGCCCCCACCCCGGCCGTAAAACTTGTTAAACGCTTCCTCACTCCAGAAGTCCAGCCCGTTGATGTCACCGTGGTCAAAGTAAAGCGGGCGCTGATGAGGTTCAAGAGAGCGGTCATGGAGGTTAGCCTCGGGAATGGTGTTCCCGATGGGATAGCTGCGCGTGATAATGTTTCCCTGCGCGCTTCGAAGAGGCTGCAGGTACGGCTTGGCAACTTCAGGATTAAAGTAATAAGTCGTGAAAGGCTTGCCGCCGATCGTTACCTGAATCTCGTTACCCTGCCGCTCGAAATGCACCGGCTCGGCAGCTCCCGCTGCGGCCGGGGAAAAACAGCACAAAACGCCCGCAAGCGCGAATAGAACAAATGCCATCCCATGCTTCATCGCTGTAATGAACCTCCGAATCGCTAAGATTTCGACCCTCCGGCTTGCCGATGTTCTTCGAGACACGCCGGTCACTGGCATGACAGGAAGCCCGGACGCTTCCGGGTGTCCCACGCAGGATTTCCCATCATGAAAGAATGCATGCCGCGACGGGATGATAGCATGAGAACTGATCAATGACGCAACTCTGTTCGCCGAAATTGCTGAATGGCCAGACTCTCCTGAAGAGGCAACATCAGCCGTTTGTTTACCAGCTTTGGCAGGAATGGTCAAGATGAATTTGCGTATGTATCGGGAAAATATTCATAGTCCGTCGGCAGGGGTGGTCAGATTGGCTTTGGAAGTGCCTGAATTCCTGAACAAATGCTTTCCCAGAGAAATCTTTACATCTTATTTCAAGCCTTGCAGATATTGGCGTTAAGTTACGAAAAAACATGCATTTTGGCAAATTTTCTGGTACCTTCTCTCAGGCAAAATCATATCGTTCCCGCCTTACAGGAATCGGGAACCTGGAACACACAGACATTTAATGAAGGGGTTAGTACGATGGCTGGGAAACTCAGGGTACAGGAACTTGCCAACAAGGCGAACGTGAGTGTGGCGACCGTTTCGCGCATCCTGAATGGTTCGGCGCGCGTCAGCCAGGAACTTCAGGACCGAGTGAGGAAAGCGGCCGTCGAAATTGGAATTAACCTTCAGGACACGACAAGATCCAGAACGGTTGCATTCGTCCTCGGCAACCGGCACATGTTGCATATGTTTCACTCCAGAATTCTGGCCGGCGCACAGGATTACTGCACCGCGCACGGTTGGGACGCCATTTTCCTCTCCTATAACTACCAGCCCAGCGTTCCGTGGAAAGAACTACGTTTTCCGCAGGTCTTGCGAAGGCGCGACATTATTCGAGCCGCCATCCTGGGCGGAACACACTCGGAGAATCTTCTGATCGCGTTGAAGCATCGAGGGATCCCCTTCGCGGCGCTGGGCAACAATCTTCTGTTGCGTGAAACAGGGCATGTGGATTATGACGTTGCCTATTCCAACGACCTCCAGAGCGCCTATGAGCTGACACGCTACCTGCAAAGCCTCAACCACCGCAGCATCTGGTTTGTAGGCAACACGAAGCTCCCCTGGTTTGCCCGGTGCTACAGCGGATACTCCCGGGCCATGAAAGACGCTGGGCTGCTGCCGCGCCTGAGCGAGTTTTACTCGCAAGACGAAGAGGAAGTGGGCTACCTTGCAGGCAAATCGATCCTGGGAGGCGGCCAGGCGGTGACCGCCGTTTTTGCCGGAACGGATCCCGCCGCTCGCGGGGTTTATCGGGCCGCGAGGGAAGCGGGCAAACAGATCCCCGGTGATTTAAGCGTGGTAGCCTGCAATGATACGTATGGGGCCTTGCTGAACCCGCCGCTCACAACCATCAGGGAATTTCCAGAACTTCTGGGCAGCCAGCTGGTGGAACTGGTTCTCAGCCGCATTGCAGAACCGGACCTTCCGCCCCGGCAGGTCACCATCCCGACCGAGATCATCAAGCGGGAATCCTGCGCTTCTCTTCCCACGGTTGCCGTTCACGCCCGGTCGAGCAATTAGCGGATTGCTGAAAAGCCCTCCGCTATCCGCCGCCCGGCAAAGTAACTGCAGTATCGTCACGAAAGCCAACAAGGAAGCAGCCTTTCCTGCTCTGCGGGAACGGCGCGGCGGCATGGGCCGGAATTTTCAGCCGCATGCCGGGCAGATAAAATCCTGATCGGCCACGAGAAGGAGGTTGTGAATTGAGAAAAGCGTCTTTTGCAATTTTATTGATCATTCTCAGTGCTGGCATTTCCAGGGCGGCAACTCACCAGACCGTATTGCTCTGGCCCAACGGAGCGCCGGGCGCCAAAGGCGAGCAACCCGAAGACCGTCCTACCCTTACCATCTATCTGCCTGATCCGGCAAAGGCGGTCAGTACGGGCGTGGTGGTTTGCCCGGGCGGAGGCTATGTGCATCTGGCCATGAAGAAAGAAGGAACCGACATCGCCGAGTGGCTCAACTCCATCGGCATCGCCGCTTTCGTTTTGAAGTACCGGCTGGGTCCGCGCTATCATCACCCGATTGAGATGTGGGACGGCCAGCGCGCCATGCGGTACGTGCGTTACCACGCCAAAGAATACGGCATCGCTCCCAATCGCATCGGCATCTGGGGATTTTCCGCCGGCGGGCACCTGGCTTCAACCGTCGGGACGCACTTTGACAACGGCAAAGCCCAGGCGCCGGACACCATTGACCGCGTGAGCTGCCGGCCTGACTTCATGGTGCTGGCCTACGCCGTGATTTCGTTTGTCACGCCTTACGTCCACAAAGGGTCAAGGCATTACTTGCTGGGCGACCATCCCGATCCCGGTCTGGTGCGCTCCCTATCAAATGAACTGCAGGTGACTCCGCAAACGCCACCCACGTTCCTGTTTTCCACGGACGAAGACACCACCGTTCCATGCGAAAACAGCGTGTTGTTCTTCCTGGCTCTGCGCAAGAACCACGTTCCGGCGGAGATGCACATCTTCGAGCCGGGCCAGCACGGCGTGGGCCTGGCCCCAACGCACGCAACGCTTTCCATCTGGCCGACGGTGCTGGCCAACTGGTTCCGGACGCGCGGACTGTTGAAGTAACCCTTCGCGGAGCGTACTACTTTCAGCGGCCGGCTACGCGGCGGAAATCAGTCCCGAAGCATTCTCAAGCAGGTTCTGCACATCCGCGTCGCTGAGCTGTGTAAAGTCTTCGTACCACTCCCCGATGGCTAAGAAATCTTCAGCCTCGATGGCACACACAACCTCATCCGCAAGTGTCCTCAGCAGCGCGCAGGCGGCATGGGTAGCCACAGGCGCCGCAATCACAATGCGCGCCGGATTGAGTTTGCGCAGCGCGG
>JBAUWE010000394.1:0-3346 GCA_049583595.1 Terriglobia bacterium
GCCAAAATGATTCAGCAGAGCGAACTGGCTGGACTTGTTGGGAGCTTCAAACATCACCTGTTTGAGTCCGAGCGCCTCGGCAAAGCGATCTGCGGACCGGGCATTGAATCTCCCGGCTTCATCAAAAAGTCCCACACCACAGGCGCTTTCTCTCGCTTCCACGACCAACTGGAGCGCTCCGTTGTCGAGCCAGCACCGGCCCTGCTCAATCAGCTCCTCAATGTTGCTTTCTGCAAAAGGACCCGTGTGCTTCTTGCCCAGCTCAAACTGGACATCGAGACCTCTTAAAGCGGCCATTCGGATGACCTCACGAGGGGGGAGTGTCATTTCGGTGAAGCCCTCGCCACATTCGATTCGGCTGACTCCGATGTCGGCGCAAAGGTCCAGGTATTCGGGAAGCGTCCCCTGTGCGACCGCCACTTCAAACGGCCCGCCACCCGTCACGGTCGGCACCTTGTAGCGTTTGGCAGCCGATATCTTTTTTCGCGTGGCGCTTTCACTGGCCACCATCCAGCAGGCCATGGAAATCTTGAGAATCGAGAACAGATGAGCACTCTGTTCCAGGTGGCTTTCAAGTGTGGCAGGGTCATACCCGGGATCGAATGGACTGGTCAACCGCGAGAGAGCGGGGACCCCAATCAGCTTAAGATAATCGGACGTATGGGCCCTTTCGGGGGGAGGCATTTCCCTTACTTTTCGCATTTGCATGGGTTTCACTCTTATATGGATGTTGTGAGCCGAGGGGCGTCAAGGCTTCTGTGCCAGGACAACATACACGGCTCCCGTGGATCGAATGACAGGAAACTGGCGGTTCGCCAGGGATTGAAATTTCTGATGCACTTTAACGCCAACCGGGTCGGGCAACAATTTCCGCTTAAACATGCTAAAAGGGCCAAACCCCAGGGTCTTTCCCTCCAGCTTACAAAGCCCGGCCTGGCTGATCAGTGCATCGAAGTGCTTTAACGAATATCTCTGCTGGCGCGGTCTGGCACGGTCCCAGAGGTTCAAGTTCTCCAGCATGCGGGCGATTTGCCGCCGAATTGGACGAAGTCCCGGGAAGCAAAGGGGATCAAGAATTTGATTCAGACACCAATTGTTGGTGGCCGTCAGGATGATATAGCCACCCGGCCTGGTGACCCGGAGCACTTCCAACATTGCCCTTTCCGGGCGATCCAGCCAGGCGAACACGCCCACGGCTATGACCAGCGCGAAGTGCCGGGAGGGGAATCCGAGCTGGCAGATATCGGCCGAATTTATCTCGACATTCGCACTGAGTCCGGCCTCAACGACTGCGTGGCGTGTAAGTTCCAGCATGCCCGCAACTGTGTCTACGGCCATGACCCGGAAACCTCTTCTTGCCAGGGGAACAGTGATGGGACCCGCGCCACAGCCTGCTTCCAGGACGCGCGACCACGTCGGCAGTCGGAGTTTGTCGACCATCGACAATACCGCAGAGCGCCGCTCACGATAGATGAAGGCGCTCAGAGTGTCCGTCCGGTAAACGTCCCTCCAGTAAGAAGAGCGGTCCTGGAAGAACGCGTCCACCGTTCGCTGGTATTGCCCTCCAGCTCTCTCGACTGCCTTGAAGCCCGGCGGATCCGATACCGGCGCCTTCCCATCGCTCCCGGTCCAGCTCCGATCATGTTCGCCTGTATGCTGCAAAAGTAAACCTTTCCTTCAATTGTTCATGAATGTCGTTGAGTGCGGCGCTTCGTGGCAATCACACTGCGCCGGAACCTTTCAGGACGGCGGGAATGGTTCCCGCAAGGATCTTAAAGTCAAGCCACAACGACCACTCGTCGATATATTGCATATCCAATTCCATCCATCTTTCAAACGGGACGGAACTGCGGCCGTTGACCTGCCAGAGGCAGGTGATACCCGGCCGGACGCTGAATCGACGCCGGTGCCAGTCCTGTTCAAACCCCTGGCAGTCGCGGATCGGCAAAGGCCTGGGTCCCACCAGGCTCATATCGCCTCTCAGGACGTTAAGCAGTTGGGGCAGTTCGTCGATGCTGGTGCTCCTCAGGAACTTGCCAACAGGCGTGAGGCGCGGATCGTTTTTGATTTTGAAAACCGGGCCGCTGACCTCGTTCGACTTTTCCAGTTCGGCCATGCGTTTTTCAGCGTCGGGCACCATCGTGCGAAACTTGCAGATCCAGAATTGACGTTTGTTGAGCCCCACTCTTCTCTGGCGGAAAAGGACGGGTCCGGGCGAGGTGAGCTTGACCACCAAGGCAGTCAGCAGGAGCAGGGGCGAGAGAACCAGCAGCAACACCGACGAAAGCACAACATCTAATCCCCGCTTCACAAACACCGGCCAGCCATCCAGCGGGCCTGTGGAGAGCGTCAGCAATGAATCGCCTCCCATCTCCTCGGCAGTTGAGCGCGCTTTGTGCAAATTGAAAATCCTGGGAAGAAAGCGCATGACGATTCCTTGTTCTTCGCACAGGACGGCGATTTCCGCAGCCTGGACGTAAAACGATCTCAGGGGCAGGGCGATGACAATTTCATCGACGACGGCGTTTCGGACGAAATCTGCAATCCCATTGAGACCGCAAACCAGGCGGTTGCCGGTCCCCTCAAGGGTCTTGAGCCCCGGCCATTTCTGGTCAGCGAAGCCGATGACCCGGAAGCCGAGTTCCTCCTTGGATTCGATTCTCCTTGCAAATTGGACCGCCCGGGCATTGGTCCCCACAATGAGCACGTGGCGGAGATTGCGTCCCCGCTTGCGAATGTAGTTGAGGAAGAAGCGGATGGCCAGACGGCTTGAAATGATCATCGTGCTGCTGGCGCCCCACAGCACCACGAGGAACGGCAGGTCCACCATTCCGATGTGGAACAGCAGCGCGGCTGCCGCCAAGGCGAATGCGCAAAGTGAAGTCGCCTTCAGAGTGTCGAGAATCTCGGACTCGCGTGGGACCAGCCGTCGTGATTCATAAAGGCTGAAGGAGGCGAAAATGATGTGCCAGACGAAGAGAAGGCCCACGAAGACAACAAAATTCTGTACCTTGACTCGCATCGAGAAGAACTCTGAAACAGAGAGTCCACTTCTGTAGAGGACGGGCACGGCCGCCAGCGAGAAGCAGGCGACCATGACCATGAGGTCAAAGATCTTGAGAAGAGCTAAGAACGCTTGTCTGCGTGCATTGCTCATGGTAAATATCCTTCCTTGTTGCCGATAGTTTCTTGAGGGCCACGGGCCGATGTACGGGCTGACGCTCGTGGGCGCTTGAGGGATGTAATCTCCCGGCCGGCAAGGGCGGTGAGCGGAGACGGTATGTTTCAGGTACGGCAGCCTGCTTTGCCATCAGTTGTTTTGTGCCAGCCGCTCGTCCTAGTTGAG
>JBAUWE010000395.1:0-6785 GCA_049583595.1 Terriglobia bacterium
GCTGGGCCCGGCGCGCGAGGTCCTGCAGCGTGAGGCGCTTCCTTACTCCACCGCCGTGTGCCAAGTGGTGCCGGCACAACTCGATGAGCGCATCGGCGACGTCGCCGCGCTTTGCGTCGCCATGGGCTTTTGAGTGTCCGCTCCTGGCTCTGCTCAGCCCATTGCTCTGTAGCGCAGTCGTTCAGCTTGGCATCCCGGAAAGAACGGTCGGCGAATTCAAAACACTGTTCCTGGAATTTGCGATCTTCGATCGATTCTGAAAAGAGACTCCGCAGATAAAGCTGAGGTATAATTCTGGCAGTTGTTTTCATAAATACAGGTCATGTCAATTTTTCCTTTAAAGCAGAACGATGGCAGCAGGAAGTTGAAAAACCGAAACCAGGTCTGAGGATTCCAGCCTCCTAACCGATTAACAATTTACGATTTGAGGCTCCAGGGAGCATGCACATGAAAAGATACCGAGCAGGCACTTTGTTGCTGGCGTCTGTATTGCTGTTGGCGCAGGCGCTGGCGGCCGCGGAACTCCGCGTCCCCCACCTGAATTTTACCGACCAGCGCCTCGAGAACGGCCTGAGAGTCATTATTGCTCCGGACCACACCGCGCCGGTCTTTGCCATCTCCGTCACCTACAACGTGGGGTCGCACAGCGAACGGCCCGGCAGGACGGGATTTGCGCACCTCTTTGAGCACATGATGTTCCAGGGCTCGAAAAACGTGGGCAAGGGCGAGCACATGATCCTGATTGAAAACAACGGTGGCGACATGAACGGCACCACCAGCGAGGACCGCACCAACTATTTCGAAATGCTGCCCCGGAACCAGCTGGACCTCGCGCTCTTCCTTGAAAGCGACCGAATGCGCTCACTGGCCGTGAACAAAGCCAATCTGGACAACCAGCGCAACGCCGTTCAGGAAGAGCGGCGCCTGGGCATCGACAACCAGCCCTACGGCAAGGCCTATCTGGAAATCGACAACCTTGCCTACGACAACTTTGCCTACAAGCACTCGATCATCGGTTCCATGGCGGACCTGAACGCGGCCACCGTATCGGACGTGCAGAATTTCTTCCGCATTTACTATGCGCCGAACAACGCCGTGCTCACCCTGGTAGGCGACCTGGATCCCACCGAGGCGCTGGAAAAAGTGAAGAAATATTTTGGCGACATTTCCTCGCAGCCGGCGCCGCCCAAGCCGGACCTCACCGAGCCCGAACATTACGGCGAACGGCGGGAAACCATGATGGACCCGCTGGCGCGCCTGCCCATGATCCTGATGGCCTTCCACATCCCCCCGGGGAACACGGCGGACAATTACGCGCTCCAGGTGCTGGCCAACATTCTGAGCACGGGCGAAAGTTCGCGGCTCTACCAGCATCTGGTGAAGGACAAACAGTTGGCCACCTCGGTCCAGGTGCAGGCGGACGCGCGTACCGGTGACAGCCTTTTCTACGTGGTGGCGGTGCCGCGACCCGGCGTCAAGGTTGAAGATCTGGAGAACGCCACCAAAGATGAAATCGCGGCGGTCAAGAAAGACGGCGTGACGGACGCCGAAATGGACAAGGCCCGCGCGCAGTTTCGCCGGCAGCAGATCCAGGCCCGGCAGTCGGACCTTTATACGGCCATGCGCATCGGCGAATACACCGTGAAGTTCAACGACCCCAACCTGATCAACACCATCTTTGACAAATTCAATGCCGTGACCGCGGCGCAGGTGAAAGACGTTGCGGACAAGTATCTGATTCCCCGGGAGCAGGCCGTGGTGATTGACCTGCCGGCCAAAAAGGAAACCACGGCGGCAAGCCGCTAGAGGAGGATGAACGTGAAACGGACATTTCTTGTTCTGGTCATTACGGTGCTCACATTCGCAGCCGGGAGCGGCACACTCTTCGGGCAAGGCATGGAGGGCAGCAAGTCGGTTCCGCTCAGCAAGGTGGTGCGGCTGAATCGCGCGCCCGTCAACAAAGAGATTCTGCGCGTCAAGCTGCCGCGTCCCCGTGAAATCAAACTGGACAACGGGCTTGACGTTCTGGTGCTGGAGCAACACAAGCTGCCGACGGTTGCCTTCATGCTCTGGATCAAAACCGGCGCGCTCGAAGACTCTCGCGACCTTCCCGGCCTGGCCAAGTTCACCGCCGACATGCTGCGCGAAGGCACAACCCATCGATCGAGCGCACAGATTGCCGGGGACGTTGATGACATCGGAGCCAGCCTGGGCGCTTCCGCAAGTTTCGGCAGCAACGTTTCAAGCGTGACGGCTTCAGGCCTGGTTGAAAACACCGATCGCATCCTGGAATTGATGAGTGATGTGGTCCTGAACCCAACGTTCCCGCAGGATGAGCTGGCCAAATACAAGAAGCGGCAGCTCGCCAACCTGCAGCAGATGCGATCGGAGCCCAGCTTCCTGGCGCGGGAGCGGTTCTACAGCGTGCTCTATGGAGATTTTCCGGCTTCCGAAGTCGCCGCGACACCGGCCTCAGTCAATAAAGTGACGAGCGAGGAACTGCAGAAGTTCCACAGCGATTACTACGCGCCCAATAACGCGATCCTCGGCGTGGCGGGCGACGTTGACTACGACACCATCGTGCCGCTCATCAAAAAGTATTTCGGCGCCTGGAAAAGCCATGCTGTCAGCAACGGTAAACTCCCGCCGGTTCCCAAGCCTGCGGCAGCCAGGATAGTTCTGGTGGACCGGCCGGATTCCGTCCAGACCAACATCATGGCCGGAGACCAGTCTTTGCGCCGCAATGATCCTGACTACATCCCGCTGGTGGTGACCAACCACATTCTGGGCGGCGGTCCGGCAGCGCGGCTGTTCCTGGACCTGCGCGAGGAGAAAGGTTATACCTACGGCGCCTACAGCTACTTCCGATCAGACATCTACCCCGGCCCCTGGATCGCCTCGACGGAGGTCCGCACGGCGGTGACGGACGGCTCGATGAAAGCCTTGATGGATGAGTTCAAGAAGATCCGGGATGAGGACGTGCCGGAAAAGGAATTGGACGAGTCCCGTCGCGCCATTGTGGCCAGTTTTGCCCTTTCGCTGGAACAACCCTCAACCCTGCTGCACGCCTGGCTGACCGTGGACTACTACAAGCTTCCTCAGGATTACTGGGACCAGTATCCCGAGGAGGTGGCGAAAGTGACGCCGCAGGTGGTGCAGAAAACAGCCAGGGAGTATATCGATCTCGACCATCTCCAGGTGATCTGCGTCGGCAACGGCAAGCAGATCAAAGACGTTCTAAAGAAATACGGCCCGCTCGAGGTCTACGACACCAACGGGAAAAAGATCGAGTGAACGGGGCTGAATAAAGGCCCCGTCCGCCGTGGCTACTCTCCCAGCACCTTGATCAGGACACGCTTGCGGCGCTGGCCGTCAAACTCGGCGTAATAAACCTGCTGCCAGGGGCCCAGGTCAAGCTGGCCCTCGGTGACCGGCACCAGCACCTGGTGGCCCACCAGAAGGTTCTTGAGGTGGGCGTCGCCATTGGTTTCGCCTGTCTGGTGGTGGCGGTAATCGGCGCGGAAGGGGGCGAGTTTTTCCAGCCACTCGTCGATGTCGGCGATCAGGCCGTTCTCGGCGTCGTTAATGTAGACTCCCGCCGTGATGTGCATGGCGGAAGCCAGAACGAGTCCTTCCTGGATACTGGCGGCATCGAGTGCCTTTTCGAGTTCCGCAGTGATGTTGATAAACTCGCGCTTTTCCTTCGTGTTAAACCACAGATATTGCGTGTAAGCTTTCATCTTCCGTCTGCCTCCTATAAGTTTCTTCTATAGCTTCAATAAACGAGTCGCATGGACCAACCCCTGCCCAAAAACGTAGGCTTATTGTAGAATATTGGGTTATCCTTGTACCCGTTTGCCTAACGGCCAGCGAGAAATTACACTAGCAAAACTCGCGCATTTTGGGGAGAACAGGAAAATCGCAGGAGGCTTAATATGAAATCCGGCAATTCCAGCCGAGGCGCTGTGCATGTTTCCGACGCCAGTGGGGCCGATGCCCAACTGGCCGAACAGCAGGAACGTGCACGCCATCGAGATCCGCAATTTCTGAAAGACCTTTTGGAGAAGATGCTATTGATCCGGCGCTTTGAAGAGAAAGCAGCGGAAATGTACACGCTGGGGAAGATCGGCGGGTTTTGCCATCTTTACATCGGGCAGGAAGCTACCTCGGTGGGCTCCATCGCGCCGCTCGAACCACAGGATGCCATTCTCTGCTCCTATCGCGATCACGGCCATGCTCTGGCGCGAGGGATGGAGCCGGGCCCCATCATGGCGGAGCTTTTCGGCAAGAGGACCGGCTACTCGAAGGGCAAAGGCGGATCGATGCACCTGTTCGATAAGAGCCTGGGATTCCTGGGCGGCCATGCCATCGTGGGCGGGCACATCCCGCTGGCTGCGGGCGTGGCCTTTTCCGCCAAGTATCTGAACCAGCAGCGGGTCACGCTCTGTTTCTTTGGCGAGGCGGCGGTCAACATCGGGGCGTTCCATGAGTCCCTGAATCTTGCCCAGTTGTGGAAGCTGCCCGTCATCTATATTATCGAAAACAACGAGTTTGGCATGGGAACGCCCATTCTGAAGACTTCCGCCATCCGGGACCTTTCAGAAAAAGCCGGGTCGTATGACATGGCGCGCGCCGTAGTGGACGGAATGGATGTGCTGTCGGTCTACGATGGGCTTTCCGAAGCCATCGAGCGGGCGCGCAAAGAAGATCTTCCCACGCTGATTGAGGCCAGGACCTATCGCTTTGTGGGCCACTCGATGTCGGACCCCGCCCACGGCGCCTACCGCACGCGAGAAGAACTGGCCGAGCACCGGCAGCGAGACCCCATCAAGCGCTTCTCTTCCACCCTGGAATCTCTTGGCATTATCAATCAGGAATATATCGACGACCTCGACAGCAGGATCCACGAGGTGGTCGACCAGTCCGTGACTTTTGCGGATGAAAGCCCGGATCCGGCGCCTGAAGATATGTACACGGATGTTTATCTTCCGTAAATCGGGATGAGCTAAGATTTCAAAGTTTTGTCAATCTGCGGCGGCCCTGGCTGTGTGAACCTTGAGAGACGCCCGGGCCACTCAAACACCGCATTAAAGAAAAAGTGAGGAACACCCATGGCCGTAATAGCTTTTCGCGAGGCGCTGAATCAGGCAATGCGCGAAGAAATGCAGCGTGACGAGACGATCTTCCTGATGGGCGAGGAAGTCGGCGCCTATAACGGCGCCTATAAAGTCACCAAAGGATTGCTGGACGAATTCGGCCCCAAGCGCGTCCTTGACACTCCCATCACCGAACTGGGCTTTACGGGTCTGGGCGTGGGCGCGGCCATGACAGGGTTGCGGCCTATCGTCGAGATGATGACCTTCAACTTTTCACTGCTGGCTCTCGATGAAATTGTGAATTGCGCAGCCAAGATGCTCTACATGTCCGGAGGGCAGCTCGGCGTGCCTATGGTGGTCCGGGGGCCGGGCGGCGCGGGCCATCAGCTTGCAGCCACACACTCCCAGGCGCTGGAATCGTGGTTCTGCCACATTCCGGGCCTCAAGGTGGTGACGCCTTCCACACCCGCGGATGCCAAGGGCCTGCTGAAATCATCGATCCGCGACAACAACACGGTCATTTTTATCGAATCGGAAGTTCTCTACGGGCTGAAGGGAGAAGTTCCGGAAGGCGAGTACACCATTCCGCTGGGCGTTGCGGATATCAAGCGCCCGGGTAACGACGTCACCCTGATTGCCCACGCCAAAATGGTCCACGTGGCGCTCGAGGCCGCCGAGGAGCTTGAAAAGGAAGGCATTGACGCCGAGGTGATCGACCCGCGAACGCTTCGTCCGCTCGACACCGAAACCATCCTCCAGTCCATCCGGAAAACCAACCGGGCCGTTGTTGTGGAAGAAGGCTGGCCTTTCTGCGGCATTGGTGCCCAGGTTGTGGATACCATCCAACACCAGGCTTTCGATTATCTTGATGCTCCCATCCTGCGTGTAACGGGCATCGATGTTCCCATGCCCTACTCCAAGCCGCTGGAACACCTTCACGCACCGGACAAGGCCCGTGTGATGGACGCCGTTCACCGGGTAACGTATAAGAATTAGCCCGGCCAATTTTCTCCGCGAGGTTACGCATGGCATCTCGAGTTCTCATGCCCAAGGGCAGCGACACCATGACCGAGGGCAAGGTCCTGAAATGGCTTAAGAACGAAGGCGAGCAGGTCGCCAACGGTGACCCTCTGGTTGAAATTGAAACCGACAAAGTGGATATGGAAGTCGAATCGATGGCTTCCGGCGTCCTGCGCAAGGTCCTCGTGTCCGCCGGAGAAACCGTGCCGGTCGGGCAGATGCTGGCCGTCATCGGGAAAGCCGAAGAGGATATTTCATCGCTCATTTCGTCCAATGGCGGGGCGCCCGCAGCAAAAGCTCCTGCCGAGCCCAAAGAAGCTCCAGCCGCTCAGCCCGTACAGCCTGCCGCTGCTGCCCCGGCGCCACAGCCCGCAGCGCCCACGCCTGCCGCCACCGGAGGGCGCATTCTGGCTTCACCCCTGGCCCGCCGCATTGCGCGCGACGCCGGGCTGGATCTGGCATCCATTCAGGGATCAGGTCCCGGCGGCCGCATCATCCGCCGCGATGTCGAGTCGGCAACGGCCGCAGGCGCTCCGAGTGCTCCCTCGCCGCAGTTTGCTCCGCAAGGCCCCGAATTTCGCGATGAGCCCCTCAGCCAGATGCGAAAGACAATTGCGCAGCGGCTCGCTCAGAGCCTGGGTCCGATTCCCCACTTCTATCTCACCATTG
>JBAUWE010000396.1:0-4022 GCA_049583595.1 Terriglobia bacterium
GGCGAAACCGTCGGCCATTTCGATGGCCTTGGCCGATTGCTCCGTGTCCTGTCGCTTCTCGTCGCCCAAAGAGCTGGCGTCGAGGATGTTCGTGCCCAGCCCCAGTTGTCGGGCGGTCTCTCGGGCAATGGCCATTTGATCGCCCGTCACCATCTTGACATTCACGCCCATCTGCCGAGCACTCGCGATGGTTGCTTTGGCCTGCTCGCGCGGCGGATCGAACAAGGGCAACACGCCGACAAACTGCCACTTGCCTTCCTCATCTGCCCGGGCTACCCCCAATGAACGGAAGCCGCGTGCCGCAAATTCATTGATGGCTTTCTCGACGGCGGGCTTTACCTCACCCGCGTTCACCGACATCTCCAGAATCACCTGCGGCGCTCCCTTGGCTACAAAAAACTGTTTTCCGTCCGCGGTTTTGATGGTGGCTTCGGTGCGCTTATGCACCGGGTCGAAGGGCTGGAAATGAAGCTCCTGGTAGCTTTTCAGCGCTTTGTCGTCTTTTACCCCACCAATCACCGCCAGATCAATGGTGTCCTTGTCTTCCGCGCGCGAAGCGAGTGCAGCCCAGAGGATGACCTGGTCGGCAGGGATGCCGTTCACGCTGAAAGGCTCGCCCAACTTCAGCTTGTTTTGGGTCAGGGTGCCCGTCTTGTCCGAGCACAGTATGTCCACACCCGCCAGTTCCTCGATTGCCGACAACCGGGTCACAATCACTTCTTTTTTCGCCAGCAGACGTGCGCCCACAGCCATGGTCACGGACAGCACCGTGGGCATCGCCACGGGGATCGCAGCTACCAGAAGCACCAGGGCGAACTCCAACGTATCGATGACCGGGTCGTGACGGAAGAGCGCGACGGTAACAATCACTGCTACCAGAAACGCAGCGAGAATGATCAGGTAGTCGCCAATCTTCAGCACGGAGCGCTGGAAATGGCTGACGGTGTGAGCCTCCTGCACCAGTTGCGCGGTCTTGCCGAAGTAGGTGTTCGTACCGGTGGCATAAACCATGGCGTCGGTTTCGCCCCGGCGGATAATCGACCCTGAGAACACCGCCTCGCCAGGTTTGCGCGTGACGGGCAAAGATTCGCCGGTCAGCGCCGACTGATCCACCTCCACCGAATCACCCTCCAACAGGCGCGCGTCCGCCGGAATAATGTCACCCAGGCGCACCCGGATGACGTCGCCCGGCACCAACTCACGCGCCGCCGGAGTGACCCACTTCCCACCCCGTTTCACCGTGGTATTGACCGCCAGCTTGGCCTTCAGAGCGGCGATGGCGTTGCCCGCCTGGTGCTCTTCCCAGAACCCCACGACGGCATTGGAAAGAAGCAGAAAAAAGATGATGAAAAAATCCGGCCAGTGCCGGACCACGCCCGACAGAATCACCGCCACTTCGATCATCCACGGGATGGGGCCCCAAAAATAGGTGAGGAACTTCAGGAACAGATTGGTTTTCTTTTCTTCGATCTCGTTGGGACCGTATTGCGCCAGCCGTTTCTGAGCTTCGGCTTGGCTGAGGCCGTCCGGCGATGCCCCCAGCTTCTTCTGGAGTTCAGGCATGGGGAGCGATTTCAAATCGTCCTTCGCATCGGGCTTGGATTCGGACTTGGTTCCCGGCCTTGATTCAGGAGACTCGGGCTTATCTGTATTCGGTTTCATGATGACTACCTTCCTTTGCTTGTTACCTCTGCGAGTTTCGGTCCAGAGGGGCCTTGGAAAATCGGAGATCTGACGCTATCGAATTTCCGGACTCATCTGCGTCACACCTTTGCCCCCCGGCGCGTCAGCGACTCCTTCCCGCGGCAGGGAATCCGGCACGTCAAGGCGTGCCACACCAATCCTGTTGTCAGCCATCCCATAATAGACGTCGAAGCGGTCCGGTGTGCCAAGATCGTCGCGCCGGTCGATGCCGGTGGGGAACACGACATTGGCGATGGTCCCTCGGTGTTCTTGCGGCAGGACCGGCGTTAACACCGGCTCTACCGAACGATAGTGGATCAACTGAGGATGCTGCTTCGAGAGCATCAGCACACCGGCCGAGTAGCACAGCGGGTGTCGGTTGTTGCCCGGCTTCACCAATTCGCTCACGCCGTGGTAAATGATCAGCCAGCCGTGCCGGGTCAGGACGGGCGGAGTGCCGCCGCCGATTTTGAGCCGCTCCCAGGGCGACACCGGAGTCGCCAGCCGATGATGGGAGGCAAACTGGCCGAGGCGATTTGGTTCATGCCCTTCCGAAGCCACCGGGCAGTACGAAATCCAGATGCTTTCCCGATCAAGATCCACCTCACGGGAGGCGGGGTGGCGGGCGGTCTCCTCGGGTCGAGTGCCAGGGAAAAGCGGCCGTTGGAGGATGGCCAGTTCCGCGTGCCCGGATGGGTTAGGAATGGCGATGGGAAAGAGGCTGTCGTCTTTGTCATCCACGTTGTCGAATTCGATGCCTTGATACGGACCAAAGGCCGCGAGTCCCAGGCGCTCCCAGCGGAAGAGGTCCTTCGAGAGGGCCAGGGCGATCCGTGGGCCTTGGGGCGAAAAGGCGGCGTAAGTCATCATGTAGCCATGGAGCGGTTCCACGAATGTAATACGAGGATCCTCGCAGCCACCCCCGCCGTCGGGCCGCCGCTCATAATCAGCTTCCGGCTCCAGTGCGATGCCCAGTCGCTCCACGCCTGACGGATCGCCGGCCTTATTGAACCGCACTCGAGCAATGCCGATGCGCGAGTAATTGCCCTGCGCGACCAGCCGCGGGAAGAGGTAGAGCTCGCCATCGGGGCCACGAACCGCTGCCGGATTCAGGACGCCTTCGGCTTCCTGGGGATTGCCAGGTTCCGGCTCCATCAGCATCCCCAGGCGCTGCAACTTAAGTCCACTCATCAACTTCCCTCCCAAGGTCATACCGGCTGATCACCCTCTAAACAAGCGATAATGGCTTCGGTAACCCGTTTAGTTTCGTTGGGACCTCCAACTGGGATGGAAACGACACCTGCTTCTTCGGCCGGATAGTCGTTCCCTCCCACGAACAAGGCATCACCTATAAAGATCATCCCTTTTAATGAAATGCCCAGGATGTCGCGTAGTTTTCTGATTCCGTAGGCTTTGTCAATGCCAGGTTTGGTGACATCGATGGATGTCGCGCCACCCATGCATACAGAAAACTCGGGAATAAAGGTGTCAAGGATTGCCTTGATCTTCTTACGCTTGGTGAAATCGGCGTCCCATTTGTTCTTTTCTTCCAAGGGGGCCTGCTGCCCCAGTGCGGAAAATGTTATCTGGCTTCCCCGGTCTTCAATAACCTCTCCCCAGACCTTTTCGACCTTGAAGCCCGCCACTCCAACTGCCTTCTTTAGAGACCCGACGATTTTCGCTTTTTCATCCGCGGTGAAATCTTCTGAATAGATCTTTTTCCAATCCCCTGTGTATTGGAAGAATTTGGTTCCACAGGTAGGAAGGAGGGACAGGTTCACCAGTCGTTCGTCATGGGGAAGATTGGAGAGCAGTTGTTTTTCAAACTGCGGCCAATCACCTCCGGAAATCACGGCCACTTTGACGATCCCGAGAAGATCATGCAGCAGTGCCGACATTTCGGGATCAAGAGACGATTTGCTTTCGGCAAGTGTGCCGTCCAGATCATAAACAATCAGTTTTTTCACGAACCTTTTGCCTCCGAATTCTTGCCATAGCAAGCAGAGTTTCCGGCCCGGCCAGCCATCCCGTTGTTGCCCGGTTGCAACTTATTCTGGTAGCGCAATTTCCAACAAGCTCACTGTATCGCGCGGCCGAAAAGCACACGCTCCGACCACCGCCGGCAAGAGCCATACATCGCCTCTCCCGACTTCATAAGTGGCGCCGCCGTGCTCGACCTGCCCCGCGCCCTCTATGCATACCAGCACGCGGGGCATACCCGCGGCGCCGACGGTAAAAGGCGATTGTCCGCGCAGGCGCCACAACCGGAAATGTTCACAATCAAAGAGTCGTTCGCGCTCCACCGGCGTTTTCGCCTTAACCATAGGCGCCACCAGACC
>JBAUWE010000397.1:0-2418 GCA_049583595.1 Terriglobia bacterium
TACTGGGCCACCAACGGATTGTTGGTGGGTGAAACCTTCCCCGGCCCTTGGAGCCATACGCCGGCCAGGGCGGTCTTGGTGGGATGCCCAACAATTTGCGCAATGATGGTGATAGAAGTAGCGGGTGCCGTACCCGGAGCCGTTTATAGACCGTTCGAATCGATGGTGCCCTTGGCAGGACTGGGATTGAGGATACCCCAGGTGACATCCGGTGAGCTTACACCAGTGACTTGTGCCGAGAATTGCAAACTCTGATTGAGCGCTACGACTGAGGTGCTTGGAGTTATGGATATGGAAATGTCTTTGGTGCTGGTTTCGGGATTGTCCGGTGCTCTCTGGCCGCAATTGAAGGCCAGTCCGGCCTGAAACAGGACGAGAAAGAGAGACCAACGGCCACTCCTTGATTTCATTGTCGTACTCCCTCCCAGGGTGAAAAGGGTACTGCAAATCTGGCGTGTTGCCCACAAGAAAGTTTTAACGGGCCGTAGTTTAATTGGCTCGGTTCATGATGTAAAGGATTATCCAACTGGAGGTTTCCAGGGGGGATGGGCCGCTACTTCTTGCGCTCGATTTTCAGCTTGACCTGTTCGCCTTCGCCAAGCGGAAGGGAGCCGTCCAGTTCCAGCACACCCTGGTGGTAGGTGGCTGTTGCGCGGAGAGATTGGGGTTCTGCGGGAGGCGCCTGTGGCGGTTTCTTGTGCTTTGAAGCAGCGTCCATGGTTTCGTTTGCCAGTCGATCTGCTTCGCGGTTGTGTTCGCGCCGGACGTGTTCAATGCGAAACGCGTCGAACTGCGCGATCAACGTCCGCGCTCGGTCGTACAACACCTTGAGACTGGGATTCTTGACCTTGTACCGCCCATTAATCTGGCGCGCCATCAGTTCCGAATCCGTAATGATTTTCAGCCGCCGGTGGTTGTGCTCCAGCGCGTAGTCGAGCGCGGCCAGCAGTCCCTCGTATTCCGCCACGTTGTTGGTGGCATGTCCCAGGTATCTGGAAAGCGAATCCAGACGGGTTCCGTCCTCTGCACTGACCACCACGGCGTAGGCCGCGGGACCGGGATTGCCGCGTGAACCGCCGTCAATGTGGGCGATGATTTGTTTGTCTTCGGATGATGGATTGGGCATGGGTCAGGAGTTTTTAGCGCCGGGATGCCAAATGGCGAAGAAGCGCAATGCGAGTTAATTCCTGTCGGGGCTTACCCGGCCAGGGATGGAATCTAATTTGGCGCCACTGCCGGCTGGCCGTTTCCCTCTGCCTCCGGCGTGGGGCTCAGGCGTTCACTGGAGTAGAGGATGCGAGCGCAGTTTTCACATTCGTAAAGGCCTTCGCCCGCGCGGACGTCGTAGTAAAGCTGCGGGCGCAGCATGACGTTGCACCCCATGCACTTTCCCCCGCGGACTTCCGCCAGAGCCAGGCCGCCCCGGCCCTTGCGGACAAACTCGTAATGGCTCAGAATACCGTCGCCGAGCTTTGCCGCAAGCTCCTGGCGGTCACTGACCGAGTGGTCGCGTTCATCGGTGGCGGCCCTGGCGGCCGCTTCGAGATCGGCTTTTTCCTGCGCCACGCGCTGTTTTTCAGACTCCAGACGGCCCTCGGCCTCCGTCACCAGCTTCTGGAGTTCCTCGGATTCGATCATCTTTTCCAGGATGCGGTCTTCAATGCCCCGGATTCTGGCTTCCTCGCCCTCGATTTCCTTCAGCATGGCCCGGTACTGCTCATTGGTCTTTACCAGGTAAAGCTGGTCCTTGTGCTTGGAAATTTTCTGGCGAATCATCTGGATTTCGCCTTCCATATCACGGCGCTCTTTCTGGTTGGCGCTCAGATGCTGCTGGCGCTCCTCGTGCGCGTGGATAAAATCACTCAGTTGTTTTTCTATGGCCTGGATATTGCTGGGGAAGGTATCAATTTGGGATGAAAGATCGGCGATTTGCTGATCTACATGTTGGAGATCGATCAGTGTTTTAAGATCGGAGTACACTTCTTCTCCTGCGCTATGAATAGCACTTGCGTTAAGGTATCAATTCGAATCAGTTGAGCCACCCTTTTCCTCATACTCCCGCTGAACCCATTGTGGCACAATCCCCGGCGGCCATCAAGCTATAGGCAGAATACGAGGTCGTCGCCGCGCTGGTGGCCGCTTGCCGCGACGTTCAAGAATCAGGTCTGAGTAGGAGTGGGAGAGGATGTCATCGGGAAGAACTCCAAACATTTCTTTCATTTGCTCCGCCTGCTTGCGCCCGTGGCGCAGGTTTCCTTTCTTGACAAAGGCTTCGACTTCCAGGAATTTGCCAAGCCCCCGAACACGATCCAGGTGAATCTTGATGTTGTCCACAAAGTAGATTTCGCGAACCTTGTCGACGACGGCGGCAACCCCCAGTGCCGAGGCCAGCACCTCTTTGAGCGTCCGGATCTGTGC
>JBAUWE010000398.1:0-7545 GCA_049583595.1 Terriglobia bacterium
TCAGCTCCCCCGTAGAAGTAGTGGCTGTAGCGGCTTCCGGTCGCCCTGAAAAAAGTTTCCATCAGTTCGGGACCGTAAACGCGGCGGGGCATCTTGTATCCATGCCGGCGCCCGATCCACACCAGCGGCATCCCGTCCGGAACAACCAGGTCAGCCGAGTTTAAAATGCGTTTGAATGTCTGCTCATGTTGCGCCTCCACCACGCCGTGCATCCCCGTGACCGCAACAAAATGCGTCCCGCTTTTGTCGCGGATCCATTCCTCCATCGTCGCAATGGCTCCGGGAATCTGGATGGCGTTGACAGGCACTCCAAGCACGCGAAAGACTGGCATGGGATTTTTGCCTCCGTTGTCCTGGGAATGGGCCAGATGGGATCTAGCGGATGTCCGGGCTGGACGCTGCGACAAGCTCGCTCCGGGATTCACAGGGGTCGCATACGGGGGACGGTTCCTGCATGGCGTGATGATAGATGTCCATCAGCAGCGAATGATTTTTTTCGGCCGTATATTTCAGTTCGAATTCGCGGCGCGCCGCCCTTCCGATAGCGCGCATGCGGGCCGGATTCGCCCATCCCCAGGAAACACTTTCCGCGAGATGCTCGCTGCTGCCAGGGTCAAAATGCAGGCCCGTATGCCGGTGGGTGACAATCTCCTGCATGGCCCCCAGGCGGGAACAAATGACCGGCGTTCCGCCGGCAAAAGCCTCCACGATGGTCATGGGAAAATTCTCGTAGCAGACGCTGGGCAAGATCAGGAAGAGGGCCCCCTTGATGGCTTCCTGGGTGGCTGAACGATCCAGGCGGCCCATAAAGCGGACCGACGACAGGCCTGCCTGCTCAACATAATTCGTCAACTCAGCCCGCAAAGGTCCGTCACCCACAATGCGAAGCTCGATGGAATTTCCCAGGCGATGCCAGGCTTCCAGCAAGGTCTGCAGTCCTTTTTCAGGAGACAGGCGGCCGACAAAGATGGCATAACCGCCGCTTTGCGTTCCCTGGCCGGGGTCGGGAGCGGCAAAATTGGGCTTGACGCAGATTTTTTCACCCGGAAGTCCTCCCCGGATGAACTGCTGCCGGGCAAATTCTGTCAGGGCAATATAACTTGAAATGTTATGGCTCCACGTCGGAAGCCTGCGATGCGTTGCCAGCATTCCCGCCACGGCTGCGCTGGCCCAGCGGGAATTTCGATAGCATCCGTGCAGGACGCTTCGATGCAGGCCTGTTGTTACACATTCATGGCAAACGTGGCCGGCGCGGTAAAAAGTAGCGCTCGGGCAAAGCAGCCGGAAATTATGCAGGGTCTGTACCACCGGAACCTCAGCTTCTCTGCACGCCGCGTAGATGGAGGGCGAAATCTGCGTGAACGTATTGTGGACGTGAACGATATCGGGGCGCTCCTGGCTGAGGAGCCTGGCCATATCCCGTTGGGTGTCAGCGGCCCAGGTCATCTGGCGGATCAGCAGCAACCGGCGGGCGGTTGAATAACGGCTGATTTCGTGATTGCTACGCTGATAGGTGACGACACGGTGTCCAAAATCGGAGAGAAGCTGGTGCTCAAGCCGGAAGACAATGTCTTCACCGCCGGGTTGCTGATACTCGTTGTGGACGAGAAGAACTTTCATCCTTCAATCTCGCAGTGGTTTTTGAGTGGCAGGAAAGTTTTGGCAGTCCGGTATTCCAGGGCCTTGCTGTTCGGCAGGTAAAGGACATCTTTCCGATTGGCCACGTAGTTCAGGACCTCTTCGAGATCGTCCCAGAGTCCCAACTTTTCAATTTCCCAGGAATGGCCGTAAAGGTGGAACACTCCGCTCCCCATGAGAATGGAATCAAACAGGATTTTTGCCAGTTCCACCCAGCTTTCCACCTGCCACAATTGGGTCAGGTATCTCCACGCCCTTCCCACATCCACAGCCCTTGCCATGTTCCGCATGTACTCCGACTTGGTGTGAGGGAAGACGTGCATGGTGGTGGGCATCCTGTAGGGGTCGAAATGGAGTCCGAGTGAGAACATCTCCGTTGTCCGGGCGCCCACGTAGCCCGCCTGTTTCACAGACCGGACGGCCACGCTGCTGTGGCGGCCCCGGGGGTAGGCAAACATCCTGACCTCGCCTCCCAGAATATCTTCGAGGCTATGCTTGCAAACTTCCACTTCCTGGATGACCACCCTTTTGGAGCATTGTGGGAGGATGCGGTGGGAGAATCCGTGTCCGCCGATTTCAAATCCCTGGTCGCTGAGGGACCTTAAATCATTTTTCCCCAGGGCGTGAGGGCCTTGGTGGCCGGTGATGGGGACATAAAACGTTGCCGGCAGGTTGCGCGCATGAAGCATTTCGGCAACCCGGAAGTCGCGAGCATCGCCGTCATCCCAGCTGGTGGTAACGATTCGAGGCAACGGGCTTACGGCCCCACGACCCACGGCCTTGGAGAAAACAGGGGCTGTTCTGGTTGCAGTGATCATATCAACCTCTCAATAGGCTCGACAGTGCAACTCGACTGCCGGTATGCCCTCCACGGGGAATGCGCAATCAGGGAGATTGCTGAAGGCCCTGCCTATCCTGCGTTCCGGAGTTCAAGGGTTCCAGACGTGTCTTTGCCAGGCCGCAAGTGCCTGCGGGGAATTCAACCATTCAAAGAATCTTCCAGCCTTGGATCCCAGGTGATAAGTGTTGTTGCTGAAGCGGTTGTTCCAGGAGGTAAAGACAGAATTATCGAGTTTTGAAGACTTCACAATACCGGCGGCGAAGCCGGTTTTCTGGGTGATGGTGTTGTCGTGGACGTACAGGTTCTTGAGGTTGTAGGGGATCCCCGTTTTGGAGTCCACGCCGCGGTCAGCCTCGGTGCCTCCAATCCCGTTCGTGCAATCCGTCACCGTGTTGCCGTAGACTTCCACGTCCGAAGAGTTCGAAACCAGGATGCCGCCTCCGTACCAGAAGCCGGTCCCATCCGGTGAAATGCCATCGTCTTCTATGCGGTTGTTGCGAATGACGGCATGGTAGCTGATTTCCCAATGGATTCCGCTGCCCCAGTTCCGGGCCGTGTGGTTGTTCTCAAAAACGAAATCATCGTCACCGATGTCTCCGTGCAATCCCGGCCCCTTGTTGTCATGCACGTAGTTGCTGTCCAGGGTCACGTGGGTGGAATACATGGCGAACTTGACTCCCCCGGCTTCCCAGTCGTAGGCATAGCCGGCGTAATTGTTCCCGTAGATTTCGTTGCCTTCGACCAGGATGTTGCTGCCCGAACCGGCCAGGCCCATCTGCCCGTTGTCATGGATCTTGTTGTTGCGGACCGTCATGCCGTCGCTGGCGCGGATGCCCACTCCGTGGTTAAGATAAACATCGTTCGATTCCACCACCCAGCCCGTTCCCACCGGACCGTAGCCGTTGAGCGAGGCCATGGCATTGATCGCTCCTTTGCCGGCCAGGGACGCATACTTTTCGATGGCCAGCCCCTTGATCGTTACCTTGCCGGCGCTGCCCCAGAAGGCCGCTTGCGCGATGCTGATCTCAACGGTGTGGCCGCCGGGGTCGCTCCCCACGTAGGCCTTCTCCGTGCTGTAGTCCAGAAACCAGGCGCCCGGCCCAACCTGTGAAAGACTTGCCACCCTCGTGAAAGGCTTCGAATCAAAAAACAGGTCTTCGGGGTACTTGCACGCCGGATGCTTCGAATCGCATTCACCCCGGTAGGAGGACTGGGGAGTCATTCCGCTGACCTGCGCCACCCACACACCTGACGATCCCTGCCTCCATGCGGAAGCGCCGATCAGGGCAGCGCCAACAAGCGTTGCTCCCTTCTGGCCGATGAAGGTGTCGCCATCCTTCGGCCGAATGGATTGAAGGCGGTAGGTCCCTGGTGTTATGACGAACGTGGTCCCCGGCGGATGCCCCACAACAAGCGACTGAATATTGTCCTCGGGCCGCACGAGGACCTGTCCGGCGGATGGAAACGTCTGCGCAGACTGCGCGGCTAATACCGTGAGGAATGCTGCGAGACAAAATGGAAGCGTCAGGCTTTTCATGGGTAGCGGCACTAGAACGGTCCTTTGAGATGGCCAGGGGCTGTTGCAGGTTCAGGTGTTTGAGGGTACAGCCTCAAATTGAGGGACAGGGTCCCTGATAACACGGGTCGGCGCGCGAACCGCTTTCAGCCGCCGGCGGCGCAGGAATTCGGCGTAACCCACGATGGCCATGTAGTGCAGGGGAGGGTGCCAGGTGAGCATGGTCATGAAGATGGATCGGAAGGTCAGCAGGCCCAGCACAACAATCGCCTCATAGGCCAATTGCTGCTCCATGGACATCGCCGTGGAGTGGCGAAGGTAACGAGCGAGGAACCACCAGGTGCCGGCCAGGGCAACGACGAACAGGGTGAGCCCCCAGAATCCCGTTCCAACGATCATGCTGAGATAGTCGCTGTGCATGGTTGAAGTCTTGTTCATACCGATTTTGGCCAGCACGGCAAAGCGTCCTGCGGCGTAGGCGCCATACCCTGTGAGCGGGCGTTGCAGGAATGTCTGCCAGGCAAAAGACCACCAGTCAACGCGGCTGCTGAGGGTTTCAAGCTGCTGGCTGCTTTGTCCCCTTTCGAGGAATGTCCAGATTAATCCCCCCACGCTGCTGGCTACCAGGAGAGGGGCCACCACAAAGGTGAGCAAAGCGCTCAGCCCCAGCCGCCTGGAGAAGAGAAGGAGCAGGAACAGGCCGAACAGAACTCCTGCAAGGGCCGACCTGGTTTGCGAGACAACCATGGTGGCCACGCTGGCAACGAGAAGCAGAAGGTACCACGCTCGGTCTGATTTCCTCGCCGCAATCGGCAGAAGCCTGCACAAGGCGATGAGCGCCAGGATGCCTGCAAAGGTCCCGACATCGTTGGAACTCAAAGCCGGAAAGACACCTTCAAGCCGGAATCCCAGGATTCCCACACCGACGTTCTTTCCGTTGGGATACAAGGCCTGCTGCGGCCAAATCAGAACCCCGAGCCAGGTGGTAACCAGAAGCAGCCCGTAAAGCATCCAGGTCCAATTGAAGAGGTCCCGGTACGCCTTAACGGATTGCACCGTGGCGAGGACCGCGCCCAGCAGGGCAATATCCATCAGGTATTCACAGGCTTTGTAGAATGTCCAGGCCGGATACACTGACCAGACGCTCGAGGCCAGTTCAATGACACCGAACGCCGCAAGGACTCCGACGAACCCCCGGAACATCGACCCCAGCCAGGGCGTGCGGCGCAGCACAAGACGGATCAGGAGGGCCATGCTCACAATGAATTCGAGGCCGATGCGGTACAGCGCCCATGCGTCCACGGGATTTTGTTGAATCTGGTCAACGCCGCGAATCCTGAACACCAGGGCGCTGGCAAAAACCAGGAACCAGAGGCCGTGGTACCACTTCAGTTGTGATTTCAGGGGCTGCCAATAGTGGAGGCCGGCCCGCAACGCCAGGACGAGCACCATCAGCACAAACGGAGTGGCGACGATCCCCAGGATGGTAAGGAAGCCATGACGCAGGACCATCGGTGCAATCACCAGCATGGCCAGCAGGCCGAACAATCCAAACAGCCCTGCCAGCCACATCCACGAGGAGAGTCGAATCCGCCTGGTAAATCGCTCTTGCGGAGGCCTGAAAGACGTTCTGAAGTCTTTCATAGCCAATGGTGTTTTAGGTACGAAAACAGAGTCGTGCTGGAAAATGTATCAAGGGGCGGCGATCCGTTATTCCCCCTGTTTAAGAAGTATAGTAAACACGCCGGTATTCAACGCCTCTTCCCGCGATTCGATCATCGCCAGCAGTTCTTTAGTGGACCCGGACCAGTGGCGGCGCTGCCTTACCCAATTGCTGGCCCAGGGTTCGTCCCAGATTCTCTCAATTACTACACCCGAGGAATAGCCCATGTCGAGCAGTTGCAGGAGCGCCTGGCGGGCGCGCTGCCATTCAAACGCGAAGGGATGAATTTCAACAAAGATACGCGGCTTGTACTCCCGCAGCAGGCGCTGTGCCCCTTCCAAGGCCATCAATTCGCCGCCTTCCACGTCCATACGCAGCACCGTGGGCCGGAAATCTGGAAACTCATCGAGAAGGTCATCCAGCCTTTTCGCAGGAACCGTTGTCGGCTGCCCCTGTAAAAGGTCCTTTTCACGAATGAGACTCCCCCAGCTGGGTATCTCCGATCCGTAAAATTCGATGGCTTTGCTGCAGTCACTGATGGCCCAGGGGAAGACACTGATATTCTTTAGCCCTGAGCGAGCCACGTTCCGCGCCAGAATGGTATAGACGTCGGGAGCCGGTTCAAATCCCAGCACGCGGCCGGCCGGGCCGACAGCCCGTCCGGCGAGAAGCGCGTAGTAGCCGAGATTTGACCCGACATCAAGGACGTGATCGCCCTTTCGAAGATGTTGAAGATAAACCCTGGTGCAAATCGGTTCGTGGGTGCCCAGCAGCATGATCTCTTCGCTCAGTCCCTTCCCGGAAGGGTGCAGCTCAAATTCCTGGTCGAGAAACCTTACGGTCACCGGCTTCGCGCCCACGCGCGCGCGCCAGGCGTCGCACCTTCGCCGAAAGCGCGTGTATTGAAAACGCCAGAGGGTTTTGCGCAGGACAAATCCAAATCCGTGACGATAGAAGAATCGAAGCGCCTTCTTCAGGTACTCGGTGGGGTTGCTTCTTCGTTCTTCCGCGATTTCCATGCGCAGGTCCCGTTTGTTGCCGAACTCCGGCGGGCTGGCGTTGGGTGCGGGATTTTCATACAACCCCGGAGCATAGGCTAATTCAAATCGTGCGCGTTCCGAATCGGGCATGGGTCCTCCTAGGGAAAATTCGACTTGGTAGAAGTTTATAAATCGCGGCCGGAAAGGGTGTCTTCTAGTTGCAACTGGAATGGACAAAATCCGGCGGTAAATCCAATCGCTGAGTGATGATCCTGTCTTCCAGGAAAGTGCGGTAGAGTTGCGCGTTGATGCCGCCAATCAGTCCCTTCCGTTCCCGCCGGGTAAGCAGCCGCGAAAAGTGGTAATAAAAAACTCTCGCGAGCGCCAGCCCTTTCACGAAGGCCGCGACCTCCGTGGAAGTCTCCCCATATCCCCGCCAGAATGACTCTTCCCACAACTGGATGACCGATTTGGGAATCATCGGATTCAACAGCATGGCCCGCAGGTCTGAAATCAACGCAAACAGGTCGTAGTAAATGGGCCGGAAACCCGACAGCTCGAAGTCGATCACTGCAAGCTGCTTTCCGGTGGCTTTCCAAAGAAGATTCGCAAGGCAGAAATCACCGTGTGTGAGTGCGACCGGCACTTCAAAATTGCCCGTTTCGCCGATTTCCATCAACGAGGCCTCCAGAATCCTTGATGCCATATTTCCGTAGCGCCGGCGATTCCTCTGCTTCTGGCGCGACAAATCGACGGCAGTCTGGATGAGGCTGCGAGCTTCAATAATCTGTGTTCCCTGATGGGACGCATCATGCACGCTGCGCAGCCAGCATCCCGCCTTAAACAGGGCGTCGGCTCCCCCCGCTGCCATCAGACTTCTCCACCGGGACCATTTCAGGGCCTGGAC
>JBAUWE010000399.1:0-1561 GCA_049583595.1 Terriglobia bacterium
GGAAAGCGCGCTGCTCCGTACTCGCAAAAAGATCGGCAAGTCTTCCGCCGATGCTTGCCGGACGGAAATGGACGCCACGCGAATCTTCGCCTATGAGGCGGCCGACCGGATTGAAGTGGAATCGAAGCGTGCGCTGGGCAGAATTGCCGAAGGCGATACGCTGCGAACCCAGCTTGCCATCCTGCGGCGATTCCTGCGCCGCACTCCGCCGGACGTGATCGGGCTGAAACGCCAGGTGGCGGACCGCGCCATCGAACTCGGCCGTTATCCCTTCGCTTAGCCGCTACTCATTTTCGTGCCGTTTTTCCGCAGGGTCGGCGCGCCTCAGGGCCTCGGGCCGGAACGTTACACATCCTTCAGGACTTTCATAGCGCCGGCGAGATCAGAAACGGCAAGGACCAGGTCGGATTTCTTTGCCCCTTTTGCCGCCGTGGCGTAACTGTAATCGACGTTGATGTGCGCCTGCGCCAGCCGCTCGGCGATTTCCGCGAGGTTGCCGGGCTTGTCCGGCAAGGTGAGCCTTAGGACGTCCTCCTCCGTTACCCGCACGTCCAGATCGCGAAGCACCTTTTTGGCCCTGGCGGGACTGGTGGTCAGCAACCGAATGGGGCTTTCGCCGCCCATGCAGAAAGCCGTAAAGGCGGTGATATTGATTCTCGCCTTGGCCAGCGCCCGGGCCACTCGGGCGATTTGTCCGGGGCTGCTGTCAACCCAGACCGAGACTTGCCTGGTCCTGCTCATCGTTGTTTCCTTTCCAAACAGCCGCGATATTTTGAGGATACGCCGAAAAGGTTCCGGGTGTAAACGCGGGCGCATTCAAAGTGGCGGCAGACGACGCGTACGCAAGCGAGGATATAATGTCCGTCGTGTGAATGAGGAGATCACGACCTGTTCACAGTTGTGGCAGGTCATAGCGCAGCGGCGGCTCTGCGCCGCCACATGGCGGGGTCAACCCGCCGCTACGGGTCCCAAATCGGAAGAAGTTGTCACTCGCGGCATGAGGAGGGCATGGTGAAGCCAGTTGAAGATGTTCGAGTGGTGGTGGTGGGCAGCAGCAATTTTGACGTGGTGGTCAATGCCGACCGGCCTCCCCGCGAGGGAGAGAACATACTGGCGACGAACCTGAAATTCTTTCCGGGCGGCAAGGGCGCCAACCAGGCGGTTGCCGTCAAGCGCCTGGGAGCGAAGGTGACGTTCATCGGCGCGGTGGGCAAGGACATCATCGGCAATTTTCTGGTTGGCCATCTGGAGGCCAGCGGGATTGATACGCACTGGGTGCGGCGCGAAGCCGGACGGTCATCGGGATGCGCTTTCATCAGCATCTATCCCAGTGGGAACAATTCCATTGTGGTAGATCCAGGCGCCAACCGCACCCTCACGCCGGAAGACATCGACAGCGCGCAGGAAGCGATTGCCGCAGCAGACGCTGTCCTCACGGTGCTGGAAATTCCCATGGAAACGGTGGAAGCGGTGTTGCGGGCGGGGCGCAAAGCGGGCAAGCTGACGGTGCTGGATGCGGGTCCGCCCCGGCAGTGTTCAACCGAGACTTTGAAGCTCGCCG
>JBAUWE010000400.1:0-2745 GCA_049583595.1 Terriglobia bacterium
TCTGATGCGAGAAGTTCTTTCCGCCGTGCACGGTTCCTGTGGGGAGCATTGCACTCAGAGGAACCTGGCGTGTGTGCCGCCCGAAGACAGGGAAGTGCTGGAAAAAAGCCTGCGCTTGGATTGGGCAGGCAGGAGTAGTATCCGGCAAGTCTGAGAGGGACGCTCATGAAGTGTTTGCAGCAGACAGGTTTGGATGTAAAATCGCACCCGGCCAGGGGTCAGGAAACCCCGTGCGCAGCTTATGTTGAAGGGGAGGATGGTATGAAGGACCGTAAGACAGGAACCATCGGACGCCGCGATATGTTTCGTATGGTTGGCGCGGGGGGCGCGGCCGCTTTGTCTTCCCGGCTGGCCTCGGCCGCCAGCGGGCCTCAAAACGATCCAACCCGCCAGGCGGTCGCGACGGCCTGGAGTGAAGTGAATGAAACGGACCGGCAGCGAAGCCGCCGGTGGCAGCAGCGGATGGATTGGTGGCTGGATGCCCGGTTCGGCATGTTCATTCACTGGGACCCGTCATCGCTGGCCAGCGTGGAAATCTCGTGGCCCATCATGAGTCCCAGCCCGAAGTGGAACATCACTCAGGAGGAATACGTCAACCTCTACAAGAAGTTCAATCCCGTGAAGTACGATCCCGACGCCTGGGTGGAACTGGCCAAGTCGGCAGGCCAGAAATACATCGTTTTGACGACCAAGCACCATGACGGGTTCTGCATGTTCGACTCCTCCTTTACGGATTACAAGATCACCAACACGCCGTATAAGAAAGACGTCCTGAAGATGCTCGTGGAAGCGTGCCACAGGCATGACATGCCTTTGGGCTACTACTATTCGCCGCCGGACATGCACCATCCGGACTTCCGCGATACTTCAAAGCCGGCGAAGGAGAACTGGCACGGCGAGCCCACGCGCCCGCAGTGGCCGAATTATCTGAATTATCTCCAGTTGCAGTTGAGAGAATTGATTACACGGTATGGCGAGCCGACGGTTTTCTGGTTTGACGGGCTGAACAACCAGGAGAAATACGACGGGTACCACGTGCAGCGAATGCTTCGCGAACTCTCACCCGGCAGCCTTTTCAACAACCGGCTGGGGACGCCGGGAGATTATGAGACGCCGGAACAGTTTGTACCGGACCGCATCCCTGTGAAAGGTGTTCGCATTGCAGGAGTCGACCCGGCGGAACAGAACCGGCTGCCTTCGGGCCTGCCGCGCCCGGAAGACTTCCAGCCGTGGGAAACCTGCATGACCATCAACAACACCTGGGCCTACAATAAGAACGACCACAAATATAAGTCAGCGAAGATGTTGATCCAGACGCTGGTGAATGTGGCCAGCAAGGGCGGGAATTTCCTGCTCAATGTTGGGCCCAGCCCTGAAGGCGTTATTCAGCCCGAGTTCCAGGAGCGTTTGCGTGAAATCGGGAAATGGCTGGCGATTAACGGGGAGTCTATTTACGGAACAACCTATGGTTCGTTGCAGGACCTCGCTTACGGCAGGACGACGGCGAAAGGCGGCACCACCTACCTCCACATCTTCGACTGGCCGAAAGGAAGCCTGGAAGTCAGCGGCGTCGGGCACGTATCGCGAGTGAGTCTTCTTTCTCGCGGTGAAATTCTCAGCTTCCAGCGGAGCGGAAACGGCGTGACCATTCAGCTTCCCGCAGAGGCGCCCGACACGAATGACACCGTGCTGAAGATTGAGACAACTTGATCGCATTTATGTTTGGAGTGAGAATCTCAGAAAAAGGATATGGACTGAACCATGAAAATCATTGACACCCACCAGCACCTCTGGGACCTGGATTTGTTTAGATACTCTTGGCTGGACGACGTTCCTTCGCTGCGAAGGAGCTTCCGCATGGAGGACTATGTGAAGGCCGGCGAGGGGCTGGGCATTGAGAAATCCGTCCACCTGGAGGCCGACGTCGATGAACCCTACATGCTGGACGAAACGCGGCACATCCTGGCGCTGGCTGAGCAGGATAATCCGCTGGAGGGAGTTGTCGCCTGCGGAAGGCCGGAGAAACCGCACTTCGCAGATTATCTTGACCAGATCGCCGGCCATCCGAAACTGAAGGGAATCCGAAGGGTGCTGCACACCCAGCCGGACGAGATTGGGCAATCCAGCCTTTTTGCGGAGAACGTCCGGGTGCTGGAGGCTTATGGCCTTTCATTTGAATTCTGCGTGCGGGCCCGCCAATTGCCCATCGTCATTCGACTGATAAGCGATTGTCCGAAGGTTTCCTTTATCCTCGACCACTGCGGCAATCCTCAGGTGAAGGAGCAGGTGTTTGATCCCTGGCGGCGGCATATTCAGGAAGCATCGAAGTTTCCCAACGTCGTCTGCAAGGTTTCCGGGATCCTGGCCAATGCCGACCTGGAAAAGTGGACGCCGGAAGACTTGCGCCCTTACGTTGAGCACGTGATTGAATGCTTCGGATGGGACCGCGTGATGTTCGGCAGCGACTGGCCCGTGTGCACACTGGCTGCGCCGCTGCGAAAATGGGTGGAAACTCTCACGCTGCTGACGAGTAGTGCCGGGGAAGCGAACCAGCAAAAGCTGTTCTACGGAAACGCCGCCAGGGTTTACCGCCTGGAATAGATCGCGCCCTTTTCAGTCCGTGTGGAAAACTTCTTCCATATTGGCCCACCACTCACCCTCTTTCCTCGTCTCAAGCGGTTGCTGCATGGGTCCCATAATGGCCCACCACTCCTGCGTTTTCGGATCGGCAGCCATCTTCGCCAT
>JBAUWE010000401.1:0-1914 GCA_049583595.1 Terriglobia bacterium
CGCGCGCGCCTATGGACTTTCCGAGTTCGGCGGCTTCGCGGGCGTCCAGGTTACCGGCCACGCGCCGCTCCGGGGCGCGACCATTGATGGGCAGCAGAGCAACGTCGATCCGAAACTGCCTCAATCGCTCCGCCATGCCTTCGTAAAGAAGCGTGTCGCCGCTGTGATAAAGCGTCCACGGGCCAAACTGCACAACGTAGCCCAGATATTCCGGGCCCAGTTCTTCGTGAGCAGCGGGCACAGCTGTCAGCTTAAACTCGCCCATCGCAACAGACTCGCCGTCGCGAAGGCCCAGCGGAAGTTGCGGATCGATGCCCAGGCGTTCGGCAACAAATTGCCGGTTCGCTTCCGGCGCAACAAGTTTCAATTCAGGGTTGGCTTGCAGCAGCGGGCACAGCGTTTCCCCGTCAAGGTGGTCAGTGTGATTGTGGCTGGACGTAACCACGTCAATAAAATCCAGCCGCGCCGGATCAACCGCCCGCGCCGTCATCCGGACGTGCGGCTTGTCGGTTGCCGCGTACTTTTTGGTGAGCGAGTCAGACAGATAAGGGTCCAGCAGCAAGTGGCGGCCGCGCCATTGCACCAGAAATCCGCTCTGCCCGAGCCACCAGAGACGAAAGTGTCCGTCGTTCATATCCGCGGCGCGAACGTCGGCCAGAAGCTCTCCGTCCTGCAAAACCGGCTGGATCATTCGATGCCCAGCTCCCGGCGGACGATTTTCACTCCGTCCACCAGCGATTTCAGTTTTCTTCTGGATGCCCAGCGCGCCGTCTGGCTGAGCCCGCAATCGGGAGCCAGAGAGAGGCGCTCGGCAGGCACAAACCGCAGGCAATCGCGGACGCGCGCGGCAACATCGTCAGGGGTTTCGATGTAATAACTCTTCACGTCGATCACGCCCACGGCCACGTCCATCCGCTCCGCCACGGGCTTGATCAGTTCCAGTTCCGCAAACTCACGGCTGGCCATTTCAAAATGCATCTCGTCAACCGGCAGATCGAGGAACGCGGGAAACATGGGCGCGTACCGCCGCGGAGCAACCGCACGGCCCTTGTAGTTCCCAAAACAGAGGTGCGTGGAAAGCCGGCAACGTCCCTGCACACCTTCCACCGTTCGGTGAAAGACATCCACGAACCGCCGGGGGTCTTCCCGATGCGCGTAGCAACTCATTGAAGGTTCATCGACGCAGATCTCCCGGCATCCCACCTGCACCAATGATTCCAGTTCGCGCCGCACGATGGGAACCAGCGCCTCGGTGAGTGCAAAGCGGTCCGGATAAGATTCGTTTGGGATCAACCGGCCGCTCAGAGTAAAGGGACCAGGCACGCTGACTTTGAGGGCGGCGCCCACAGGAGCAATACGCTTCAAGCGTTCGAAGTCGCGAACCGCACCAAGACCGTTCGGGGCCTCGATCTTTCCCGTTACAGTGTGCTTCCCCCGCTGGTCATGTCCCGGCGGACCGAACCGTCGCGTTGACTCGGGTTCAGCAGAAATCCCGCTGAGGAAGCCGTAGAACGAAAGGTTGAAATCGAGCCGCGTCTGCTCGCCATCGGTAATCGCGTCAAGACCGGCGTCGAGTTGGTCTTTCACAGCCGCAGCAACAGCGTCATCGAGCATCTCTTCCAAATCGGCGGGCCCGAACTGTTCGAGATGTGCCGAAGCAAACTCCAGCCATCCCGGAAAGGGATAGCTGCCAATCACCGTGGTTCTAAGCGGGCATTCTTTCATTGCTCAACCTGTTACCGACCATCCTCCATCAACGGCTACCACCTGGCCCGTTACATGGCGGGACCGTTCGCTCAGCAGGAACAACGCGGTTTGCGCGACGTCTGCGGCCTCAAGCAGGCCGGCGCTCAACGGCTGCTTCTGCCGGATAAACTCTACAACTTCCGTGTCAGCTTGCGCGCGTGCGCTCAT
>JBAUWE010000402.1:0-4761 GCA_049583595.1 Terriglobia bacterium
CAGTGGAACCGATCCTTTTGGCCTGCCAGCAGAGAGCTCCGGGTAAAACCCCGGAGCTCTTAGCACCAAGGCGGTCTTTTCCAGCATCTCCCATGCTTGCAATAACTTAATTAATATGAGCCGATTACGAAATCAGATGGCCACACTTAGGGTGTCATTTCCCAATTCCCCTACCTTCAATAGCGCCTCATAGTTCCGTCCGTGCGACCCGCCCGATCATCCTCCTCAATTTTATTTGGCTAGCAAGTAATTTTTTAGTAACCATTAGAGCCAACTTAGGTGTAAATTATCTGGTGTTTCAAGGGTCTGGCGGAACTTGAAGCTCTGCGTTAGAATGCAGCCCTCCGGCAGTGGACGCAAAAAGGTTGCAACCATGGGGAGACAGGTGGGGAGAAGAAGGATCTGGACCGGAGCTAAATTGGGACTTGCGCCAGGACACTCGGAAATCACATGGTATTTGAAGTAAATAGAAGGAGGTCGCAAGATGGTCGAAAATGATCCCACCACCGTCCAGGCAGGTTTTGAGATCCTGCTGGAAGAGATGGAAACTGAAATTGAGTTTATCAATCAGTCAGGAGCCAGGGCTTTTGCTGCACGCAACTACGACGCGGCCCGGGCCGTTCTCGATCGTGCGGACCAGGCCACGGTACTACGAGAAAAGCTTGCCGCGCTTCGCCTGGAATGGGAAAAGTTTGGCCCCGCCACTACAACCAACGGCGCAAGCGCCAAGAAGAATGGAAGTCACGATCTCAGCCGGTTGCAGCGGGGGATTCGAACCCGCGAGACCGCTTATTTCCAGCCCATCCTCCAGGTCCTTCACCAGATGGGCGGGGCGGGCGACATGACTGAGGTTCTGGAACGCCTTCCCAAACTCATGAAGGGGACGCTGCGGGAGCTCGATTTTGAGCCCTTGACCGCCAACTCTGAAGTGCCCCGATGGTGGAATACCGCGCAATGGGCGCAGAGCGCGATGGTTCAGGCCGGCCTTTTGAGGGCGGACTCTCCGCGCGGAGTCTGGGAAATGACGGAAGCCGGGCATAAACTGATCGCCGAATTCGACTCGTAGTCGTCTGGACCGGCCCTGATCCATTGCCAGCCCAACAGGGAGGGGATCGCCAGGCACCCCCGCGCGACCAGAATCCGCCTGTGATTGCGGGGGGCTGCTCCTGTTCCGGAACGGTTGCCGCAAAGAGATTCGCCCCCTCGATAGTTCCGAAAGTTCTTCCCGCCACCGGGTACGTGTGTCTCCTTTCTGTTCGACTGAAGCCGCGGCAAGCATTTTTCTTCCGCCAGAACTTCGTGTAGAGTATGGGTCAATTCAGGAGGACATCATGATGGGCAACCGCCACGGAATTATCCACTCTGTTCAATATTGCTTTCTGCTGGCTCTCGTTCCGCTTGTTGCGCAAGCCGTTGCCGCGCGCGCCGCTGACCAGGTGAAAATCGCTTCCGGCACGCTCCAGGGCGCAACCGTCGCCGGCACGGACGTCCGGGCATTTCTGGGAATCCCCTTTGCCGCACCGCCCGTGGGCAACCTGCGCTGGCAACCGCCCCAGCCGCTCAAACCCTGGGAAGGTGTTCGTCAGGCTGTTGCGTTCGGACCCCGCTGCATGCAGCGGAGAGTTTTTTCGGACATGGTTTTCCGCGACCAGGGGCCCAGCGAGGATTGCCTTTACCTCAACGTCTGGACACCGGCCCAATCCGCCTCCCAGCGTTTGCCCGTGATGTTCTGGATCTACGGCGGCGGCTTCCAGGCCGGAGCAACTTCCGAGCCGCGCCAGGAAGGCATGAACCTGGCAAAGAAGGGCGTGGTGGTGGTCAGCTGCAATTATCGCCTGGGAATCTTTGGCTTCTTCGCCCATCCCGCGCTCGCGCAGGAATCCCCTTACCACGCTGCCGGCAACTACGGCCTGATGGACCAGATCGCGGCGCTCCGCTGGGTGGAAGAAAACATCTCCGCCTTTGGCGGCGATCCCAACAACGTCACCATTTTTGGCGAATCCGCCGGTTCCTGGTCCGTCAGCGACCTGATGGCTTCCCCGCTGGCCCAGGGCCTGTTCCAGAAAGCCATTGGCGAAAGCGGAGCATCTTTTGACGCGGGCAGGCGTGCTCAGTCTCTGGCGCAAAGCGCCAAGACGGGTAAGAAATTTGCCCAGTCCATCGGCGCCGATTCGCTGGCCGCCCTGCGCGCCATTCCCGCAGACAAGCTGCTGCAGGAATCCACCAAAGGGCGTTTCGGGCCAAACGTTGACGGCTACGTTCTTCCGCAGTCCGTGGGTACGATCTTCGCCGAAGGCAGGCAGAGCCACGTGCCGCTCCTCGCCGGCTGGAACAAAGACGAAAACATGGGAAACGTCTACTCCACCAAGACGCCGCCCACCCCCAAGAACCTGGTGAAAGCTATCAGGAAGCGATTCGGCTCGGAGGCCGATGGGGCCCTCAAGTTCTATCCGCACTCGACCGCAGCCGAGGCGCGCCAGTCCACCGAAACGCTCGCCAGCGATTTCTTCACCGTTTACGTCACCTGGAAATGGCTGGAGATGCAGAACCAGACCGGCGATTCACCGGTCTACCGCTATCTGTTTACGCGCACGCCACCGGAGCCTCCGAATGCCATGGACGGCGATACTCCACTTATCAAGCTGGGCGCCCGCCATTCGGCGGAAATCCCTTACGTCTTTGGCGTTATCACCTGGAAAAAAGCGCCCTGGCAGCCGGTGGACTTCAAGATCTCAGACGCCATGATGACCTACTGGTCGAACTTTGCGAAGACTGGCAATCCCAACGGGAACGGCCTGCCCCACTGGCCGCAATACACCCCCCAGGACCGCCAGGTGATGGATCTGGGCGAAGACATCCACGCCCTCCCGGCCACGGACCAGAAGCGTTTCGAGTTCATCGATTCATTCGTCGCCCGGTACCGGAAACATTAGTTCTTTGTAGGGGAAGGCTTCGCCCTCCCTTTTACGGGTCCCGTCCCCACTGCGCAACGCCTCTGTGTCCTCTGTGGCCAGGGACTGGATCGTGGAGTGGCGGGAAACCCTCTGTGACCTCTGCGTTAAACCTTTTCGCTCCATAATCCCCACTTCTCCCACTGTCCCAAATTTGAACACTTTGCCCTGTTATGGTGCAATATTTTCATCAGCCCACGCTCCTAACCAACACATTTTACAGATAATAAAATTTATCGTCCCATACGTCCCATACGTCCCAAACGTCCCATTTTGCCCTGATAAGCTGGTAAGGGACGGTATCCCGGAAGGGGCATCAGAGGGCCTGATTCAAGCGCTTTCGGACGCCCCAGACAGGCGACCGTAGAGGCGGCTTTATGCCGCCATTCAGTCTTGAAATCCTGCTGGCGGGATGAACCCGCCGCTACGGTCTACGAGGAGGAATTGTGAAAAAAACAAACGGCAAGCTCACAACCAGCCAACTGGAATCAAGGCGCCGAAACGCCCAAAAATCCACCGGGCCGCGCACCGAGGCCGGCAAGCGCCGCGTGGCGCTGAACGCGCTCAAGTACGGGGGCTACACCGGCCGGCACACCCTGGAGCAGAGCATGCTGCTGCTGGGCGAGGACCCGCGCGAGTTTCACGCTTTTCGCGACAGCCTCATCGCCAGCCGCCAGCCCGCCGACGCCGTCGAGCGCATGCTGGTGGAAGACGTTGCCATGCTGGCCTGGAAAAAACGCCGGCTCAACCGCGCCCAGGAGGGTCTACAGCTGCGCAACCTGGAAATGCTGGAACTTGACCGCCACCGCCAGGCGCTCGAAGTGGGCCGCGAGAGCGCCGACATCTCACAGGAAGAGGTGCTCAAATCCGGCCTGCGCCGCGCGACCAAATCGCCGGCGAAATTCGGTGAAATCCTTTCGCACCTGGATACGCTCACGGCGCTGGTCAGCCGGCAGGATTTTTCGCAGGACATCGAGCCCGTGATCACCATGCTCTACGGCGAAACGGCCACCCTGCGCGGCGCCCAGATCGCCAACACCTATCGCCAGCTCGGCGAAAGCGGAGTCGAGACGGAAGAGCAGAAGGCGCTGGCGGCCAGCCTCAAAATAGCCATTGAAGAGGAGACTCGCGACGTGTTGGAAGAATACTCTCTCTTCCTCGAGGAGCACGTCCACGTCTCCCCCGCCCTGCGCGACTCGGCACTGGCGCCCATCCACCCGCAGTGGATTTCTATCGTCCGGCAGGAGTACACCCTCGACCGGCTGATCGAACGCAAACTGAAGCTCCTCACGCAGATCCAGGCCAACCGCAAACTCGAGGAATTGGCCTCCCAGGCAATGGCAACAGACGTGCGTGGGACAAAAAAACACGATTTTTAAAAAACAAAGCGGAGAAGTTATTGATAATAAAGGATCGGCCTACAAAAACAAACCGGAACAAACCGAAAAACAAAGCGGAGAAGTTGTTGAAAACACGTACCTGTGGAAAAAACAAAGCTAAAACAAACCCAAAAACGAACCGGGCCATCTTGTTGAAAACATTGGAAGGCAAAAATCGGCAGAGATGCGGAGTTTGTAGCGGCGGGCTTCAGCCCGGCACCGAAGAATGCCACTTGAGGGTCCGGTTTCAGTCCCTCGGCAATTAGCGCGCGTATAATCGGGGGAGCCAGCAGGTTCAGGGTTTACAAGACTAAGGAGGCGGGTTGAACAAGTTGTCAGGATTGCCCCTCATCATCAAGTTTACGGTGGGGTTTGCGATCCTGGGGATGGTCAACGCCCTGATTGGTATGGCAGTCACCGTCTACCAGACC
>JBAUWE010000403.1:0-3394 GCA_049583595.1 Terriglobia bacterium
GGCCTCTGCCAGGCCGGAAAAGTATTTTCCTTGTAGCCGTGCAGCGGGTCGTTCATCCAGGCGGCCAGCTGCTGGGTAAGCGGCTGCACGTCGGAATAACCCGGCACCACGCCCGGGTCAAGATAGGTGCTGAGCACAAAAGGCTGCAGCGGCTTCGACGCGGCATCTTCCTGCACGCCGTGCGCGCCCCAGGTGCAGCAGACCGTGGCGTCGCTCAGCTCGAAAAACTCCGTGTTCTTTGTCAGCGCGATCATCAGTTCGTCTGGTTTGGCCTGCGTTTTGGCCAGGCCCTTGAACAGTTCCTTCTCGACGTAATCGAGATCGACAATGGCCAGCGAATGCCCGGTCTTTTTGGATGTCAGCAGGTATCCGTTGGCGGCCGGAATGGTAATCTGCACGGGAGAAGCGACGCGGGGCTGGCCCAGCAGCGTGTGCCAGTCTTTGGCCGCGGCCTCTTTGTAGAACTGCGCGCGCTGGATGGCGTCGCCGTACTGAGTTGTTCCGGTGGCGAAGGCGTGCTTCTGGAAAACCGGCGACTGCACCACTTTCGGCACGTCATCGGCGGCGCTGATCTCGGCGTTCTTCCCCGCCTTGTCCGCCGGCGCATCGAACACCAGCGACACCGGGACCAGCACGGTGGGAATGGTGGTGGCGCCGCCCTGCGCGGGGTCGCGGCCCGCCACGGTATAGTGATACTCTTTGCCGGCGGCGCTGAATTGCCGGGTGAATGTGGGCACACCGATGGCCGGACCCGACGGCGGCTTTTTTTCGCACGCCGGGCTGAGCAGCGCGCAAACGCCCAGTAGCACGTAGACATAAACCAGATGAAGACGAAACCGGCCATCGGCGAATTTCATATTGACCATGACACACTCCCTGGGCAGGAACTGCCATATCAGGATTAGAATTTAGAACACGACGATAACATTTCACCGCCCGGACTACAATCCGCCAACGACGGCACGTTGACTTGAAGCCCCGCCAGGCATAGGATTCTTCCTGCGGATTGCAAAATATGGTGACAAGGCTCGCTTGTAGCGCCGCCGTCCCGGCGGCAGTTTTCAGGGCCGGCAAGCTGCCGGCGCTACGGAAGTCCGTCACTCTATGATGCAATCCTCATGAGGTCCCAACACCGGAAGCTTCCAGGATGTGTCGCACCATGACCAACTCCGCGAATGAATACCGGAATAAGAAACCGACCTTGCTGCTTTTGCTTGTGGTCCTCCTTAGCCTGCCCTCGCTACCGGCGCAGGAAAAGCCGCGCGATGCCCTGGTGGACTGGATGAACCAGATTGCCCAGCAGCAACTCCGGCAGCGCGCGAAGGCCATCAGCGAAATCCATACCATTGCCCAGGCCCGGCGCCGCAAGCAATGGGTGCGCCGGCAGATGCTGGATGACATGGGCGGCCTGCCCCGCTATCAGGGTCCCTTAAAAGCCCGGGTCACCGGCCAGCTCCGCGCGAGTTCCTACACCATCGAGAAAGTGATTTACGAAAGCCTGCCGGGGCTTTACGTCACCGCCAACGTTTACCGGCCGAACCAGCCGGGCCGTTACCCTGCCGTGCTGTTGCAGGCCGGGCACACGCAGCAGGGCAAGCCCGAAGACCAGCTAATGGCCGCCAACCTGGCGATGAAAGGCTTCGTCGTGCTGTGCTTCGATCCCATCGGGCAGGGCGAGCGCGAGCAGACTTACAGCCCGCAACTCGACGCTCCGCTGGCCGGCTGGTCCGTTCCCGAGCACATCCAGATGGGAGCGCAAACCATGCTGCTCGGCCAGGGCCTGGCCCGCTACTTCATCTTTGACGCCATGCGCTCGCTCGACTATCTTGCCGGACGGACGGACGTTGACGCTTCGCGCATGGGGGCGGCGGGCTGCTCGGGCGGCGGCGCGCTCACCACCTTCCTGGGCGGCCTGGACACGAGGCTCAAAGTGGTGATCCCGGCCTGCTATCCCAGTTCCTTCCAGCCGCTGTTTGCCACCTCCGGGCCGGACGTGGAAATGCTGCTGCCGCGCTTTCTGGAGAGCGGCCTGGACACAGCCGATTTCGTCGAACTCTCCGCTCCCACGCCCTGGCTGCTGCAGGCGACGGAACACGACCAATACCACTTCAGCCACCAGGGCGTGCGGCTGGTCTACGAGGAAGCTCGAAACTGGTACGCCCTCTATGACGCGCAGGACAAAGTGGGATTTATGGTGGGGCCGGGCTCGCACGGCATGCCGCTGGTGGCGAGGGAAGCCGTTTACCAATGGATGATTCGCTACCTCAAAAACGGCCAGGGCGATGACCACGAGCAGCCGGTCAAAATGTACACCAACCACCAGCTTCTGGTCACGGCAACCGGCAACGTTGAGGATGAGCCGGGCAGCAGAAAGCTCTACCAGATTCTCCGCGCCGACTACAGGGCCAGGAAGCAGCCGGGAACCATTCCCGAACTCCAGGCAAAACTGCGAGAACTCAAAATTCCCACCGGCCACACTGCACCGAAAATTGAAGTGTTGGAAAAATCGACTGATGCCGCCGGACAAATTGAGCGCATCAAATTTGAAAGTACTCCGGGCATCTGGCTCAACGCCACCTTGCACATCCCCTCTTCTCCGGGAAAGAAACCCGCCGTGCTGGTGCTCGAAGGCGGCAACATGTTTGGCCTGATGTCTACGGCCACCATCGCGGAGCACATGGCCAAAGCGGGCCGCGTGGTGCTGGAGATGCAGCCACGCCATTCGCAGTTGGAAGTCCATGAGGGGCCGTTTGCCGGAGACTACGTCACCGACGTGCAGGCCAACCTGATCGGCCTGAACCTGCCGGCCATGCGTGCGCACGACATCCTACGCGGCGTCGATCTGCTGGCGGCGCGTTCGGATGTGGAGGCGAATTCAATTCGTGCTGCCGCCCGCGGCGTTGGAGGCATCTGGCTGCTGCTCGCGGCCGCCGTTGACCCGCGGATTAGCAAAGTCTGGATCGACAGAACGCCCTACAGCCTGCACGCGGCGCTCAACCACTCCATGGCTGCCGACCTGTGGGATGCGGTCATCCCCGGTTTTGCCCTGCATTGGGACCTAGAGGACCTGGTGAAGGCCATGGGGAAACGGCAGGTAATGTGGACGGACCCCACCAACTGGCTGCGGCAGGTTGTGGCGCTCGGCCCCCGCTACCAGTACCGCTACGTTCTCGGCGACACCACGGACCTGGCCCAGGCCCAGGACGACGCCTACATCAAGGAGCTTTTGCAGTAGCCCCATTCCCTTGTGGCCAACCTGAGGCTTCACAACCTTGCGGAGACTCGCTCCTGAAACAATCGGGGCGAGATAACCTCCTTGCCGGTCATTGATCGGTGAGGCGTGATTCCATTTGTAAAACGGCGTTTGCGCCCACTTCAATCTGATTGGAAGAAG
>JBAUWE010000404.1:0-3558 GCA_049583595.1 Terriglobia bacterium
GGAAGCCGGCCGACGGGCTCTCGGTATCTGGAAAGGAGCCGCTGGATGTACACATTCACCCGGTGGGAGGGCAAAAGAGTCTATTCCGGTTAAAGGGAATTCTTCCAAACCCCCTCAAGATTCCCCTTGACAACGGTGCCGAGGCGATTTACTTTTTATCGCATAGTTACTGAGTAGAGCGTTATTGTCTTTCGGGGCATATTCCATTATGGGGCACCCCTCTTTTTTTGCTGGGTTCCTTCATCATCTATCGCGCTTTTTACGGCCACGGTTTTGAATTGCCAAGGCAGGCCAGACTGCGCCTGGATCGCGTCACTGGGCGTTCGCATGAGCCAGCCAGGCGGGACCGGGGCCACGGTCTTCTACTTCAATAAAGGAGCAAGATGCCATGCCAAAGCCGGAGGAACACCGTAGCAATTTCAAGCAACTTCTTGTCGCAAACCCTAACTATTTCGGGAACCTTTCCGAGAGCGAATACAACCCTGTTGCGAAAATTGTGGGCAACACCACCTATGAGGAGTTGACATGTGTCGGGTTCAACCCGGCAACCAACCTCCTGGAAGCCACTGTGGTCATCAAACTTCCGACCGGATACGGCGGAGACCTCTGCCAGGCCGGCACCACGGAGTACATCCGATTCTTTATCGATTATGGCAGCGGATGGGAAGACGCCGGACTGGTGGGAATCAACGTGCACGACCTTCTGACCGAAAAGGACTGCGCGGGCCAGCTGAACAAACCCATCGCCTACTGTGGGGGAATCCAACTGGACCCGAAACGGCAGTGCTGCAATCACGCGGTGCTGCCCAAAGTCCACGCCATCCTCTCCTGGCAGTGGATTCCGCCGGCCGGGCCGGCCAACGAGGGATGGCTGCCGGTCTGGGGCAACACGCTCGACTGCTCCATCCAGATCAAGCCCAACCCGTGGAGTATCTTCTGCCTCATTGACGCTCTGAGCGAAGGGCTCCCGCAGAAGCTGAAGGTGCCGCCACTTTTTGAAGAAGTCCAGTTCAAGCCGATCCCGCTGCCGGATCCAGCCCCTTACAAACTCTCAGAACTGGCCAAGCTTTACTCCGCCAAGCCCGCGGCCGGCAAGGCGAAGCAGTCCTTCAGCGTGGAGCCGCACCGTTTTGCCCTGAGCGAAATTCAAACCACCATCAGCGAGGGGGCCTTCAACCTTGAGGCGGTTTCGGCCAAAAGCGCGGAACTGGGTGCGCTTGGAATCGACTGGAACTCCATTCTGGGCGCTCTTGCCGAAACCAATGCCAACGTGAGCTACGAGCAGCTCGAATGTCTGGGGCTGGATAACAACCTGAGCCGGGTGGCCACAACCTTCCGGATCAAACGGCCAACAGGCTATTCGGGTGACCTGTGCCACGCGGGAAGCCAGGAATTCATCGCCTTCTGGGCCGACTGGGATGACACCTGCAAGTGGAGCTACCTGGGCACCGTTCAGGTGAACGTCCATGACATTGCCAGCATTCCCAAGCAAGGACTCTGCTATACCGCGGTTCTGCCCGTGAATCTCGGTCCCCACCTGCAAAGCTGCGAAAAGCCGAAGGTCGCGCGGCTGCGCGCCGTCCTCTCCTGGGCCGTGCCTCCTTCCACCACCGATCCTGACGCGCTCAATTACTGGGGCAACCGGATCGACACGCACGTACAGATCAAGCCGGGCGACATGCCGGGCGGAGTGCAACCGTGGCTGTGGGTACTCGGCGGTATCCCACTCAGCATGATCAACCCGTTCACCGGAATGACGACCTCCACCGCGGTCTATGCGGATACCAGTTTGCCTCCGGATAGTCTGGGGCGCCCGTGCCCGTTCGGCCGCAGGGTCAACCTGAAGGGGCCCACCTTCCCGGGCTACCAGTACCGCGTGCAAGTGAAGAAGGTCTCCGACCCGCCGGCCAACTGGACACCGGTGACCACGCCCATGGCCTTCGAACGGTCCGATACGACAACCTACTGGAAGTACAAAGACACGCCGGACGGATTTTTCGACTACGTGCCTTTCAACCAGAATGTGAACAGCTTGCTGGGACTGTGGGACACCTACGGCCTTGATGACGACCTGTGGGAAGTGATGCTGGAAATCAAGGGCGTGGCGGGCGTGCTGACGCACGTCATCCTGCTGGACAATACGGCGCCGGACGTCGACATCCACATCAGCGGTCTCGGTGACTGCAAGGATTACAACGTGGATTCCACCATCACCGGCACCTTCGTGGCGCGCGACATCCACTTTGCCCACTTCACCCTGAGCACGCTGCCGAACACGGTCACAACACCCTCCAACCATCCAACCTCTCCAACTCCTTCAACGAGCGAGACCGGACTCCCTCCGGGAGACGCATGGACTCTGAATACCAAAACGCCCGTTGAAATGAAGCCTTGTGGATACGTGGTATACCTCGAGGCCTGGGACCGATCGATTCTCAACAGCAGTTCGCAGGGGAATCACAACCACACCTCGGTCGGCTTCTGCCTGAGAAAAAAAGGCTCCTGATCCGGAAAGGGCCGGCGATTTAGATCACCGGCCCTTTCTCTAACCGCAAGCGACTGCAAGTTGAATAAAGAGCCATCCAAAATTTACAAGGAGGAATTCCATGGCAGCAGAAAAGAAAAACCGAAAAGTCGGGGGAGTGGCGGCACATGTGCGAGCCCAGGGCGCGCGAGGAACCGGGCGAAGAAAGGTAGGCGGCGTCAGCGCCCAGCGCGGCGGTGTCGAGGAAGTTCCGATGGTCGATGTCCGCGCTCCGGCGGGGCCGGTCAGCCTGGCCCACTCGGACTTTATTTACAACGGAGGGCCGGTCATCACCTGTCCTTTGATCTACGCCTCCTTCTGGGGCAATCGCTGGCTGTCAGACTCCGCGCACCTGCTGGAGGCCGGACGCCTGACCCAGTTCCTGACCGATCTGGTGGCCAGCCAATACATGAACGTCCTCAGCCAATACGGCGTGGGAAGCGGCGCAGGGAGCGGACTGTTCATCCAGGCGTCTTTTGTCCACAACGTTTCCTCCAACTTGACCGACTCCAACATTCACAGCACCCTCCAGACCTGCATCAACAACGGGGTCATCCCCGAGCCTCCCCATAACAATACGACCCACGTACAGATTATTTTCCTGGATGAAACCGTGGCCGTGGATGATACCGGCCTGGGCATTGTGATGTGCGAAGCGAGCGGCGACACCGCCTTCGGCTATCACTATGACTTCAAGACGGCCGCCGGGAATCCGTTCTATTACGCGGTCATCCCGTGGCTGGACGACAATTGCCTGAAGCACAGTTGCGGGAGCGATTCTTCCTGCTCGCTGCACCTGTCACAGACTCCGGAGCAACGGCGGACGCAGGTGACCAGCCATGAGTTTGCGGAAATGGTGACGGACCCCAAATTCACCAAAGGATGGTACGGCCCGTCGAGCGACGAGAACGGCGACATCTGCAACGGCGAGGCTGGCTTCATCACGGTGGGAGCCAACACCTGGGACGTCCAGAGGCAGTACAGTAAGCACGACGACATCAACTCCAACGGTGCCGTCTTCTGCGTGCTCACGG
>JBAUWE010000405.1:0-3185 GCA_049583595.1 Terriglobia bacterium
CTAGTTAGAGAGGCTCTGTGGGCCCGGGGCGGAAGCGTTCGGAGACGTTCGAAGGCGTATGTTTCACGTGAAACATAAGCCTCTTTCCCTGACCCATGCCCACTGCAAGTCCGGCAAGCCGAAACTCCGCGCCCGAGGGGATTCTCCACTCAGCTCAGTTGCCAGCGGCCCACGCGTCATCTACAATGCCTCTTGATGATCTCCAGAAACACTGTCAGGGAGTTGCTGGCCCGTTTTGACATCTCGATTTGTGACGAGAAGGTTGATCAACTCATCGCCTATGTCGACCTGCTTCTGCGCTGGAACAAAAGAATCAACCTCACATCAATTTCTACGGCCGAAGAGTGCGTCAGCCGGCACTTTGGTGAGAGCTTTATGATTTCACGAAGGGTGAAATTGCACGGCCTTCTTCTGGACATAGGGACTGGCGCAGGATTTCCAGGACTCGCCCTCAAAGTGATAGCTCCCCAGCTCGAAGTTGTGCTTCTTGAACCTGTTGCTAAGAAGAGGGCCTTCCTCAAAGAGGTGGCAAGGGCTTGCGGCCTGGGTCCCGTCCAGGTAACAGGCAGCAGGCTTGAGGAGTTTGCTCGCAGCAAACAGGGACGCACCTTCGATATCATTACGGCGCGAGCGGTTGGGGGCCTAGAATCGCTCGTCCCTGCGGCAAAGGGTTTGTTGCGACCTGACGGGCATTTGTGCCTTTGGGTGGGGAAGCAGCAAGTTGAGGGAATTCGAGAAGTAGATTCGGGGCTGCAATGGCTGGAGCCCGAGGCCATTCCGCTTAGCGACGAACGGCTCATCATGGTGGCGGTTCGAGCGGGGGCTGAAGTTTGATTAGTGGCTCTATTATCTGTTAGATGAGAAGATTTATCCGGAGAGCCTGGTCCATGTTTCACGTGAAACATCGCATTTGGACTTGCTTTAGCAGTTCCTCTCTGATAGCTTCTCATCCTCTTGATTTGAGCTGAAGGCGCTATGGGACGTGTTATCGCAATTGCTAATCAGAAGGGCGGCGTAGGAAAGACAACGACTGCCATCAATCTTGCAGCATCGCTTGCTGCCCAGGACATGTGGACCCTCGTTATCGATTGCGACCCGCAGGGAAATACCACCAGTGGGTTCGGCTTCCCCAAAGACCCCTCGCGCCGTTCCCTGTATCACTCCCTGATTCTGGAGGTACCACTTGCTGAACTTCTTCTTCCAGGGCCTTCCGAGGGAATCCAGTTGGTCCCATCTGATAAGAACCTGGTTGGTGCCAACGTAGAACTTGTCGCAAAGCCTGGCAGGGAACAAATTCTTCGGGAAAGGCTCGCTCCCATCCGGGACCGGTTCAATTACACACTGCTTGACTGTCCCCCGGCGCTCGATTTGCTCACCCTCAACGCCTTGGTGGCCGCAGATTCAGTTCTTGTTCCTATCCAGTGCGAATATTTTGCCCTCGAAGGGGTTTCAGAGCTCCTTGACACTCTCATTCGGGTTCGCCGCACGCATAACTCCAAGCTGGCAGTCGAGGGAATTTTGTTGACCATGTTTGATGAGAGAACGAACCTCTCTCACCAGGTTCGCGACGACCTGAAGGACTTCTTTGGCGACCAGGTCTTTGATACCATGATCCCCAGAAACGTCCGCCTTGCAGAGGCTCCAAGCCACGGAAAGCCTGTGCTCTTGTACGATCCGGATTGCCGCGGTTCAGAAAGCTATATTAAACTTGCTAAAGAGGTTATAAGTCATGACCAGAAAGGCGTTGGGGCGCGGTCTGAACGCCCTGTTGAGGGAAACTGAGCCCTCTTCTGCTCCTCCTGCTGCTTCGGGGCTTGACGAGGTGCCGCTGAACCTTATCGATCCGAATCCCTTTCAGCCCCGTACACAACTCCCGGAGGATGCGCTGGAAGAGCTTGCGAATTCCATCCGGTCAAGCGGCCTCATCCAGCCTATCCTAATTCGACCCGCCGGGGAACGCTATCAGCTTGTAGCCGGAGAGAGGCGTTGGCGGGCGGCAGCCAAGGCGGGTTTAGAAAAAGTCCCTGCGGTCATACGTGAAATCGCCGACACCGAAGCATTGGAACTTGCGCTCGCTGAAAACCTTCTGCGCGAGGCGTTGAACCCGCTGGAAATTGCGCGTGCTTATAAGCGGCTGCAACAGGAATTCCATCTGACACACGAACAGATCGCAGAGCGCTTGGGCGTCAACCGATCGACTGTGACCAACACCCTTCGGCTCCTGGGGCTCTCCCCGGTGGTCCAGACGCTGCTGATGGAAGATAAGATCTCCGCCGGCCATGCCCGAGCCTTACTGGTAGTGGACTCGCCGCAGATGCAGGCGAAGCTGGCGCAGGCCGTGATCGAAAAGGGGCTCTCCGTCAGGAACCTGGAGAATCTTGTTGCCCCACGAACACGCGCCCAGGGGAAAAAAGAAGGGAAACCGGACCCAGGTGTGGACCCGAACCTTCGGGCGGCTGTGCTTGAGCTGGAACGGGCGCTCGGAACTAGAGTGAAAGTGGTGGGAAGCGAACGCCGCGGAAAAATTGAAATCAGCTATTTTTCCGCGGATGACCTGACCAGAATTTATGATCGGATAATCCATAATTAAAGCTTAGTTCACTTTCAGGCATTACTTACTTAAGAGATGTTGTGGCCTCTTGAATTACGGAAAGAACGGAGGACTCCATGGCGTTGAAGCTGGGTGAAATGCTCCGGGGGCGGTCGGCGGACCCGCTGGATGATCAGGAACTGGTCGGGCTGCTTGAGCCCGGCATTGAGTTCGAAGGCAAATTGACCGTCGCGTCCGGGCTGATTCGGATCAACACGCACCTGAAAGGTGAGGTCGATTGTGCCGGAGCTGTGGTCATCGCTGACCAGGGCGAAGTGGAAGGGGAAATCCGTACAAGGTTCATCAGCATTGCCGGAAAAGTTAAAGGCACTATTCGTGCTTTTGATAAGATCGAAATCAAGGCAAACGGAGTTGTGTTGGGCGATATCCACACGGCATCCCTTGTGGTTGAGCCCGGCGGCTATTTTGATGGACAGTGCCACATGCCCATTCCCGATCTCTGCTCCCACGCCGCGGAACCGGATGACGCGAAAAAGAGGGCCTAGCTTGCCTGGGCAGAGGGAGGACTCGAGAGATTCAGCCATGAAGGCATATCCTCCCCTGGCGCATGGGTACCGCGTTGCGCGCCAAGCCG
>JBAUWE010000406.1:0-4867 GCA_049583595.1 Terriglobia bacterium
CCCGGCACGGGCAGCTGCATGCCATTTGCGTTGGTCAGCTTATAGAGATGAACTTCCTGTCCGTCGGCCATTTTTCCAAACACGCTCCTTTGGATTCCATTTTCGTGACTTTGGGTCTCAGACGCCGGCTGCTTTCCGGGGGTGCAGGCGCCGGTCACGGCCAGAAGCATTACAAGCAAACCTATCAGTCCGAGAAGCCCCTTCGTGCTGCTCTCTTTAATATTGTTCTTCATGGACAATCGATTAGACCTCCGAAGCTGAATCAGACCGCATGGCATCCGGAACGCCCTGCGGGCCTGCCTTGCGAGCGAACAGCATAACACCTCAGGTGCGGGTTTTGAACACCAAGTGTCTCGTTGCTGAGATTTTCATGAAGCCCAATCGGCCCTTCCGATTTGCGGGAGCATCGGACAGAACGAATCCCCGCTAGTGAAGGGCCCCGATACCTGCTTGACTTACCTCCCGGCGAGGGGTAGCATGGCTAAATCGGGGTAAAATCTTTTACTTAAGGAGGGCAGGACTGATGTGGGGTAGAATCAGCCTTACCAGTAAAGCAGTCTTACTCGGCATGGCCTTGGCGCTGTGCCTCGGGTTTACACAAGTGGGAAGCGCGTTGCCTGGCGCTTCTCAGGCATCAAGTGCCAAGAAGTCGGTCTATGTCTGTGCTTGCGGCGGAACGAAATCCTGCCCCTGCATGGCCATGTCAAAGAAGGAAGGCAAGTGTCCTTGCGGGTCGGATACGATGAAGGAAGTCCCTGCCAACAGCAAATGGGCAAAAGCGAACCGCAAAGCCTTGTCGGAATAGTTTCGCAATGCCTGGGTTGCCAGGGAAGAGTGTGATGGGAGCGGATTTTCCGTTTTCCGGATGCACTCAACAGCAGGGCATCGCCAAGCCGGCTGTGCGTTGGGGTTCAAGCCGCACAGGATGTTAACGCTCTTGCCGTTTCGGAAGGCGGCAGGTTGTTGCCGCTTTCCGAAACGGGGAGTTTCCCGCCATTCCCTTCCCGAAAAAATCAATTTTCATCCTGAATGCAGCAAAGGACCTGCTGCGCTTATTGTGGTAAGAACAGCAGATCCCTTGGTGTGTGGTTTCTCTGCGGGTTCGCCTATTGGATCAGGCCCGGGAACAGCCGGGCGGCGTTTCCGTGGTAGATCTTGCGGACGACGCTCATGGGCAGTTTCAGTCCGTGCACCTTGAATCCCCGGTATTCAAAAGTCTCGTCCGTCGCAAAATACTTCCAGCTCATGGCGTATTTGTATTTCCAATTCTTGAGGACCTGGGTGGTGTCATTTTCGTTTCGCTGGTTCAGACCGCCGTCGGTCCCGTAGCAGACCCGGTCCTGGTACTTGATGAGGAAGGCCCGTACTTTGGGGTTGGGTTGTAACATCAGATAGTGGATGCGCGCAGCGGTATCCACGTTGAAATTGGGATAGCGGTCAAACCGTTTGGCAATTTCGTCCACGTTGGTTTCCATGCTGCCTAAATGTGCGCCCACCACGCGAAGGTTGGGATTCATTTCCAGCAGGTGGTCCCGCGCCCTCAGGATTTCAGCCTTCGAGGGCACGTCCTTCCTGCCGTAGAAGTGCCAGTAGGGATTCTTCTTGTAATAGTTGTAGTCCGGGTTCAGCGGGCCCATCTGGGCGAAGGATTCCCAGCAGGTATCCGGCTCGGCCAGGTGCGCGATCATCGTTTTGTGGTGGGCAGCGATGTCTTTGTAGATGGGTTCGAACACCGGGTCGTCAGGCATCACGTATTTTCCGGATGGAAACTTCAAATCCATCCCCATGTTCTTCCATATTTTCACCGCAATGGCGCCGGCGGCGAAGTCCCCATTCAGTTGTTTCATCGCGTCCTGGTCAAAGGATTTCTCCCGGAACAAGTAAGGATTGAACGTTGTGCAAACACCTGCGCGTCCCTGCGAACCGCGATGGACCGCCATCGCTCTCTTGAATTGGGCCTCGGCCGACTGGCTGGGTGGCAGGTTGGCCCGGCCCACCACGCAGATGTCGACGATGTGCAGGTTAAGGTCCATCATCATCTGGTAGTAGGCCGGCGAATCCACAAAGACGTGTGCATGCGTATCAATCGGCCCGATCCTGGCCAGCGCCGCCAGGTCCGACGCTTCCTGAGGATCAACCCCTTGCGCCGCGGGCGACGCCAGCAGATGATTCGATAAAATCACTCCGGCCGTTACGCCGGTTATTACGAGGAAACTGATTGCAATCATCCTGATCCGTCTCAACTTCGTCCTCCGTTCAGCACTGCTTTCCCAGTGCTCCTTGTCATTTGATGAGCGGCTGTCCCATCCTCAGATGCCTGATAGCCCGACAATCATACACCACAGCTGGGAGTATTTTTCGAGGCTCATTGAATTTCTTGAGGCCGGCTTTGTAGCCAAAGGATGACTCAAACTTTGAGGCGCGGCCTTCATAATTTCCGTTTGCGCACTCTATGAGAATACGTTTACACCTGTTAATTCATATGCTAGGATCATTATCAGTTAATCAGGTGTATACCTGATTGACCGTGGATGAAAAATTGGGTAATTCTAATGGTGATGCTGCGTTAGTTAACGGCTTTTTTCCTTCTAAGTGGCAGCTGTGACTTGCATAGTGTCTTTTGAGCGCCGGCTCTGATTTGCTTTATAGTTCGAATTGAGAGTTTAATCTGCGGCGGCGCGAAGGTCATCGGGGTTTTCCAGGGTCCCAATACAAGCCAGCCATTTTCGCGGCTGTGGAAATGCAATCCCGATTGTTCCTGAAAGTTAAGAGCGGCCCAGGACAGTCCTTTTCCACCAAGCGCCAGAGTGGATTGGCAGTTCTGGTCAGGCTGATGCATGAAGCCAAATTCCCGAGAAGGAGGAGCCGCTCGGTCACCATGGCGCGACGTCCCAAATCCCGCAATAACCAGCACCCGGAACAAGCGCACAGGGCCAGTGGCGAAACAAGGATATGAAGAGTTCCCTGTCTCTAGCTGAAGAACTTCGTGCCATCCGCGGTGGCATCAATAGCAAGAGCCCGTCCAACTCTGCGAATCAGCCTGCAGAAACCGAGCGCCCCTGGAAATCGGATATCGAGCGATTGGAGCAAACGCTTCAGGAAGCCTTACGGGCTATCTCGCAGTTTTCTGGCGTCGACCTTTCGGAGGGGGTGGTCCCATCGCCAGGCGAAGCTGGTTCCGTATCACGTCTGGATTACGCCACCATAAAGGAACGAATCCGCACTGATCTGGAAACCTTTTCCATTACAACGGCCTCCGAGATGGCAAAACAGGCCGAGGAACAGGCTCGGGCTGCGCTAGCTGCCGTTCAAAGTAAAATGACCGACCAGATCGAACAAGTGGTTGGTGAATACCGGCTGAAATTGCAGGAAAAGGTTGAGCCGCAGGAACTCGGGATCAATGTGGAAAAGCAGAGCCAGGAACGCGTCGCGGAGTTGGTTCGCGCTCAGACGGATGAATTTGCCCGGTGGGTCTGGCTGACCTGCAAAGGGACCGGAACTCCCATTCCCTTGCAGATCGAGAAGTTGCTGGAACCCTATGTGGAGGAAGCAACCGCCCTGGTTACTGGAAGCGTCCACCAGAAAATTCAAGACTTGCTTGCTGACCAGGAAAAGCTGGTGGAGGAACGCTTTCAGGGAACGGCTGATTCCCTCCAAAACCAGATCGTTTCGCTTGAGCAGGCAGCGCAACAGATTTGTGAAAAGAACGCCGATTCGGTGACGAAATTGTCGACAGAGAGGCTGAATGCCGCTGCCGACGAGGCTTCGAAACGCTTTGAGGGCAGAATCCATGAGCAGATGGAAGGTTCTCTCGGCGGGATTCAAGGCCGTCTGGACGAGACCACTGCCGCATTGCTGGAGAGATTGCAGCAGGAGCAGGACGAGAGGGCACGGGACTTCATCCACAGGATAGAGGCTCTGACGGCGGAGGTGGAGGCCACGAAAGGTCAGGAAATTGTTTCCCGGATGGAACAGTCCATTGCTGGCGCTGCGGAATCCTCTCTGCAGACACTGCAGCAGGCGGCAGAGGGCGCCGTCCAGCGGGTTCAGGAAACCGGGCGGTTCGTCAACGACTCCGTCGAGGAGGGCTTCAAGCGGGTGGGCGAGATGCTTGGCGGCGAGGGCCAGGACCTCGGGGGATTTCGAGAGAGAATCCTGGCGGATTCTAAAGAGCACATCTCCTCGATGGTTGATGAAGCTGTGGGATCGATCGAGCCGCGCATCCTGCAACTGGCCGAAGAGAAGGTTGAAGCGGTCAGCGAGGGATTGGGCAAATCGCAGGAGCAGAATTTTGCGGCGTTCGAATCACGGATGCGCGAGGTTTCAGAAGGCCAGTACCACGACCTGCGGGAACGCATCCAGAAGGACGCCGGGGAAGCGGGCGTCCGGGCGGCGGAAGAGGTCCGAAACGCCTCAGGCTCCGTGATGCAGGAACTTTCCGAAAAGGTGGAGGCCGCAGCCTCGCTCTTGAGAAAGCAACAGGAGGAGTCAAGTTCCAGCTTCCAATCCTCCGTGAACGATACCCTTGAAACCTTCCGGCAGCAGCTCTCGGAGATTTCTCACTCTGGAATCGAAGAACAACGCAAGTCGATGACCAGCAACCTTAACGAACTCCAGAAACGCCTGACGCTGGCGGCGGAGGCCCTGGTGGCTGACGATCCTATTCCCGAGTAGAGCCTTTCTGTCGGCGCGGGCGTCGTGCACGCCCCAATTTGGTTCTAACTCTCTTACGCTTAAAGACCCGTAAACTCCCTATCAAACAGGCTGCAACGCGCGGTGCCTGACGGGTCCCCGCCTTGGCGCGTCTTGCCGAACTTTCAACCCTCGATCCGAACTTTTTGCACGTCCAAAACGAATAGCATAATAG
>JBAUWE010000407.1:0-1795 GCA_049583595.1 Terriglobia bacterium
GAAGTGGAACGCCCGGCCGGGCCGCCTGCCGATCATGTCTACTCACCCGCCGAAGGACGCCGAAGAGTGCAGCAGATGGGGTTCGCAATTCGAGGCGAAAAATTGTTTCCTTACCATTATTCAATACTCGCCGACTGAACAACCAGACGGAGACGAACGGATTCCCCGCCGGGTTGCGTGGTTAATGTGCTGATTCTACATGCGTTCAGGCACTTCGATGCCCAGCAAATCGAGGGCCTGTGTGAGGGTCCGCTCGACAATTTGGACCATAAAAAGGAGAACGTTCTGTCTTTGGGGATCAGGTTCTCGTAGGATGTGAAACCGGTGGTAGAAATTGTTGAAAGCCTGCGCCAGCCGGAACGCATACTTTGAAACCACAGCCGGTTCGGTGGATGAGATGGCCTGGTCAGCCACCATTTCAAGCTGTGCTGTGAGGACGACCAGTTCCCAGAAGGCTGTTCCGTCGTCTGCCGCAAAGAATTTGCTCAACTCACCCGCCTGGACTCTGTCAGCCAGTGATTCCGGCTTGAAATCCTTGTGATCATCGGCGTACTTGCGGAAGATGTTACGCCCCCGCACAACGGTGTATTGCAGGTACGGGCCCGTCTCGCCCTCAAACGCCAGGGCTTCTTTAAAGTCGAAGGTGATGATGACGTGGCAGGAGAATTTCAGCAGGAAGTAGCGCAGCGCGCTGACGGCAATCATCCGGCCGTAGGCGGTCTGTTCTTCGGGATCGCGCGTCATTTCGCGCGAGCGGACCTCGCCGGAAGCTTTCTCCACCAGCATATCGATCAGGTCGTCGGCTTTCAGTCCCAGGCCCTTGCGGCCGGAAACCTCAACGTAACTTCGCTCCCGGTCTTCGGGGCGAAGCTCGTAACCCATTTCCTGAGCGCAGGCCGGCGACAGACCCACCACTTCATAAGCAAAGTGGTGCAGGTGCTCCGACTGGGCACGGAATCCCAGGGCGCGGAAGGCTGCCGCGACGATGTTCTGCAGATACGCCTGGCGGCTATCAATCACCGCATAGGCGTCGGAAGCGCCGCCGAATTCCGGGGCGCCGGATTGCGGTTCTTTGCTCGTGTGCCACACCGTCTTGCCGTCGGCGTAGCGATAGAACGGCGCATAGGAAAAGTCTTTGCCCAGCAGGCCGAACTTCCACATGTGGTAGGCAATGTCTTTGCCGACGTAAGTCACGGTCCCGTTTGAGCGCACAATGATTTTCACGTCTTCCACGGCGGATTCTTCTTCCGTCTTTTCGGACTCTGTATCGCCCAGGTCCATCACCCAGCATCCTGCGTTCTTTCCCGCGGTTTCATAACGGATGGCGCCGATCTGCTTCATGCGCTCGAAAGCGCTCTTCCAGAAATCGAGCCGCAGAATTTCGCTTTCCTCCACCAGCAGGTCGTAGCGGACGTTGACGCGCTGCATGGTTTCAATGTGCAGTTTGACGATGGCCGTCGAGATGAGGAGGGCCATTTCAGCTGGTTCGCCCTCGCCTTCCTCGATGGCCTTCAGAGCCTGGGCACGGAGTTCCTTCTCGCCACTCTCGGCGTAGAAATTGGAAACGCGCGCGTAAAGGTCCCAGCAGTAATAATCAAAACGGACGTCCTTGTGTTGGATCAGCGCTCGAACGTCGTCAACGCTCTGATGTTCAAGATGCTGGAAGCCGACCACGACGTCCGCCACCTGCACGCCGGTGTTGTCAATATAATTCTGAGTTTCAACGTTGTGGCCACGAAAGCGCAGCAGACGGACAAACGTGTCGCCCAGCACTGCGTTGCGAAGGTGGCCGATG
>JBAUWE010000408.1:0-1528 GCA_049583595.1 Terriglobia bacterium
TACAAGGAAAACACGCCCGTGTCAAACCGTATCGCTTCTGATTTTGAACCTATTCAATCTTTTCCAGGTAGTTGTTCGCTTGCCTGCCCCATGTCCGGCTGTGAGCCTTCCAGTGATTTTGGACCAACCCTGCCGTTCTTGTGCGTTTTTAGAGGGCCGTTGTATGATGATGGGTCACCAGCCTGTCGAGGGGCGGCCCCAGCTTACAAATGAAAGTGAGGAAGTGTTCGGATGGCAGAAGTGAAAACAGGACTGCAAAATGTTGTGATTGCGACTTCGGAAATCTGCTCGATCGACGGGCAGCAGGGTAGGTTGATTTATCGAGGCTACGAGATCAGCGACCTCGCCGCGAATTCCACTTTTGAGGAAGTGATTTACCTGCTGTGGCGTGGCCGCCTGCCCCATCGCGAGGAACTCGGCCAGCTCAAAAAGCAGTTTGCTGAAAACCGCGCCGTCCCTCCCGAAATTCTTGACCTGCTGAAGAGCCTGCCTCCCGCCCAGCATCCCATGGAAACGCTGCGGACGGCCATCTCCGTGCTTTCTCTTTACGACGCGGAGTCGGAAGACATGTCGGAGGAAGCGAACCGGCGCAAGGCGGTGCGGCTGACCGCCCAGATGGGAACCATCGTGGCCGCCTACGCCCGCATCCGGGACGGTAAAGAGGCTGTCGCTCCTGATCCAGGCCTGGGCCACGCCGCAAACTTCCTTTACATGCTGACCGGCGAAAAGCCCAGTGAGCAGGCCGCTCGCTGGTTTGACATCGCCCTCATTCTGCACGCCGACCACAGCTTTAACGCATCAACTTTTGCCGCCCGCGTGACCGCTTCAACGCTGTCGGACATGCACTCCGCCATCACCTCGGCCATTGGGGCGCTGAAAGGCCCCCTGCACGGCGGCGCCAACGAGCGCGTGATGCGCATGCTGCTGGAGATCGATAGCGTAGACAAGGCCGGGGATTACGTTCGCGGCCTGCTGGCCCGCAAGGAGAAAGTGATGGGCTTTGGCCATCGCGTCTATCGCACCCGAGACCCGCGTGCCACCATCCTGCAAAAGATGTCTGAAGAACTGGGCCGCAGCACCGGCCAGACAAAATGGTTTGAGATGTCGCAACGGATCGAAGAGCTGATGGTGAGCGAGAAGGGCATTAACGCTAATGTCGATTTCTATTCGGCGTCTTCCTATTACGTGCTGGGGATTCCGGTGGACCTCTACACGCTGATCTTTGCCGTCAGCCGCATCTCCGGCTGGACCGCACACGTTCTGGAACAGTATGCCGACAACAAACTGATCCGGCCGCTCGCCGAGTACACTGGCCCCGCCGGCCTGAACTACGTTCCCATCGAGCAGCGATAGCCGAACAGGCGCGAAAGGGCGGGTGTTTGTGGTATATTCGCCGGGAGTTCCTGGAAAAGGATTTGTGGATGACGATTGCGGAAAAAGTGGAAAAGGACCTGGTGGCGGCCATGAAGGCGCGGGAAGAACTGAAACTCTCCGTGCTCCGGATGGCCAAAACTTCCCTCAAGAACAA
>JBAUWE010000409.1:0-1914 GCA_049583595.1 Terriglobia bacterium
ACGTGATGGAGTTCAACAAGATGTACAACATCGGCCGCGGATTGCTGAGCGACATGGGCTGCATTTATACCCTGGGTGTGCAGCCGGGAACGGTGGAGCGGAACAACCTTTGCCATGACGTCAGCCGCTATCGTTACGGTGGCTGGGGGCTTTATACCGACGAAGGCAGCAGCGACATTATCCTCGAGAACAACGTGGTCTATCGCACCCAGGATGGAGGCTTTCATCAGCACTACGGGGCCAACAACATTGTCAGGAACAACATCTTTGCTTACGGCAAAGAGGCGCAGATCCGGCGCACGCGCGAAGAGAATCACCTGAGTTTTACTTTTGAGCACAACATTGTTTATTGGAACTCCGGCAAGCTGCTGGATGGAAAGTGGTCCAACAACGAATTTCATTTCGATCACAATCTTTACTACCGGACGGACGGCAAGTCCATAACGTTCGGGAAGCTGTCTTTCGCCGAATGGAAAGCGCGCGGGCAGGACAGGCATTCGCTGATCGCCGATCCGCTGTTCGCCGATCCTTCACACGGCGATTTTTCTCTCAAGGCGGGATCGCCGGCTTTCAGGATTGGTTTCAAGCCCATCGATCTCAGCCACGTCGGCCCTCCATAGCAGAGGCCGGAGCTTCTATGGGTGCCAGCATGCTGCCGGCCGTCCTGGGCGGAGGTTCAGGCTGGGTAGGTTGGGGAAAGCGTGCTATTCGTGGGCGCGCTGCGATTTTTTGGGCGCCTGATAACGCACCTGCAGGTAAGGTGTTTCCAGCCGCTTCTGCCCTTCGTATTTCGAGGTCAGGCAACTGTCGAGGATTCCGCTCACCATCAGGGTGCGCTCCACCGGATAGGGAGCTTTTCCAGTGGCGAACATCTCCTCAATCTTACTGACCAGGCAAGCTGAATAAGTCACGTTAGGTTCAGGAGTAAGGAGAAACTGGTTGGACTGAATCTGCGGTATGCCCTTCACGCGGGCGGCGAAATTGAAGTCCTTGATGGCGCCGTTCAACATCAGCAGCGTGGTATGCAGGCCGTCGTTGTGCTCAATGAAGTAGGCCCACGGGTCCTTCACCAGCTTCTGCAGCGTGCCGTTGGCCAGCAGATCCTGTGTGCGGCCGTCCTTCAGGGTCAGGCCCAGCGGCGTGTCGCTGCGGGAGAGCGCGGCCTCCAGCAGGTCTCTCGACCATCGTCCTTCGCGTCCCGCTTTCCACACTGCATCTCCAGTGATCAACTGCACGGACTTCACGCCCGTCTCTCCGCCTTTGCGGCGCTCAATCATGCACTGCATGGCCTCAAGCGCGTGGTAGTCCATGGCGTCCGATCCGCCTACGCCCACCATCAGCGCCTCTTCAATTTCGCAGCCCAGCGGCAATTCGATGTCCGGCAATCGCCAGGTGACGGGCAGGCTCGACCCGGCCAGCATGGGGAATTTCATCCGGTGACCGGCTTCCACCATCCACTTCGCCTTCTTGAAGTCATAGGAAAGGTTCTTGTCATTGTAGACGGGAACCACGCGGCCGTCTTTTTCGAAGACGTCGACAACCTGCTTGAAGAATTCGTACCGCGGGTAGAGGATCTGCCCCTTCTTGTTCCGCGGGTAGTCGCCGTGCTCAGCGACGGTCAGCACCGCGTCGACGGCCAGCTTGTCGCCGCCGCAACGCAGCGCTTCAGCAATGGTCGGGTAGACGGTGAAGCCAAACTCTTTGGCGCGCTGGGCGCTCAGGTCATTTTCAGGCTTCTGGTCAACGTAAAGCGACACCACTTTCACGTCCGGGTGGTGCCACTCGCCCGCGATGGGATAACCCACCAGAAAGCGGTCGCCAATGTGCTGGGCATGGGACAGGTATCGGTAGACGGTTGCGATGACAGCGATGCGGCGAGGCATAGGATTCAGGTTCTCCAGAACGTGGATTCTT
>JBAUWE010000410.1:0-6764 GCA_049583595.1 Terriglobia bacterium
TGCTGAAACGGAAATTCAAATGGTCGGTAATTGTGTTGAGCGGGCTCTTCCTGTTAGGTTCCGGCCTGCTGATGGGCGGCCAACAGGATGCGCAAAACTCGCCGGATGACAATGCCATCACCACATCCATCCAGGCGAAGCTGTTCCAGGACCCGTCTCTGAAGACGCAGGACATTCGCGTCTCAACCCAGGACGGCGTGGTCACGCTGACCGGCAACGTTGATTCCCAGGACCAGCAGGCCGCGGTGGACCGCATCGCCAGCATGGAACCCGGCGTGGTAAAGGTGATTGACAGCCTCAGCGTGGATGCATCGGGGTCCACACCACCCGCCGACGTGGAGTATTCGCAGCCTGGGCCATCGCAGGCCACAGATGTGCCTCCGCAGCCTGCAGACGCACCTACGGAACCCACGAGCCCAACGCGCTCATTCGGGGGTGGTGATGCGCAGAACCAGGCCGTTCCTGACACTCTGCACCTCGCCTCAGGCACTCTGCTTTCGGTACGGTTGAACCAGGGGCTCTCCAGCAATCAAAACCGGGCGGGCGACGGCTTTACCGCCACACTGGAACAGCCCGTGGTAGTAAACGGCTGGGTAGTGGCGCGCCGCGGGCAGAGCATCGAGGGCCGGGTTGTGGACGCTCAAAAGGGTGGACGCATCAAAGGAACCTCAAAGTTGGAGATTGGCCTGACAGAATTGACCCTGGTGAATGGGCAGCAACTTCCGGTTCACACGCGGCTCATCCGGGCCGAAGGCGGCACCACCAGGGGACGTGACGCCCAGGCCATCGGAACCACCACGGGTGTGGGCGCCATCATCGGCGCGATTGCCGGTGAAGGAGAGGGCGCCGCGATTGGTGCCGGTATCGGTGCTGCAGCGGGCGTAGCCGGAGTGCTGCTGACACACGGCCGGCCCACGGTGATTCCGCCTGAAGCGCTGCTGACCTTCCGGATGGAGTCCTCGGCCGACGTGTCAACACTCTCGGCCCAGGCAGCCTTCCGCCCCGTGGACCAGCAGGACTATGCTCAACAGACGCTTCAGCGCCGGCCGGACGGCACTTACGTTCGCCGCCCACCTTACGGTTATCCGGCCTACTACGGCTACTACGGCTGGCCGGGTTACTACTCCCCGTACTGGGGATGGGGTCGCCCGGGGGGCTATTACTGGGGACCTGGCGTTTACGGAGTTTATCGCTTCGGCGGCCGTGGCGAGCGCCGGGAATTCCGCGGTGAGCGGAGGGAAGTGCGCCGCAGTGGCCGTGAAGGACGAAGGCGCTAGGACATTAACCGGAAGCAGGAATCTCCCGTGCTTCAGACCCCATGCTGGATGGGCGGCAGCAAGCCGCCCATTCAGCCACCTTCCAGCCAACCGGCAACTCATTTGACTAAAAAATTTCCCTGAAGACGCATGTCGCGTGAAGACGCACCCACCATCACTTTGTAATCACCCGGCATGACGGTCCAGTCATGCTTCGAGGTATTCCAGTAGGAAAGCGACCGCCCGTCCAGCACCAGGTGAACGTGGCCCGCCTGCCCGGGCTTCAGTTCCACCCTCTCGAATCCCTTCAACTGTTTGGGTGGCTGCGGCACGTCTGAAGTTGAAGGAAATCCCAGATACAGTTCCGCCACCTCGGCGCCCGCGCGGCTGCCGGTGTTCGTCACGTCCAGATCAACCGAGATGGCTCCCGTGCCGTTGCTGGATAAGATCGAGGGCGAAACCTTCAGGTTCTTGTAGGCAAACGTCGTGTAATGCAGGCCGTACCCAAACGGGAAAAGGGGCTTGATGTTCTTTTCATCGTAGTGCCGGTAACCGACAAAGACGCCCTCCGAATAATGCACCACGCCGTCCACGCCCGGATATTGCTTCGGCGTATGGGCGGGAAGATCGGCCAGGCGTCGCGGAAATGTCAGTGGCAGTTTGCCGGAAGGATCAAAATCTCCAAACAGCACGGCGGCCACGGCGTTGCCGTCTTCCTCGCCCGGATACCACGCTTCCACGAGCGCCGGGACCTTGTCCACCCACGGCATCAGTTCCACGGATCCGCTTTTCAGCACCACCACCGTATGCGGATTGGTGGCCGCCACGGCTCCCACCAGCTGATTCTGGTTGCCCTGCAACGTGATGGGATGATCGCGGCCTTCCCTTTCATAGTCACCCACCATCACGATGGCAACGTCGGCGGCTTTGGCCAGCGCCACGGCCTGCTGCACGTCGCTGCCGTCGGCAAACGTGACTTTTACTTTTCGGCCGGCGCTGTCACGAATCCCTTTCACCGGGTCCACCGTGTAGAGCGGGACCACGTGCGAGCTGCCTCCACCTCCGGTCGATGCCTTCGCGGCATAAGGGCCGATCACGGCAATCGAGTGCAGGTTCGCGGCGTTGAGCGGCAGCAGGTTGCCTTCATTCTTCAGCAACACCATGCCTTCCTCGGCCATGCGGCGGGCGATGGCTCCGTCTTTTTTCGCAGGAATGCTTTTGTGCTTGGGCGGATGATAAAACACGCCGAGTTCCATCATCGTGCGGTAGCGCCGCACCAGCTTGTCGTCGATATTAGACATGGGAACCTTGCCGGATTTCACTGCCTCGAGCAGCGCTGTGCCCCAGTATTTCCCGGTGGGCATCTCCAGGTCCATTCCCGCCAGGGCTGAAGGAACAGTGCTGTGCGTGGCTCCAAAGTCGGAAGTAATAAAGCCCTGGAACCCCCACTCTTCCTTCAGGATCTGGTTCATCAGCACATCGTCCTGGCAGTTGTAAGTGCCGTTGACCTTGGGATAAGCACACATCACCGACGCCACGTGCGCCTGGTGGACGGCGGCGTCAAATGCCGGCAGATAGATTTCGTGCAGGGCCCGCTGGCCAACAATCTCATTCACCTTGAAGCGGTCTGCTTCCTGGTTGTTGGCGTCATAGTGCTTCACGTCCGCGATGATGTGCTGGCTCTGGATGCCGTCGATTTCCGCCACGCCGATCTGGCTGGTCAGGAAAGGATCTTCACCGAAGGCTTCAAACGTGCGGCCGTTCTGCGGTACGCGCGCGATGTTAACGTCCGGGCCTTCCAGCAGGCCGTTGGCCAGATCGCGCGATTCCCTGCCCGCAATCACGCCGAAAAGGCGCGCCATGCTGGTGTCCCAGGTGGCAGCCAGTGAAATGGGTGCGGGCAGCGCCGTGGCCGGTTCCTGCGGTTTGGGATCGCCGGGCCCCGCGCCCGCAGGTCCGTTGGTCACCAGCATGGCGGGAATATGAAGGCGCGGCAGGGGCGGCACGTACCGGCGATGCTCGGGTGTGCGAATGCCGTGCAGCTGATCAATCTTTTCCTGAAGCGTCATCTTGCTGACAATGGCTTTCGCGCGGGCGTTGAAGTCCTGGGCGCGAACGGGCAGGCTGCCGGCTAAAAGGGCGGCCGCAAAAAGATAAAGAGAAGAATGCAAGGCAGACTTCATGAATTCCTCCTTCTGAAAATGAGGCCCGGAACGGACAGAGGAAAAGCGGAGGCCCCTGCGGACCCGCGGGCCACTGCGCAGTATGCCACTTAATGACAGGGATTGTAAGGCTGGACTGCATGCGCCCGGCTGGCCGTGATCGGGTGGGACATTCATACCGGTATTTGTGATGTGTGCAGACCAGATCCTCTTGCGCCCGCGCAAACTCGCTTCTATACTGGAGCAGCTTTTCAAGAGCAGATCGTAGAGGAGGATTTATGGCGCCCATATCCCGGCGTGAAGCTGGAAAAATTCTTATGGCAGGAACCGCCGGCATGCTGCTGGCAGAAAGACCCATCTTCGCTGCGGCGAAGGTCAATTCCGTTGTGCGCGGCGTTACGATCGGAGCACAGAGTTATTCTTTTCGCGACCGGCCGCTGGATGCCGCCATCCAGGGATTTCTGACCGTGGGGCTGAGTGAATGCGAACTCTACCAGGGCCACGTTGAGCCCGAAAATCTCAAGGGTGAGGCGCTGCGCAAGTGGCGGCTGACCGTCCCCATGAGCCGCTTCCACGAAGTCCGGCAGAAATTCGACAAGGCCGGCATCGAGCTTTACGCCTACAACTACAGCTTCCGAAAGGACTTTACGCACGAGGAGATGGAGCGCGGGTTCCAGATGGCGCATGCGCTGGGCGTGAAATACATCACCGCCTCTTCCAACGTCAGCCTGGCGCACCAGGTGGACCTGCTGGCCCAGAAGTACAAAATCACGGTGGGCTTCCACGGCCACGACGACACTCGGGACCCCGATGAGTTCTCCACCGCCGACAGCTTTGAGCGGGCGCTCAAAGGAGCTTCACCTTACCTCGGCATCAACCTCGATATCGGCCACTTCACTGCCGCCAACCAGGATCCGGTCAGCTTCCTGCGCAAATATCACGAGAAGATGGTGACGCTCCACATCAAAGACCGCAAGAAGAACCATGGCGATAATCTGCCCTTCGGCGAGGGCGATACGCCCATCACGGCCGTGCTCCACCTGCTGCGCGACAACCACTGGAAGATTCCCGCCAATATTGAGTACGAATACGGTGAGAATGGAATGGACACCATCGCCGAGATGAACAAGTGCTACGCCTACTGCCGCAAGGCGCTGGAAAGCTAGCAGGAATTTGTTCCGATGTTCCCGGGCAATTGCCCGGGATCACCGGAAGCGGACTTGCGTATTGCGTTGCGCCTCGTCCCGGTATACATTGCGAAAAGGGAAAAACCAACGACGAAGATGGAGCTTCAGGTAGCGGTGGTTTAAGCGAAGAAGTATCCATGCTACAAGGGAAAGCTCCAGCCCGATTCTCGACGAATGGAGGAACGAATATGCATCGAACCCTCGTTGTCACCCTTTTCGTCGCCACTCTCGCAGCGCCTCTCATCTCGCTTGCCAGTCCCCAACAGCCGGCCTCTGCCCGTGCCGAACAACGCATCAAGGAAGAAGTTCGCCACCAGCTTTTGATGCTTCCGTATTACGACGTATTTGACAACCTCACCTACAGGGTGGAGGGCTACAAAGTCACGCTGATGGGCTCCGTAACGAGGCCCACCCTGAAGAGTTCTGCGGAAAACGTGGTGAAACGCATTGAGGGCGTGGAAAAAGTGGATAACAAGATCGAAGTTCTGCCGTTGTCCAACATGGACGACCAGTTGCGCCTAAGGTTGTTCCGCGCCATCTACGGCTATGGGGCATTGCAACGCTACGACCTGGCTGTTCAAAAACCCTTTCGCATCATCGTCAAGAACGGCCATGTAACTCTTGAAGGCGTAGTAGACAGCGAAGCAGACAAGAACCTTGTCAACATCCGTGCCAATGGTGTCCCGGGAGTCTTCTCCGTAACGAATAACCTGAGAGTGGTAAAGCGGTGAAGGCCTGACGGATGGCGAAGACGTCGCGCCGTTTGCGATGTCTGCGAAATTGCCAAAGCTTAAGTCACGCACGGGTCTGATCGGCGGGGGCCACACGTCCATGTGGCGTGATATTCTGGCCATGGATGAAACTCTCAAGTCCCGCCTCATCGCTGATCACGATCAAGCTGCTGCACACGGGCGTGTGGGCGGTGATTGCCGGATGTATTGTGGCACTTCCGGTGGTTGCACTCTTCAACCGTCTCGAGTGGGCAGCAGCGTTGAGTGTGGTGGTGCTGGCTGAATGCGGAGTGATCGCGCTCAATCGCGGCCGCTGCCCGCTGACCAGCGTCGCCGCCCGCTACACCGAAGATCGCGCAGATAATTTTGACATCTACCTGCCCGAATGGCTCGCCCGGCACAATAAGACCATCTTTGGAACCCTGTTCGTTGCAGGCGAGATTGTGGTGCTGTGGCGCTGGCTGGGGTGAGGCGGAATACCTGTCGTTTCGGTCGGTGGTCCCATCGCTCCCGTCTGTGAAGCCTTACTCACGCGAATGGAAGGGGTCTTTCCGGGCGTCGGCGTTGCCGGGTTCGGGGCTGGGGATGTCGAGGTTCACCACGATGGGTTCCTGGCCGCTGCGGACGACAACGCCCTCGACGGGCTGGTCCGAGCGGGCATTCATTTCCTGATGCGGGACGAATGGCGGCACGTAAACAAAATCGCCGGGACCGGCGTCCGCTACGTATTCGAGACGGTCGCCCCAGCGGAAGCGCGCGTGGCCGCGAACGATAAAGATCACAGTTTCCAGTTCGCCGTGGTGGTGGGCTCCGCTGCGCACCGCCGGCCCCACCACCACCTTCCCTGCCCAAAGCTTGCTGGCCCCTGTGCGCGCATGGGTGATGGCGGCCTCACGTGTCATGCCGGGCGTCTGCGGCGTGTTGGGGTCGAGTTCGTTGCCGGGAACAACCCGGATACCGTGTTCTTTCCAGTCGGTCATAGGTCAGCTTTCCTTGTCACCTGGCCGGTGAATGGCCAGCACAAAATACTGGGCGTGGGTGCTGCCCACGTTGCGGATTCCGTGAACGTCATTGGAAGAGATAAAGGCCACCGAGCCCGGTCCCGCCTTGGAAGACTTGCCGTTGATGGTCACTTCCAGAGTCCCCTCGCGGACCAGGAACATCTCTTCATGCGAGTGGTGATGGGGCGGGTGCGGCCGGTTGCCCGGAGCCAGTTCCGATTCGTGGACCTCGATGCGGCAGTTCTCGTGCGTCAGTCCGTCCAGCACGGGACGAGACGTATTGGTCTTGCCGTGATGGACCGGCAGTTGGGAAAATTCATAAACCTTCGAGGGCAGATAACTCTTGTCGGCCGCCAGACCGCCCGTTGCCATCAGAGCAGGAATCGCAGCCAGGAAAGCACGTCGGGGATGGTTCATGGGATGACTC
>JBAUWE010000411.1:0-1957 GCA_049583595.1 Terriglobia bacterium
GCCCTGGTTCGTGGTGAGCGCAGGGTGCTTTCCACCAGCGATCTGGTGCAGCTCGCCGCCGGCAGCCATTTGTAAGTCACCGTATGGGGCCGCGCCCTTTTTCTGTTTGCGATTTCCAGAATGCCTCGTTGTCTTTTTTTGCTCATGATCGATCTTTTTAGCCAAGGTTCTCTGCCGCGAAACCCCAATTAATCAACGTATCCAACACTGCGTTGTCCTGTGCCCCAGTCCTTGTAATAGATCTGTGTACCGTCTTTTGTCGTAATCGTATTCATTATTTGCGTCCTTTTTTATCGGAGAAGGTCGTCGACCTCTCCTGTCCGTCCAACGCTCCCGCTGATCCATCCTTAGTTTGTTTCTCTTTCCCTGCGCACAAAGCAGGTTCGGCTTCGAGCGTTTCGCGCACACGTGCCAGCCGGATTTCAAAATTTTGCCGGTCGTGTAGGGACTCGATGGTGCGTTCGGCCAGTTCGGCGATCCATTGCACTTGTTCGCGGAGCGCCCGGCGGCGGTGGGGGCCGGCCGTCAAGCCGGCAAGGGTTTGAAAGGCGTCGAGCATTCGCGACATGATGGCGACATCGCCTTTGGCGCTGCTTCGAATTTGGTCGAACGATTCGGCCAGCAAGCTTTCAAAGCTCGGTCCCTTGGCGATCACCCGCAGTTCCCCTTCCTCATAGCGGCGCGATGAGGGGATGGGCCGAGGCGCAAGCCGTGCCAGAATCGCCGTCAGATAATCCACGCAGGTCGCGGCCGTCGTTGTGTCGTTGATGCCGGGGGAGAGTGCTTTCAAGGCCACATCCACGATCTGCCGGATACCGAAGGCCGCGTCCTGTTCCACCGTGCGGTGGCGGCTGATGCTGAAAGTCGCCTGCAGGGCGGAAATCGTCTCTTGATCCGGCGGGTCTTCCAGAGCGAGTGAGACCAGCGCGGTGTTCTGGACAACGAACTCACCGATGCCGCGTTCCATCCGCACGATGGTCTTCCTGTCCCGCGCCACGCGCAGGAGCGCAGCGTTATCCACGCTCTGAATGTAACCGCTCTCTTTGGCCGGAATGGCGCGCCAGTTCCGCTCTGCCGGAGACCGGAGCCCCTGGTCCTCATCGTTTTCACCCGGCCCTTGTCCAAGTTTTTCCGGAAAAAGCCGGTCAATGGTCGCGATAGTTTCCTCGGCAGCCGAAGCAATGATGCTGGAAGCCTGGATCGAAGAGGCGATGTGATGAATGAAGAACATGAGGACGCCAACACCTCCGAGCGCCAGCACGACGCCGAAGAACACCGCCAAGCTCGGAACAAATGCGCCTTCGTCGCCGCCGCGAATGGTGCGCAACACGATCAGACAATAAGTGAAAATGCCGGCGAAGATCCCGAGCACGACCTGCGTGACGCGGCTGCGCATGAAGTTCCGTAGGATGCGCGAGGTGTATTGGCTCGAAGCCAGCGCCAGCGCTACCACGGTCATGGAGAACGTGACGCCCACCACGGACATCATCGAACCGGCAATCGTGGACATCATCCCGCGCGCGCCTTCCGCCCCGGCTCCAAACAGGCGCGGCCAACGGGCCAGCCATTGGTCGCTCCCGGTGGAGTCTGTTTCGATCAAAGCTACCGCTAAAGCAATGCTGATCGCGACAATCAGCGAAGGCATAAACCAAAAGCTCGACTGCAGGTTGCTCCAGAGTCGCTTGAACTTATTCATGGGTCAACCTCCATGTGTGGGGGTGATGGATTTAAGTTTCACCACGTCGCGGCTTTTTGTCCGCCCGGGCGCTCAGCACTCCGTCCAGATGCGCTGGCTCCCACTTCCAGTTCCGGATTTCGGGCATGTCCTGGCCGTTTTTATCGATGTACAGCTTGTGCTCGATCAGCTTGTCTTTGAGCTGCTGTTTCAGGTAGATGCCCTTGTCGCCGGTCTGCGGCAGGCGGTCGATGGCGTCCATCACCAGATGGAAGCGGTCCA
>JBAUWE010000412.1:0-2498 GCA_049583595.1 Terriglobia bacterium
GAACACCACTTATTCCGCGGTGCGCATCACGCACCTGGCCACAGGGATGGTGGTGTCGTGCCAGGATGAGAAATCTCAGATCAAGAATCGTGCCAAGGCAATGCGCGTATTGCGTTCGCGGCTTTACGATATGCGGCTGGAAGAGCAGCAGAAGCAGATTTCTGAAGAGCGCCGTACCATGGTGGGTTCCGGCGACCGCAGCGAAAAGATCAGAACTTATAATTTCCCCCAGAATCGCGTGACCGACCATCGCATTGGCCTGACGCTCCACCAGTTGGACCGCATTATGGACGGGAAACTGGATGAAATCATCGACGCTCTGACCACTCATTTCCAGACCGAAAAGCTTAAGCAGGCGAGCGTCGCTGCCTGACGCTCGCAGGCGTGGGATTCGGCTTCACAATGCAACTTCGTGCCGCGCTCCAGTCGGGGCTGAAATGCCTCCTGGAACATGACGTCCCTTCCGCAAGTCTGGCGGCGGAACTGCTGCTGATGCACGTTCTCCAGCAAGACCGCGCCTACCTTTACACGCATTCCGAACGGGACCTCCCGCCTGAGCAGCTCGACCGCTACATGGAATTGATCGGTGAGCGGTGCACCGGGAAGCCCACACAGTACATCACGGGCCACCAGGAATTCTGGGGCCTCGATTTTGAAGTGACCCCGGCGGTCCTGATTCCGCGGCCGGAAACCGAGCACATCATCGAGGCGGTGCTTGACTTGATCGGCCGCAAGGGCCTTTCGAAACACGACGCTTTCCTCATGGCTGACGTGGGCACCGGTTCAGGATGCCTTCCCATCGCGCTGGCCAGCGAACTTCCGAATGCGAAATTGTTTGCCACGGACATCTCAGGCGATGCTCTTGAGGTTGCGGCGCGGAATGCGCAGCGGCTGGGAGTTAAGGGTCGTGTCGAATTTCTCGAAAGCGACTTGCTGTCCCGTCTGCGTGAGCCGAAATTTCTGGGGACCTTTGATTTTGTCGTTTCCAACCCGCCCTACGTGGGGCACGATGAACTGGCCGACGTGCAGCGCGAGGTGCGAGATTTTGAGCCGCGGTTGGCGTGGGGCGATCTGGCCCGGGGTGAGGAGATCTATGCGCGGCTGTTTCTGCAGGCGCACCAGCTCCTCAAGCCCGGCGGATCGGTAGTGGTTGAGATTGGCTACAATAAGAATGAGGCGGTCCTGCGCCTCCTGGGCGGGGGGTGGAAGGAGCCGGACGTGCGTCCGGACCTTAACGGTATTCCACGCGTGATCACCGCGCGCAAGACGGGCTGATTCGTTATGCTTCGTCAAATCCTACATGTTGATATGGACGCCTTCTTTGTCTCGGTGGAGGAACTGGCTGACCCATCGCTTAAAGGCAAGGCGGTCGTCGTCGGCGCTGACCCGGACGGACGGGGGGTTGTGACTGCCGCCAGTTATGAGGCCCGAAAGTTCGGGGTACACTCCGCCATGCCGATCGGTAGGGCGAAGAAGCTTTGTCCCCACGCCATCTTCCTGCGTGGACACCATGCAAAGTACCGTGAATACTCAAAGAAGATCTACGAGGTTTTCCAGGAGTTTACGCCCGTGATCGAGATGGTTTCAATCGACGAAGCCTATCTTGACCTCACGGGTTCCGAGCGCCTGCACGGAGGAATGCTCAGCGCCGCCGATCGTCTGATCCGAACCGTTAAGGAGCGGACGGGCCTGAACTGCTCGGTGGGCGCTTCCACGTCGCACCTGGTGTCGAAGATCGCTTCTGACCAGGCCAAACCCCACGGGCTGCTTTACGTGCTGCCGGGGTGCGAAGTGGCCTTCCTGGCTCCGCTGCCGGTCCGCCGCATGCCCGGCATCGGTAAAGTGACTGAACCGGAGCTTCTGTCGATGGGTATCGCCACCATCGGTGACCTGCAGACATACGGCGCCGAGCGGCTGAAAGAAAGATTTGGCAAGTACGGCGAGTGGCTCTACACCAAATCAATGGGGAAGGACATCGAGGCCTACGCGTACGAAGAGGAACCGAAATCAATCAGTCACGAAACCACTTTCCCTGTGGACACAGCCGATGGTGAAGAACTGGAGCGTACTCTCTCCTATCTTTCGCAGCTTGTCGCAAGGCGACTGAGGGAGCACCGGTTGTTTGCGCGCACGGTGGGATTGAAGCTCCGCAACCACCGCTTTAAAACGATCACGCGAGACACAACGCTGGATGAGCCGACGCACCTGGATTCGGTTATATTCGATTATGTCCTGCGGATGTTCGGCGCTGCCTGGGACGGCAAGGAGAAGATTCGGCTGATAGGCGTGCGAACTTCGAACCTTGAAACCTCGAATTTCCAGCCTGGCCTGTTTGATTCAGAGAAGCAGGAAAAGCTGGACCGGGTCCTCCGCGTAGCAGACCGGGTGCGAGGGCGTTACGGATTTGACGCGCTGCAGTTGGCGCGCTCGCTAGATCGGGAGAAGAGATAATTCACGTTCCCGGGCGTAGCGGCACGGTCCCGAAATATGCGGGATGG
>JBAUWE010000413.1:0-3418 GCA_049583595.1 Terriglobia bacterium
TAAGGCTTGCGGTGATGGGCGAAATCCGTGGCGATATTAAACTTGGGTCCCCGCTCCAGCATGAGGACCTTGAGACCCTTCAGGCATAATTGCGTTGCCGCCATGCCCCCGGCAGCTCCCGACCCAATCACCACTACATCGTAAACTTTGGCCATTCTGGCTTCCCCTTTACAATGAGTCTTTTACTTGCTTATAAGAAACGTCCAACCGGCAGCGTCCTGCTGACAATCCGCATGAAAAGCACGCCGCCGCCCCTTGTCCCGTTTCAGCAACAGAGGAACCTATTGCGGACGGCGCTACGTTTATCGCCCCGCGGCGGACCTAAGAGGGCTCAAGAAGCGGCGCAAAACGCCCGCAGCCAACGGCTTGCCTCTCTGTCATCTGACAAGAAGTGCGGCCCCAGCGGGGATCCCAGATAAACCAGCGTTCCCTTCCCGATGCGGCGCCTGGCAGCAATAGGAAGATCGCCGAACCAGGCAATGGTCTCGCCATCCCTGGGATCGACTGGAACAATTCTATTGAAGTCGCGGACTTTGGTTACAACGGGCCAGTGGTAATCAATATAGGGTGATTGTTTGAGCGAATCGGCGGAATCCCATAAACAAACGGGATCATGAAGGCTCAATCCGAACACTGACCTTATGACACGCTTATGAAAACCAAATTCTTCGGGACTGAGGAATGCCGCCCCGGATTCATAAAGAATGACGGACCCGTTTTCAAGATGCTCCCTGAGTGTTGCTGATGACTTCGCATCCGTTGTGGCCGATGCCGGCAGGATCATCGTGCGGGCAGAGGCGAGTGATTGAAAAGAAGTCCGCTGAAACGCAATATTCAAATGCGACAAGCCGGCTTGATATCCTGCCGCGGACTCGCCCAAGGGACAGCCCGGTCCGGGATCGACTACAACACATTGAGAATGGAAGGCCGGAGTTTGCGGGAGAATGCCGGCCAGTCCTGCCGCACCGGCGAGTCCAGCCGCCGAAGCGCCTGCCACACATCCCAGGAATCCGCGTCTTGAAATGGGCATCCTACACACTGTTGGCGATCAGGCGGTCGATGGCCGCCGCCGTATCATAAAACTGCTGGTCCTTCGCGTAATGGTACCGGCGTTCCATTTCAGCCACCAGCCAGCCGTCGTATTCCACTTTGCTGATGGCGGCGCGAATGGCCTTCCAGTTGTTGTCGCCGAGAAAAATGTTGGTATAGACGCTGTCACCGCAGCGCCCGCGCTTTTTCATGACGTCTTTCAGATGGATCCGCGTGATGTGCGGCCCCAGCATCTCAATCCATTGCTCGGCAAACCCGTCATCATGGATGTTGCCGACGTCCAGATGGATGCCCACCGAAGGTTCGTTAACGTCTTTGAGAAACAGCAGGAATTCGCGCGGTCCCATCAGGAATCTCTGCTCGGAGCAGCAGTTCTCACAGCCAATCCTGACTCCGGCGCGGGCGGCGTCCGGCGCCAGCATCTTCATCGCTTCCACGGTGCGCGGGTAGACTTCGTTGTAAGGAACTTCAGCGGTGACCAGGCCGGCCACAACCAGGATGGCGTCCGTGCCCAGAATTCTCGCCGTCTCGATCTGGCGCCTGACGATTCGAATCCCCTCTTCGCGGATTTTGGGATCGCGCGCGGAAAGCGAATATTTCCAGTGGAGGCCGGTCGAAACGTTTGAGACCACCAGGCCCGCATTTTCAACTTTACGCCGAAGTTCCTGCACCTGGGCGTCCGTGGTGCTCATCTGGAACCATGGGACGTCGCCCAGCCACACCTCGATGCCGTCGTACCCGGCTTTTTTGACTAACTCCAGCCCCTGCTCAAAACTCCAGCCCTCAGGAATTTCGTTGTCACCGATGGATTTTTTCAATTCGCCCCGAACCCCGGTTTCGTTAAGCTACGAATAATTTTGACGGCCCCCATGATTATCACAAACTACCGCCAACATCAATCCCTATTCCGTTTTCGATTGTTTGAAGACGTGGATTTCCGGCGCTAGTGGAAGGCGAATTCGGACCCGCCCGCTGGGCCAGCCAGGGTTGAGCGCCTACTCGCCCAGCACCTGAACCATGTAAGTTCGAAGGAGCGGGCCGTCGTACTCCATGAAATAAATGGTTTGGCGCGATCCGCGCACGATCTTGCCGTCCTCGATGGGAAACGAGCAACTGATGCCGCCCAAAATGCTCTTCAGGTGGGTCTCTGCATTGAAACCCAGGCGGCCGTCGTAATCAAGATAGCGGTGGTGGTGGTAGTTCTCGTCCTCAGGAAACAGCCGGCTGAGATGCGTGAGGATGTCTTCCTCCAGGCATGGAATGCCTTCCGTCACCAGCAACCCCGAAGAGGTGTGGCAGGTCATCACGTTCACCAGCCCCTGCTTCACGCCAGTCTTGCTGACCACTTCGTCCACCTGAGCCGTAATGTCGATGGCCTCTTCGGCTTTCCTCGTCTGGAGCTTAATCTTTTCAAGCTTGATGATCATTGCTGTTACCCGCCTTATTTCCCGCTCTTATTTGAGACCCAGCAAGCGGCCGGGATTCTCTTCAAAAACCTTTTTCAAACAGCCTTCAGTCAGTTCCAGGGTTCCCAACGCATAAACCATGTTTTTGATTTCAACCCGCGGATAGTTTGAGCCAAAGAGCATCCGGTTGCGCAGGCTGCGTTCCAGTAGTGTGGTTGGAATCTGCTTTGAAAACACGAACTGAAAAAACTCTCTCGGGCTGTCGTAATAGAGGCACGACGTGTCGAGATAGACGTTGGGATACTTCAGCGCCAGCGCGGTAGCCTCCCACACCCAGGGCCAGCCCCAGTGCGCCAGGACAAAATTCAGTTTCTGAAATCGCGCGATGGCTTCTTCCAGCAGCATGGGATGGCCGCGTTCAATCAGCGTGGAGGGAGCCCAGCTCATGCCGGTGTGCACCAGCACGGGGATCTTCAACCCCGCCGCCGCTTCGTAAAGGTCGTACACTTTGCTGTCGCGCAGCTCGAAATCCTGCAGCGCCGGGTCGAGCTTCAGCCCTTTCAAGCCCATTTTTTTGACGGCCTGTTCCAGTTCCTTTGCCGCACCCTCTTTCAGCGGGTCCACGCTGGCGAATCCGATAAAGCGATTGCTGATGGAACACAGGTCCGCCACCTGCTCGTTGGAACTGACGGCGTCGCCACGCGCCCTTTCACAATCAATGGGCAGCAAAACTGCGCGGTCAATTCCTGCCACATCCATCTGCAGGTGGAAAGTCTCGAGCGGCTGGAAATTGTTGCCGATTTGGAAGACGTTCCGGGCCATCCGGGCGTAGTTCGGATACTTGTCCACCATTTCCTGAATCAGTACCGGGTGCGTATGAAAATCAATTCTCATGCTGCCGCCTCATTCCCATGCTGTTGTAAAAATTCCTGCCATTTGGCGGGCTCGCGGAAAGCCTCCGT
>JBAUWE010000414.1:0-14136 GCA_049583595.1 Terriglobia bacterium
GGCTGTGCTGGGGCGGTAGGGCTCGAAGCTGGGCGGCCTGCGGGCTCGCGCTGCTGGAAGCGCCGGGCGAGCGGAGGGTCATCGCGAACGGGAAAGCGATCGCCAGAAGAGCCAACAGCGGAACCAGCAGGGCAGGTGTGCTGCTCTTGTCCATATCATTCTCCTAGCGCGCCCGACCAAGTCTCAAAGCGCCGCCCGGCTCGCTCGTCACCCTGATAGAAAGCGAGGTAGGTCATCAATTGATACGGCACAAACTGTTCTTCCTGCGGATAATGTTTGGCGAGCTGGTGGTAAGGGCGCCAAGTTCCGGAATTGATATAGACCTGGTTCAAAGTGCCTTGGGGCGTGGTGGAAACTTCGAGCGGGGTCAGCACGTATTGGTGCGTGTGCCCGTAAACGATCGAACGGGCGCTACGGTCGAGGAAAGCCGCCTCCTGCAGGGCATTCTTATAGTCGGGAACGTCGGAGGAATGAATCCAGCCGCCGAATTTCCGCACCAGCCAGCTGAGAAAGTTGAGAGACCATCCGCTCGTCAGGCTCTGGGCCCACTTCACACTGCCGATCTTGGGATGCTTCTTCACAAAGGGAATCTCGAAGAACTCTGCAGCAAGTTGGTTCCAAACGCGCTTGACCTGCTTCGCCACCAGCGGATCAGGACAGGTGCGGCGTAGCAGGCCATCGATCCACGCGGCCACGTCGGAAAGAGGCCGGACATTATCGACCTCGCGCAGGCCCCGAATGAATTCCTCCGGCACCGCGCCGCCCAGTTGCGCCTGGACCGCGGGAGAGAACTTATCGACCAGGTCGACCACAATCGCGTCCCCAATGGAAGACTGGTCGCGATCGCCGTCAAAGTTGTTGGGATCATAGATGTCCCCGTGCCGCGCGAAAACAGCGTGCTGCGTGTAAGCGGCGGCCAATCTTCTGAAGGCTTCTGACTGGCTGAACTCTTTTGGGTCATGCGGGAAGGGCATGTCCGCTGGATTATCCACTCCCATGGCCTGAACGATTTCACGGCGGAGATCATCGTAAGCCGGCCCGCGCAGATGGTAAAACCAGTCATGGTTGCCCACCATGTAATAAGTATGAACATCGACAGGAACTCTTCCCTCGGATTCGGGATTCCAGCCGACCTCGGCAGGCGTGCCGTCCGGAGTTGCGGGCGGGATGGTAATGGTTCTGCCATCCTTGAAGCTCTTCAGGATGGCGAGAGACTCGCGGTTATTGGACAGGATTTGTTGCGTAATTGCGGTGATCTTACGGGTGAAGGCGTCGCTCTGCGGATCGTCCCACGGCCTTACGGGGTCGTCGAGCCACTGGGTTGACCGGATCACATCAAGAATGTCGCCCAATAATAAGAGATGCAGTTCCTTGATGGGCTCGTAGCGGCCGTCCTCACGCTTTGAAGCGTCGTAAGCCAGGTCGCCCAACTCCTGCGCAAACAGTCTGAACGCCCCCGCATGGACGGTGTCGCCGGAGGACCCGTCCGTCAAATGCGTGTCACTGAGAATTACCAGCATGAAATTGCCCCGCTTGATTCAGGAATGCCGCCAAAACTCTCTCAACTACTTGTGATAGTTTTCCCAAAGCTCGCCCAGGAAGAATCGGCCAAAATCGGAGAGCGCTTCAACCCCGGCTTCGGCCGACTCCGCGTGGGTCACGTGCATGGAAGAGACCAGCTTCACAATCTCGCTCGCGCCGATGTGCAGGATTCCCGCGCCCACCACAGGTCCCGTCTTGTCCGCGCCTTCGTGCAACTGCGCGTATAGCGTTGTGCTTTCCTTTACCAGTTCGAGGCTCGAGCCGCTGCGGATTTCTTTCCGGCCCGCCAGGTAATACTGCCGCCCGCTGTGCTCGAATCCTATTTCATAAACCATGAGCTTCGTATCGGGCTCCCCGGCAGGACAGAAGAGATTGAAGACGCCTCGCTCGGCGGAAAGGTTTTCTCCCCAGGGCGCAAAGGTAAGATCGCCGTAAAGGTCGGCGGTATGGTTCGGGTCGGAGACGAAAGCATGGACATCATGAATGTGAATCGCGGCGTGCAAGGTCATCGGGGTCTTCGCGCCTTTGTTCTCACCGGTGTTCGGATCGGCCTCGTCCCAAGAGAATCCGCCGCAAAGCGTTTCGCGGAAAGTGAGGCCCAGCGTGTCGTCTCGCATCTGGGTGACTTCCGGCTGGAAAGGAAGCCCGCCGGGCTGCATGGCGGCCAGATACCGCCGGGCATCCGAGTAGCCGCGGTCGATTAAAGTGGCGGCATCGATGTGCCCGAGAAAATAATCCGGGTCAAGCGGCAGAGCGTACTCCGGCTTGATGACGTGCAGCTTGATAGGGCGAGTGTGCCCTTCCACGGTTTCACCGGCACGAATGCGCGCGTTGATCTCTTCAATGATTTTGAATTCCTCGAACAGGCGGCCGTTGGCGCTCAGTTCGATCATGTGAACGTACTGGTTGAAGGCGCCGTTCTTGTATTCCCGGAGGTTGCCAATGCACCAGACCAGCCAGAGTTCCTCGGAGCCGCGCCGGACCGCTTCCAGCAGATTGGCGTCCTTGATCCAGACGGAGTCGAGATAGAGGAACCCGTTCTTCTCGACCGGGGGCATGAAAATCGGCAGCGAGATCCCAGCCACCAGCAGGTCAAGGTCAATCTGCTGGTGCGGAATCACCTCGCTGGTTTTGAGCGTGTAGTTGCAGACGTTGAAGGTCCCCTGCATCCCCGTGGCGGAATTAATCTTGCCGGCGTCGATCCCGAGGTGCGGAAAAACCTGCCGGGTGACGCCGCGCGCATCGCCCATGGCCGGCAGATCCCAAGCCTTGAGGTAATCCTCGATGGGCATCAAGGAGGCGAAGTGTTTCACGTCGAGCGTGCGCCACCGATCGCACATTTCGACCGGGGAGAGGCCGGAAAAAAGCATGCCGAGGTTCATGGTGCCGCCGGAGGTGCCGTCCGCGTGCGCGAAGGTAAGCCCCGCCTCAAACAGCGCGCGCAGCACACCGGCCTGATAGGCCACGCGCATCCCGCCCCCGGCCAGGATCAACGAGCGCTGCGGGCCCGGAGTTCCGGGCGTGGCTGCGCCGTAAACATTTGTAGATGGTTTGCTCAAGCTTTCTCCAGGGTGCGCCGTGAATACGCGTAAATGCAGATGACTCCGGCAAGCTCACTCGCCAGGAAGAAATAGAAAATCGAGAACGGGTGGCTCTCGAGAAACAGCGAGACAATGCGCGCCACGACACCGAAAGACATCGTAACCAGGAACAGCAGGTTGAAGGCTCGCGAGGTAAAAATCTCGCGGCGATAAATGATGCTGAACATTCCAAAGCCAAATTCCATGGCCCGCAAGAAACGATACTGGCTGACCAGGCTGGCGGCGGGCTTGGGCGCCAGCCCGCGAACGTCCAGATGGTAGAGTAGTCGGTGGTCAAACCTGGCAAAAAATACACCCCAGGCGCCGGCCAGAATCAGCAAAATGACGATCCCGTAAAATAAGAGGTAAGCGAAAATCTTCATGCGGAATTCCTGATGTGCGACCAGTAGGCAATAATGATCCCCGCCGAAACCAGGTCAAAGCTGGCCACCAACAGCGCCAGCGGCGAAAAGATTCCCCGTACGACTCCCAATGCCACGGCGGCCACGGCGCCAAATTTCTGCAAGGCCGTCCAGAGAGCCACGATCGGCTGTGCGGAGGAGCTGAATACCTCCTGCAGCAGGGCACCTCCAAACAGCAGCATGAACATGCCCACAATCCCGAAGAAGTGCGCGCTGGCGGGGGTGATTTCACCGCCGATCACGCGCAGCACCAAACGCGGCTCGATCATCTGCACCAGGCCGCTCACCACAGTGATCGCCGCGATGGCCGCGACGATGTAACCAAGAAGCGATCGTGTTCTCATCCCTGGCTCCCCAGGATTTTAATCTTGGAGGCAAAATAAGCCATCATGGCCACCCACTGGACGCTCCAGAACGACACCCGAACCTTGTTCAGAAACATCCAGTGGCGGAGCGTCGAGTGCAGCTCATGGATATCCCTGATGCCGTAGGTCATGGCCTCGTTCAGCGGAAAGATGTATTTCAGGGTCAGGCCGGTGGCCGCGAACACGGCGAGCAGCACGACGATGGGCACCCAGCGAAAGCCCGTCTTCCACTCCGCGATGATCATGATGATGCAGAGCACGATCATCAGTTTGGTCATGGTGGTAAAGAAGCTGGTGGCGGCGGCGACCTGGGGAACAAAGGCGTAGTAATAGTTGTCCGGCGTCAGATGGGGCGCGGTGGGAAATGAGAACAGCACCATGGACCAGCCCGTTCCCAGATACATGGATACGCAAAGAAACAAGAGTGAGTGGTTCAGGAGCAGCAAATTCTGTTTCAAGCGTCCTCTTTCCTAGAGATTTTCCGATACCGATTCTCCGTCACGGGAGCTCCCTGGGGGGCGGTGGCCATTCCTGGCTCAGTCCCAGGTTGACCACGCTTTCCATGCCCTCGGGTTGAACGGTGGGCGGCTGCGGGTAACTGACAAACCAGCTCTCGCAGTGATCGTCCAGAACGCCGTTGGCCTCGGCGATAAAAGCCGTGAAGATCGGCTGCGGGTCGATTTCCAGTGTCTTTAGGGCCCTGACGCGCGGGTGATCGCCAATCGTGAGTGTCGCCTTGGCTTTCTTGAAGAGTTCCAGCCCTGTTTCCCCCCGGAAATAGATGCAGGACTTGAACAGCATGCCGCGGAACTCGCAGAAATTGACGGCGCCCAGGTTGATGGGCAGCCAGGTCTTCCTGGGCCGCGCGATTTCAATCTTCATCGCAAACTGGCCGTCGCAGTCGTATTGCGCGCTCACCGTATCATCTTTGATGAGGAAGTCGAGACTGGCCTGGTGCTTGGGCATGCCCCAGATTCCCTTGCCGCCCTTGACAGAAATCTCCGTGGAAACCGGCAGGTCGTAAACGTACTGCCCCGTGTCGTAAGTTTTCATCAAGAGCGCCGGAAGCAGGCGCGGGGCGCGCTTTGAACCATGCGTGCAGGCGATGGCGATGGAGTACTCGATATACTTCCCGATCGAAGTGATGAGGTAATTCACGACGGTGATCACCAGCAAGCCGCGGTTCCACACCTTGAGAGGAAAGATCTCATTGCCGGGCATCAGCGCCTGGGCCTTTTCCGCGTTGATGGGGAAGGCGGCCATCAGCACGGGTGACTTCTCGCACGTAACCGGCAGCTTGAACGGAATTCCGTCCACCAGGGAATAGCGTCCGGCGGCGTCCAACACGCGCTTAGGGATTGACATCTCTGCACCTCATCGTGGTTTGTCCAGTTCCGCGAGCATCAGCGGGAAAACATCGCGGGCGGCGTTCGAGCCCATAAAGACGTCCAGATGGCTGTAGGCCGGCAGCACCCGCAAGGAATGAAAATTCCGGCGCTGCGAATCAAAGTACTCGTAGGTCTTGACCTGGCTCTGGGGCAGAAAGCAGAGATTCTTTTCCCCCGTGAAGAAGGCCCATCGAGCGTCGGTCTGGGGAGGTTGCGCCACGAAATCTTCGGGCAATTCCTTCTTCCCTTCCACGCTGACGAGGTGCCCGTGCCCGATGCAACGCTTCATCTGTTCAAAGAACGTGAGCGGAACCTTTGCAAATTCCTGCTTTAACCACTCGTGAGTTTCGTTGCTCAGGTTCTCGTGGTGCCAGAGCGCCGGACGCCCGCTGCCGTATGTGAAACTGACTTCCTTGCAAACAGGATTGTTGCACTCATGGTGGGTGAGTTGCACGATGAAATCGACGGTCTTGGCAGCCAGCGTCGGTGCGTGCAGCCCCCATTGGGGGTCGAGATAGTCCGTTGCCAATTCGATGAACGGGAGCGCGTACTTGATCTTGAACGCGGAAAACTCCGGAACGACCGTATGCAGGGAGACGGCGTTCGAGACGATGGTCTTGACCTGGGGCAGCAATCCTGCCACTGCTGACATCGTGAAGCTGGTGGAACCCTGGCAATGGATCACCGCCTTGACCTCACTCGCCCCTGTCAGTTCCGCGACCGTGCGCACGGCCACGGGGTGGTCGTAGACCGCGGCTTGATCTAAGGTCCAGTGGTTGGGAGGCAGGTCGATGCTGGCCCGCCAGTTCTCAAGCCATACGTCATAGCCCTTGCCGATGAGAAAATCGACGATGTTCTCACGGGTGGGAGCGCGAAAAATATTGGCGCGGACTCCGGCGCCGTGGACCAGCACCACGGGCCCCTTGGTGGCGGGGTGATCGCCTTCCACGTGAATCAAGTTGCATTCGAAGCCGTCTCCGGCGCGGAAGGGGATGACTGTGTCCCTGAGCGGTGACATACGTTTGTCCCTGCAGGCGCTTGTTTCCGCCTTCTCTCTCTTAGGGTTTCCCCGGCGTCCTGAAAATCCTGCCGTATTTCTGGGCCAGCACGCCCAGGAAGAAGCGGGCGAATTTCCCTTCCGCCTCAATCCGCTGTTGGAGGCTGGCAGCGTTCGTGGCCCGCATGGTGGTCAACTGGTGTAGGAAGTCCTGCGGACGAATGACGAGAATTCCTTTTCCGAGCACGGGAGCGCTACCGTCCGCGCCGTCGAACACCGTGATGTAGAGTGTGGTAGTGTCGGCCCACACGTCGGTCAGAGGACGGTCGCGAATCAACTTAAAGCCTTCAAAAAAGTAAACGCGGCCATCATCGGCGGTGAGCGGCATCTTATACCACATGCGGCGCGTGGCGGGCTCCGACGGGTCAACGACAAACAGGTTGAACTTTCCGTTGTTCACGGTCAGCGGGCGTGGCGATAGCGCCGGAGCCGTGACCGTTCCGATCATGCACGCTTCGTGCTGAGGGTCCGAAATCGTCGCTTCCACGTCTTCGGAAACAATAGTCAGCGTGAAGGTGAAAGGTGAGTTTTCTTTCTTACCCTGGTCGGCGCCGCGCTGGTAGTCGTCTTTGACGCCGGCGGAGAAGTTTCCGCTCATGGTCTCCGTGAATTCAATGCCCACTTTTTGCGGCGCCGGCACATCGTGGGGCCCGGAAGGCAGATCATACTTGATCTGCCAGCCACGGTCGCCGGCGGCGAGCGACACGGCGCGCTCCGCGAGCGCCGAGATGGTGAGCAGCGGGTTCACGCCGAGCGGACGCGGGATGACCGCGCCGTCCATCACGTAAAGGCTGTCGTAAACCTCCGAACCTTGCGCGGAGGAGAAAACCTGGCTTTTGTGGTTCACCACACCTTGCTCGGCAGCTTCCGCCATCACGCACCCGCCCAGCGGATGAACGGTGATCAGACTCTTGTGCAGCAGCTTGCTCCACAGGGGATTATGGATAAAGGTGGCTCCGAGCGCCTTGGAGGCTTGATCCAAGCGTCCGTTGACTTTCTCGAAGATCGGCTGATCCCCCACCCCCGGCCAGTGGATGCGCAGGCGGTCGTTTTCCAGCTTCATCTTTCCCGCGCCATCGTCGTGAGTCATCACCAGATAAGTTTGCGTGTTGTGAACGGCGCCGTGGTAGGGTCCTTCCACCCAGGTCGCGAGCCGGCGCGCGCCTTCCCTGATTTCCTCGACCACGCCGGACTTGGCCTCGCGCCCAACGAGATCCGCCGCCACCGCCAGCGCTCCGGGCAGGAATCCCGCGATCGGTCCCGGCGGCGAACCTTCTTCAATGATCATGCCGTCTTCCAGCACCGGTTGTTGGCGCAGGTCGATGACGCTGGTGATGCAGGGGCCAACGGGAGGGATCTCACCCGGACGGTGATGTCCCCAGCCCACTCCGTTGATCACGCGGTCTGCGTCATAAGCGAAGCCCAGCACGTCGCCGTTGCCCGTAAAGCGCTCGCCCACCTGACCGGAAAGCGCCAGGCCTCGCGCCTGCGAGCGCAGCAGGATCTCGGTCGAACCCAGCGACCCGGCCCCCAAGATCAAAATATCGGCGCTCACGGTCAATTCCGGCGCCTGGAATTTCTCCCTGCCCACGCCCAGAACCTCAGCATGCACCAGCCAGCGGTTGTCACTGCGCTCGATCCACCCCACGTCCACTCCGGTGTAAATCTCCGCCCCGTAATTTTTGGCGTCGGGCAGGTAGTTCATGATCAGGGTATTCTTGGCCGCGTAATTGCACCCCGTCACGCAATCCCCGCAGCACGAGCAGGGGCGTTGTTCCACGCCCACGTGATTGGTGCCCGCCACGGTGAAGTTCACGTTGATCGGCGTGCGCGCAAAGGGCGCGCCCATGCTGCGCGCCGACAGTTCGTGCGCCTCCAGCTTGGGCAAGGCAGGAAAGCCCGAAGCCGGGTAAGGGGTGGGCTTTAGCATTTCCTCCGCGCGGCCGTAACCCGCTTCCAGGCCCGCGGCAAGATCGTCCCGCAGCGCTTTCGGCCATCGGGGGTCGTCAAAAACGCGAGGCTCGGCGCGCAGGGCGACGTTGGCGTTCACCAGGGAAGTCCCGCCCAGGCCGCATCCTTTAAAAACGTTGATGTCCTCATTGACATTCATTTCATAAAGGCCGGTCTTGGAGCCGATCTGACCGTCGGGCAGGTGGGCTTGCATCTCCTCGACCGCGCGAAGTTCCGTGTCCGGATATTCACCCGGCTGGAATTCTTTGCCTCGCTCCAGCACGCAAACCTGCTGTCCCGCCCGCGCCAGGCGTGAGGCGGCAATCGACGCGCCGTAGCCGGAGCCGATCACCACCACAGTGTAGTGCTGCTGCAGCTTTTCAATTGGCAACGAAAGCCGAGCCATAGCTTAAACCTCCGGAAAGCATCTGAATCGCAAAGGCCTTGACTGCGCTTTTCCGAAAATCGCGCCGTTTTCTGTTGAGATTAGCCCCGCTAGGTACCCACGTTAGCACGTATAACACCAAAATGTGTTGAACGCAAGGTCAAGTCACAAGGGGGTAACGGCTGGCTCCTGCGGGAGAGTTTCCGAGGGGGTCAATGCACTCAACCGGCTTGTTCCCCAGCGGGCCATCCACGGCCGCGGGAGGAACAGGAGGAAGCGTCGCGCCGGGGATCGCGGTCATCTTCATTCCATAGAAACCCCTTCTCAGTTCCCAAGCCGGAATTTCCAGTATGGCCTCCCGGCAGAGCAATGGTACACCCGTGGCGCCACTCGGCGCTCAGCTATAGGCCGCCGGTACCGGCGGCCTACAGCCCTCTGGTCACGCCCAGACCAGTTTCACAGCCCCGACCTGTGATGTAAACTCTCTCACTTCAGTTGGTACCAAAAACCGGGCGGGTTACAGGTATGCACCAAAATGTGCACCACCCTGAAAACCTCCAAAATAAGTTAAGTGTTAAATCGTTGAATTGATTGGTGGGCCTGGGTAGAGTTGAACTACCGACCTCACCCTTATCAGGGGTGCGCTCTAGCCACCTGAGCTACAGGCCCTTGCTGCCGCTGGCGACGATTCGGGCTTTGCCGGAATTCGTCTTCTGCAACGAGGTTTAATCAGTATAGGCAATGCCCGCAGTTTCTGGCAAGCAGAAGATGATCTTCAAGGCGTGGCAGATTTTTTAACAGGCGATTGTCCTGCCGGCGCATCCAAGTAAGCAGGATGACCGTGCGGTCCCATAAGTCGCGTTTTTCAGCCGTATGTGGTTAAATTAAAGTCAGGTCGAATTGGCTTCAACATCAGCCATCCAACAGCTCGAGAGAAATCTAGAATGAAAACGATGAAACTAAACGTGAAGAAGACCACACTTGCAAACGGTCTGCAGGTTGCCACGGAATCGATGCCGGCCGTGCGGTCGGTCTCGATGGGGATCTGGCTGCGGACGGGCTCACGTCATGAGCGCGAAGACCAGAACGGAATTGTCCATTTCCTTGAGCACATGGTGTTTAAGGGCACCCGGAACCGCTCGGGACAGGAGATTGCGCGCGCTGCTGACGCCATTGGTGGACATCTGGATGCCTTTACCTCGAAGGAATTCACCTGTTTCTCCATCAAAGTCATAGACGAGCACCTGCCCAGCGCGCTCGACATTGTGGCGGACCTGGTGAAAAATCCTTTGCTCCGCTCCAGTGACATTGCCAAAGAATCCAGGGTCATCCAGGAAGAAATCCGGATGGTTGAGGACACGCCGGACGACCTGGTCCACGAAATTTTCAGCAAGACCTACTGGCCCCACCACTCGCTGGGACGGCCCATCCTGGGAACTCGCGCAACGGTTGGGGGATTCAACCAGCGGCGGCTGCGCGATTTTTTCCGCCAGCATTACGTGCCCGGCAATATGCTGATTGCCGCAGCCGGAAGCCTGAGCCATAGCCAGGTGCTGGACATGGTCGGGAAGCAGTTTGGACGGCTTCCCAGAGGGCGCATTATGGCGGAAGGCCCGGCCCCTGTGGCGCATCCACACGCGCGCTACCGGCGCAAGAAAGCGCTGGAACAGACCCACATCTGCATGGGCACGCCTGCCTATCCTTACGCCCACCCCAAGCGCTTTGCCAGTTATGTGCTCAACACCATTCTCGGCGGCGGGATGAGTTCGCGGCTGTTCCAGAACATTCGGGAGAAGTTTGGCCTGGTTTACGCCGTCTTCTCGGGACTGAGCGCTTACCGGGACGCGGGCATCCTGAGCGTTTACGCCGGGACCGCTCCGGCCAACGCCCGCAAGGTAGTCAATCTGATTACCCGTGAATTCTGCAATCTGAAGCGGACCTCCGTCCCCGTCGAAGAACTGCAGCGCGCCAAGGATTACCTGAAAGGCAATCTGCTGCTGGGGCTTGAATCCTCCACCAGCCGCATGGCCAATATCGCCCGGCAGGAATTGTATTACGGCCAGTGCATCACGCTGGATGATGTGGCCGCCCGGATCGATGCCGTGACCAACGAAGATATTGTCGAAGTGGCGCGCGAGCTTTTCCAGTCGGACCGGATTGCCATCACGGTGCTGGGACCGCGCCAGGACTTCACAATCAGCCGCGACCACCTCGAGTGCTGAGCCTTTCCCGGGTTCCCCCTTCCCCTCCGAATAGCCTGACGCAATTTTCTGTTAACAATCCGGCTGCCCTTTGCGTATCACAGGTAGAAAGGGTTTCAGCCTGGGCACCGCTCAGGCGGTGACCGGCGGGCAGGGTGAGCCGTAACAACAATGTGAGCGCCGCCCTGCGCGAAAGGTCACCATGAAGAGGAGGAGCAAATGGGAGATCTTACCCCTATTGTAGCGATCGTTATGGTGTTCGGCGGGACCGTCGCTGTTTTCTGGGTGGTTTTCAGTACGATTCGCAGGCTGAAGGTAGCCCGGGTGCAGGCCGAGGTCCATTCAAAGCTGATCGACAAGGTCGGCTCCAGCCAGGAGTTCCTGACGTTTCTCGAAACCGATTCCGGCAAAAAGCTGGTGGCTTCAATCGGGATTGAACAGCCGAGCCGTAACCCTTACAATCGAATCCTGGTTTCGGTCCAGGCAGGAGTGATTCTGGTTTGCGTCAGCATTGCGTTTTTGGTGACCGGCATCAACTTCGCTGACGTGGCAGAAGGATTCAAAATCCTGGGTGGTCTCGGCCTTGCACTGGGAATTGGATTTCTGATTTCGGCAGGACTCTCCTATCGCCTGTCAAAGTCTTTCGGACTGTTCGACCGCGAGCGTTCGGTCGGAAAACCGGCTGTTTAACCCGGACAAGACTGTGGACCGAGGCCATAACATGTTGACGCGCGCCATGGCCCTTGCCCTGGGTGAAAGCGCAAGGGCCAAAGCGGAGGGAAAGACCCTCGCCATGGACGAGGAAAGCTTCCGGATCGTCTACGAGCGCACGGCCCGGCCGCTGTGGGCGTACCTTGCGCGCGTTTCGGGCGATCCGGCGCTGGCCGACGACTTGCTGCAGGAAACCTATTGCCGCTTTCTCTCGTTGTCCGATCCTCCACAGGAAGAAGCGCACCGGAAGAACTACCTCTTCCGGATTGCGACAAACCTTTTAAGGGACCACTGGCGGGCAATCCAAAGGCACGGTGAAACGGCCATCGAAACCGCTGACATTCCTTCGCAGGACCACGAGATGGCAAACGTTCCCCTGCGCTCAGACCTGGGGCGCGCCCTGGCAAAGTTGAAGCCCAGGGAACGGCAGTTGCTCTGGCTGGCTTATGCGGAGGGCGCCAGCCACAGGGAAATCGCAAAAACCTCCGGGATGAAAGAGGCCAGCATCCGTCCGCTGCTGTTTCGCGCCAGGAAAAAGCTCCTGGCACTGATCGGCGGCGCCACGCTGGAAACAGAGAAGGCATGATGATGAAACACAAAGGTTGCGAAAACGAAGTCCGAATCCTGGAAGCCCTGGGCCAGGGTGTGGCGACCGAGGCCATGGAAGAGCCCCTGCGCCGGCACATCGCCGACTGCGCATCGTGCGCCGAAGTCGTCTCCGTCTACGAGCTTTTCCAGTATGACAGTGAGCAGCTTTGCGCCGCGGCCCCGTTGCCCAATGCCGGCCGCGTCTGGTGGAGGGCCACGCTGGCCGCCCGCCGGGCCGCTGCCGAGCGGGCGCTGCGTCCCATTCTGATTGTGGAGAAGGCCGCGCTGGCAATAGGAAGCGGCGTACTGCTCGCCTTGCTGGTCCTCGCTGCTCCGTGGCTGGCGGAGCAAGTAAGGCATTCAAACGCCTTCACTGGGAACGTGGTGTACTCGTTTCCACTATCCTCTTTCATCGTCACCAGCGTCGTAGTCTGCCTGCTGCTGATGGCCGGCGCGCTTTACACCATGTGGGCGGAAAAATAGTGCCACCTTCCTTTTTCGATTTCCGCCTCAACCAAGCTGCCTTATAATGCCATGAGGGCATTACGGAAGCCGGCGCCCGGCGCCCGCTTCGATCTGAATGTTCCGGGAGGCTGGTTGAGCGTTCGAATCTGCGTACTGGGAAGCGGAAGCAAGGGCAATTCAACGCTGGTGGCGACGGAACGCACCCGCCTGCTGGTGGACGCAGGCTTCAGTAAGCGAGACACTTTCCGGCGGCTGGCGGCGGCCGGCGAGCGTACAGACCATTTTGACGCCCTGCTGGTTTCCCACGAACACGTGGACCACATCAACGGCCTGAAGGCGCTGGCGCTGGGCCTGAAGGTTCCCATCTACATCACCAGCCGCACACGAGAAGTCATCCAGTGGGACCCGCGCCTGAAGGCTTTTGAGACCATCTCTCCCGGCGAGAAATTCATTATCGGCGATTTCGAGATTGCTCCCTTTTCCATTCCGCACGACGCCATCGATCCGATTGCTTTTACCCTCAAGGCAGAAGGCATTAAGGTGGGAGTCATCACTGACCTCGGCTACGTTCCGGAACTGGTCAAGCAGCACGCGCTCGGCTGCCACTGCCTGGTGCTTGAGTCGAACCATGATCTCGACATGCTCAAGACGGGGCCATATCCCTGGTTCGTCAAGCAACGCGTGATGAGCCGCCACGGCCACCTTTCAAACAACGCCACCGCCGGCTTTCTCACCGAGGATTACGACGGCGCGGCGCAAGTCATGGTGCTGGCCCACCTGAGCGACAAGAACAATAATCCCGGCCTGGTCATGCATTCCGCCACCAGGGCCTTCGAGAAACGTGGCAAAGACCGCCCGGCAGAACTGCACCTCGCCAGCCAGACCGAACCCACCAAAGTGTTCCAATTCTAGTCCGCAGATTTCGCAGAAGACACTGATTGCATCCGCAGATTACACAGATTGCACAGATTAAGAAAAAACAAAGCGGCGGTACTCTGAGGACTTTGCACCGAAGTTTAATAATAATCCGACTTCGTGTCGCGTCGCTTTCAGGTAGTTGAGAAGTTGGGCTTCTTCAACTCCGGTGAGTTTTTGCAATGCCTTCAACTCGACAATAACCCAATCGAAGCAGATGAAGTCCGCACGGTAATCTGCCGACAGCTGACTGCCTTTGTAGAAAACAGGAACATGGACTTCGCACTGGAATGGAACATTCTGTTCTCGCAGTTCATGTTGAAGCGCCTCCTGATAGACCGCTTCCAGAAATCCGCAGCCAAGCTGGCGATGGACCTCCATCGCCGCCCCGATAATGGCATGCGTCCGAGGATCTTTATTATCTTGATTTGGCATAATGTAGCTAGCCAGTTTACTCTAGCTTCTCGGGTTTAATGGACCGAATCTGCGCAATCTGTGTAATCTGTGGATTGAACCTGTGTCATCTGCGAAATCTGCGGATTGAATCTATGGAGAATCGATGATCCC
>JBAUWE010000415.1:0-3136 GCA_049583595.1 Terriglobia bacterium
ACTGGGAGAGAAGCGGGCGCGCGACCTGCTGCTTTCCGGCCGCATCTTCGGCGCCGCCGAGGCGCAGGCGATGGGTATCGTCAGTGAAGTCCTGGAACCCGAGGACTTATTGCCCCGAGCGCGTGAACTGGCCCGCTCGCTTGCCGAAATGAGCCCCGTGGCCCTCGCCCACACCAAGCGCCTTCTGCTCAAATTTTCTGAAGCCGAACTCGACCGCGAAACCGAAATGGCCGTTGAAGCCAGTACCCGCGTCCGCAAGACCGCCGACTTCCAGGAAGGACTGGCGGCCTTCCTGGAAAAGCGCAAACCCCAGTGGCGCGGCAAGTAGTAATCCGGCAAGAACCAATCTGGCCAATAAATTTATTGCCCAGACTCATTCAACTCCGCCATCTCAGGGTCGTTGGTCCGTCGATGGGGTGTTCCATGGGTTGGCCTGTTTGTTTGGACTTGAGATAAGCGGCTTTCAATGCAAAGTACCACTTGGCCGGGCGGTCAGCGTCGTCGATGAGCATCAGCGGTGGATTATGCTTCAAGCCCTCCGCCTGCTTCACCATGGTGAGCCGGTCCTGCTCAACAAACATGTTGCCGAAAAGGCGAAGAATAGAAGTAAAGAAGGGCACGTGGCGGAAAGCGTTCCAGGCAGCGCAAACGTCAATCCGGCAGTGGGACGCTGTGATGGGCGTGACCGTGGTGCAGCTTGAAAACCAGTACTTGCCGCAGTGGATTTCTTCAAACCTCATGTTGGGCAAAACAAACTGGATAGTGGTGCTAATAGGTTCGCCGTAGACGCCCAGCAGTTTGTAGGCTGCGCTGTTGGCCGAAGGCGAATGGCTCTTGATGCGGAAGCCGTTTGGGATGGGCTCAAAGATTTTCTCTTTTTCGTGGATGCTGCTGCGCTTGCGCCACCACCAGGACTGGTGCACAAAAGGCCCATGCGCCGGGTCCATCAGGCCGATAATGCCATGGTCCACGTGGCAGGGTAAATCAGCTTCCAGGTGCTCCAGGCGATAATCTGCGCTGAAAGTCAGCAGTCGCGGGGCTTCAGGAACTTCCTCATTCCGGTGCTCGGGATCGGGAATAAACACCCAGAAGTAGCCGTCCCGTTCTTCGCACGGGAAGGCGACGGCGAAAACTCGATCAACTTTCAGCTTGTCGCGCGCCGTCAGCGAAGGAATGGCCTGGCACTGGCCCGTTTTGCCCTCAAAAACCCAGCCGTGATAAGGGCACTCGACGGCGTTCCCGTCAAAGCTGCCTTCAGAGAGCGGCATGCCGCGGTGCGGGCAGGCATCGCGCAGCGCAAAGCCTTCGCCTTTCGAGTTGCGTCCGATGACGAGCGGAATCCCCAGCAGCATTGCGGTGCGCATTTCCCTGCCCCGGACGCGTTTGCTGCGGAGAGCCGGATACCAGAAGCCGCGCATCAGGCCGTCACTGTTTGAACTTTGAGCAGTTTCCCTGGCAAAACTTTCAGTCATAACCTTGGCTAATATAGCAGATATCGAAAGAGGGAACGACGCGCTGCCCCGGCCAGCGCATTTTGTCAGGCCATGTGTACTTTGCCCACGTTAAATCCTTCCACTACGATGCGAGGGCTCTCGCCGCGCCTATCGGCATCGGCCAGTTCCGTGTGGATGGTCTGCCGTTCACCCGGCATGAGAGGGACGTAGTTATCACTGTAAAGTACCGGCAGGATGCGGTCACCCGTCTTTTCGCGCACAGCCTTCACCCTCACCATGAGGGCGGGGTGCTTCGACCGGTTGGTCAAATTGGTCGCCAATATCCAGCGGCTGCCCTGTTGCTGGACGCCGGTTGTGGCTTCCAGATTGACCCTTGGCAGTTCCCGAATGGCGCGATAGTTGCCCACCTCTCGCGGCCGCAAGTAGAAATTTGACGAGACGGGCTTGCCGTTTTGCGTGAGCGTGAGCCGCAGAAAATGCACAGCGGAAAGTCCCGAGGGATATTCCATTTTGATGCAGGCAACGGTGCTGTCTTCCTTGCTGTCAAGTGCGGAGCTTTTCTCCCACTGCCGGCTGCCGTCCAGATTGAGGATCTCAACGTGGGCTGTCAGGCCGACAAGGCTTCCGCCGCTGTAATTGACCACCTCAATGTTTTCGGTGACCGGGTTCCACTGGATATGCAGCGGCTGGCAACCCTTTTTGGCCCCGAAATAGGCAGCGGTCGGCTCAAAGTAATAATCATAGGTTTGCCACACAAAAGAGGGCCAGCAGGGATGGCTCATCCACAGCAGCAGGCCCATGCGGTGCTTGCTCTGGCCCTCGAACATGGCGCGGTAGCCGTTGTAGTTGATAAACTGCGCCAGCGATATCCATTGTTCCGCGCTCGTGGCGCCTCCGTAATCGTAGTCGATGATTTGCCGGTAAGACGCGCCGTTCGCTGCTCCCTGCAGGCAGAAATCGTGCAGGCCCCAGTCCAGCCCCTGTGGCCACAAAGCCTTTTTCGGCATCATCAATTGCACGCTTTCAATGGGGGGAATGTTTTGCATGCCACGTTCGCTGTGGAGAGTGCTGTTTGCGCCGGCGCCAAAGTAATAGCTGACCGGCATTGCAGTGTAAGGGCCGTGCCCGCTCACCACGTCTTCGGCTGAATTGGGAATGTATTGAATGCCCGGGTGCAGTTCCGCCAGCATTTTGGTCAGGCCTTCTTCTAACCGCGGCGGCGGGTCGCCTTCATTGCGCCCGCAGTACAATCCCATGGAAGGATGGTTGCGAATCCTGAGAATGAAGTCGCGCGCGTTGCGAAGGAAGAGATCGTCATCTTCCGGGTCTGGGCCATCCCACGGATTGGCGAGCCAGAAATCCTGCCACACCATCACGCCGTACCGGTCGCAGGCCTCATAAAAGGCATCGCGGCCCGTCTGTCCCACCCAATTGCGGATCATGTTGAAGTGCATGTCGCTGTGGTAACGAACAGCGGTGTCATATTCCCGCTGGCGGTAGCGCAGCATGGATTCGCTAAAGCCCCAGTTGCCACCCTTGGGCACCAGCCGCCGGCCGTTCACCCAGATCCGCAATTTGCCGCCTTCCTTGCTGTAGGTCATCTGCCGAACGCCGACCTTGAGCGCTTTGCGGTCAGAGATATGCCGGTGCGCCTTAACCGTCAATTCCATATCGTACAGATT
>JBAUWE010000416.1:0-1662 GCA_049583595.1 Terriglobia bacterium
TGGCAATGTAGCCGGTGACCAACTCAAAGCCGCCAGCGATCTGGGCGTGCCCGTGGTGGGAGTGGGACTCCTCTACCAGCAGGGCTATTTTCGCCAGGTGATCGACAAGAACGGAGCCCAACAAGCCCTTTTCCCGTATAACGACCCCGGACAGTTGCCGATCACGCCTTTACGCCACCCGAACGGCGAGTGGTTGCGGTTAGAGATCTCCTTACCGGGTTACTCGGTCTGGCTGCGCGCCTGGCAGGTCCAGGTCGGCAGAGTGAAGCTTTACCTGCTGGACAGCAATGACGCGGCGAACTTTCCCGCTCATCGCGGGATTACCAGCGAGCTGTATGGCGGCGGCCCGGAGCTGCGCCTCAAGCAGGAACTGCTGCTCGGGATCGGCGGGTGGCGGTTGCTCCGCGCGCTCGGCATCCAGCCGGAGGTCTGTCACCTGAATGAAGGCCATGCGGCCTTCGCCGTGTTGGAACGCGCCCGGACCTTCATGGAAGAGACAGGGCAGCCTTTCGAAGCCGCACTAGCGGTCACACGGGCGGGGAATCTCTTCACCACCCACACGGCGGTGGCGGCCGGCTTTGACCGTTTTGCTCCGACGCTCGTCGAGCAATACCTCGGTCGGTATGCCCAAGAAAATCTTGGCATTGCAGTCCATGATTTGCTGGCGCTGGGCCGCCAGGACCCCACAGACTCAACGGAGCCTTTCAACATGGCGCATTTGGCAATCCGCGGGAGCGGGGCAGTCAACGGCGTGAGTCGCTTGCACGGGAAAGTGAGCAGGCGCCTCTTTCTGCCTCTGTTTCCGCGCTGGCCGAAAGACGAAATCCCAATCGGACACGTAACCAACGGAGTCCACATGCCGACCTGGGATTCGGCTCCTGCCGACGATCTTTGGACGGAAAACTGCGGGAAGGACCGCTGGCTAGGGACGACGGAAACTTTGGAGCAGGATATTCGCCGGGTTCCCGACGCCAGGCTCTGGCAATTTCGGACTGCTGCCAGCAAGTCTCTTGTGGAGTACGCTCGCGAACGATTGTCCCTGGACCTAGCCGCCGCAGGCGCGCCGGCCGCGGAGGTCGAAGCCGCGAAGCATCTTTTTGATCCCAACGCCCTCACACTGGGATTTGCACGCCGCTTCGCAACCTACAAGAGACCAAACCTACTGCTGCATGACCCGCAACGGCTGCTTCGTCTCTTGACCAACCCGCAGCGCCCGGTGCAACTCATCATCGCTGGCAAGGCACATCCTGCGGACCAGGCGGGGCAAGCCCTGATTCGGGAATGGATGCAGTTTATCCGGCGGCCCGAGGTGCGTCCCCACGCGATCTTCCTGAGTGACTACGACATGCTTTTGACCGAACACCTGGTACAAGGCGTGGACGTCTGGATCAACACTCCGCGGCGGCCCTGGGAGGCTAGCGGAACAAGCGGCATGAAGGTGCTCGTCAATGGCGGCATCAATCTGTCGGAGTTAGATGGCTGGTGGGCGGAAGCCTATACGCCGGAGGTTGGCTGGGCGTTGGGGGACGGCCGGGAACATGGCGACGATCCGGCCTGGGACGCTGCCGAAGCCGTGGCCCTGTACGACCTGCTTGAGCGTGAGGTGGTCCCGGAGTTTTATACCCGCGAGGAGAATGGCATCCCTGCCGCCTGGGTTGGGCG
>JBAUWE010000417.1:0-11114 GCA_049583595.1 Terriglobia bacterium
GCGCACGCCCGATGCCCGCCGACGCCGGAACGCATTATCAAAGCTGAAAAAGAGATTCAGTCCATTCTCCCCCAGAAATCCGAATATCTCGTCAGTACTTCAGAATTTAACGACATGAAGACGCGACTTGAAGGCGTCATGTCGATGCGAAGAAAGATGGAAAAGGCTGAGGGGGGCCCGACCTTGAAGAAGCGCCAGCCCAAAACCACAACCTCCCCCGGCACTCAACCCAGCGGTCAGCAGACACCCGCAGATGACAAGCCGCCGGTGTTGCAGCGGCGTGACTGAATAGGGGGGAACATTCCCTCCCTGCCTGATCGGCTCCCAAGCGGTGTTCAACACACCCTCCATTTGAGAGATTTGAGATTCCTTGTGTCCCGCGCTTGCGGGCCTCTCCCTGAAGGCAAGTGCAGGCACAACCCAGTCCCGTAAAACGGAAGTCTGAAGGTCCGTTCTTCAATTCCTGCCTGTTAACCAAGGGTGAAAAGGCTAGTGCTGTTGTGAAAGAGGGGCCACTCCGAGCTTGCGGAGCTCGTCCTGGTAATACTTGCGGTAGAGAATTTCCCATTCGCCACCGCCTTCCGGAATGGTTCGCTTATGCGTCGCAATCCGTTGCCGGACCGCCTGTTCAATCTTCTCTTCTTCGTGGAGCAGGTCAGTCAGGATCTTCACGGCCTCCTGCCGTATGATATTGGGCTCATCGTAGATCTCGACCTCGTCAAGCGCCTCAATGGCCGAGATGATGCGGTGCGAAAGCTGGATGATTTTTTCGTGGGAAAGTCTCATGGGATCATGGAAGTAACATCGGCTTAAACAACGATCTTCCGCTCGCGGATAATTTGTTTCTTGATAGCCTTGAAGGCATCTTCATACGTTGCGCCGAACCGCTTCATCTGGTCGCTATGCTCCTCCAGAATCCTGCGGGCCTCGTCGTCAATACGGTCTTCGACAGTCAGCTCGTCCAGTACCACCTGCAACATCACCTCGTTCACGTATTCAGGCTGTTCAAACTGGATCAGCCCCTCCTTCGAAAGGCGCTTCAGCAGCTCCTTGCTCATATACGTTGCGTATTCTCGTGATAGTTGCATTGCAGTGTACTGCGGGAGTTGACCGTCCCAAATTTCTTAGTGTATAGTTTTTATGTTGAGAGTGTCAAGGCAGGCGCGCAGCAGTCAACCGGACGCGGGTGACGCGCCGCGCGGCCTCAAGGGGCGGTTAGCTCAGTTGGTTAGAGCGTCTGCCTTACAAGCAGAAGGTCATCCGTTCGAGCCGGATACCGCCCACCATGTGTCAGGGCTCGATGTTCACTTGGCTGCTTGCCTCTCCATGAGCGACACTGTGCCAACCGTAAGGGTTTCCCTTGCGCACAACGGAATGGGGACGTAGTTCAGCTGGTTAGAACGCATGCCTGTCACGCATGAGGCCGCGGGTTCGAGTCCCGTCGTCCCCGCCAGCATTTTCACTCTTTCCCCAACCTAAAGCCCTTTCCATTTGCTCTTAATGGTCATTGGATTGGCCATCCCAACACGTGCCGCAATTCCCCCACGTGCAAGCCCCAGGGGGGCGAGCTCGTTGCCGAGCGTGCAGACTTCGCCTTTCGCCTCCCGCACCGCCCCGACTTGGGGGAAGCTGGAAACAGCCCCTGCCGCGGACACATTTCCCTGAAACTAAAGAGGGATGGAAGCATCCTATGGGGCATGGCATTGGACGGAAAGAAAAGATATTACACCAGGATGGCGGACGCCCGGTTGACCCCTGAACGAGGATACGGGTATCATAGCCACTGCCATCAAGAAAACAAACGGAGTTGTCATGAGCTGCGACGAGGGGCGCAAGCCTGAGCGGCTGCCCGTTGCGGCGGCAAACGGGCCCTTGAGGTTCCAGATGAAGCTGGCCAGCGATCCCCGCCTGCTGGCGGTGGTGCGCGGGACGGTGGCGCAGTTTGCCGAGACTCTGGGCTTTGAAGCCTCGCAAAGCCGACAAATAACTCTGGCCGTTGATGAAGCTTTGAGCAACTTGATCCGCCATGCCTACAGGAACGAGTGCAACCATGAGATTGAACTCAACTGTGAGGCGCAGGAGGACTGTCTGGAGTTCACCTTCGTCGACCGTGGCGAACCGGCGGACCCGGCCCGCATCTGCAGCCAGCCTCTGGATGAGGTCGCGACCGGCGGCCGGGGCACTCATCTGATTCGCCAGATCATGGATGAGGTCCGTTATGAGCGGCTGTCGGACCAGAACCGATTGCGCCTGAAGAAGTATCGGCCCGGGGCGGGAAAACAAACCTGAAATGCCCTTGTGCCCTCACGAGGTTCATGCCCATGAAGACCGCAACCCGCCAGCAACCGGGAACCACTATCGTCGACGTGACCGGCGACATCGATATGGGAACTTCACCCCACTTGAGGAAGATTTTGTTGGACTCACTGAAGTCGGCGTCCCGGCTGGCAGTCAACATGGGCGAGGTTCGTTATATTGACAGCTCGGGCATTGCTTCGCTTGTCGAAGTGCTGATGAAGGCGCGCGACAGCAAGAAGCGACTGGTCCTTTTTGGCCTGAACAAGACCGTCCAGGAAGTCCTCCAACTTACGCGCCTCACCACGGTTTTTGAGATTCGCAAGACGGAAAAAGAGGCCCTTCAGGGTTAGGGGCGCGCAGCCGGGCCCCTGCCTGTTGTTTGCCCGGGTATCACGGTTCCTGTCAGTTATTGATCGACCGCTACCTGAATGGAGCTTGTGGATTGGGAGTTGCTGAAAGAATGACGGCTTTGCCGGACCGCCTGGGCGCGGCAACCCTGAACGGCCTGGCCTACATCGGGGATCTGGCTCGCCTGGCCGGAGAGTCGGCTTACATCACGGTGGTGGGGCCCTTTCGCGGCAGGGGCGTGCGCCTTCAGCGGGCTTTGCACCAGGCCATGGCGGTGGGCGTGGGAGCCATCCCCATCGTTTCTCTCATCATCTTCTTTGTCGGCCTGATCATGGCCTTGCAGAGCGCCTATGAACTGCGGCGGCTGGGAGCCATCCAGTTTGTGGCCGACGCCGTCGCCATCTCCATCATCCGCGAGCTGGGCCCGCTGATCACGGCCATCATCGTCATCGGCCGTTCGGGCTCCGCCTTCGCCGCCGAAATCAGCACCATGCGAGTCACTGAAGAAGTGGATGCGCTGGAGACCATGGGGCTGCGGCCGGTGGCTTTTCTGGTGGCGCCCAAGTTCCTGGCCATGCTGGTGATGGTGCCCTGTCTCACCATCTGGGCGGACTTTATGGGCGTGATGGGGGGTTGCCTGTTCGGAGTGACGGGGGCCAGCTTTACCGTCATGTCCTATCTTAGCGCAACCCGCGACGCGCTGCTGGTCGGCGATATACTGACAGGTCTTGTGAAGAGCGCGCTGTTTGCTGTTGTCATCACCGCCGTCGGCTGCCAGGAAGGTTTCTCCAGCGGAGCCGGCGCCGAGCAGGTTGGGCGCTCCACCACCACGGCGGTGGTCCGGTCGATTTTTCTGGTGATCGCGGTGGATCTGGTGTTTACAGCCCTGTTTTACCTGACAAACCGAGGATGACCGGAATTCATGGAAGGTGCACAGAGCAAAATGAATCAGCCTGTCGGCGATGGCCCGGTAATCTCCGTGGTGAATCTCCGCGTCAGTTATGGCGAGCGCGAGGTGCTGCACGGCATCAGCTTCGACGTGCGGCGGGGCGAAACCCTGGTGATCCTGGGCGGATCCGGTTCCGGGAAAAGTACCCTGTTGCGGACCCTGATGGGTCTCGAAAAACCCGGCGCCGGCGAGGTCTGGATCAAAGGCGTGAACATTGCCACGGCTTCCGAGAGCGAACTGGACGAGATTCGCAAGAAAATGGGCGTTTCTTTCCAGGGCGGCGCTCTGTTCGGCTCCATGACGGTAGGCGAGAATGTGGCGCTCCCGTTGCGCGAGCATACGCGACTGGAAGACTCCACCATTGAGATCATGGTGCGAATCAAGCTGGAACAGGTGGGACTGGCAAGCTTTGAGGACTACATGCCTTCCGAGCTCAGCGGGGGCATGAAGAAGCGCGCCGCGGTGGCGCGCGCCCTGGCCATGGATCCCGACATGCTCCTGTTTGACGAACCTTCGGCGGGGCTCGACCCCATCATTGCGGCCGGCATCGATGACCTGATCCTGGAACTCAAAAAGGCTTACTCGATGTCCATCGTGGTGGTGACGCACGAACTGGCCAGCGCGTTTATGATTGCCGACCGTCTGCTCCTGATCGACCGCGGCAACGTGCTAGCCATCGGCAACAAAGAAGAGATCCAAGCCTGCACCCAGCCCCGGGTGCGCCAGTTTCTCGACCGCGTACCGGAGCCGCAGGTTGAGGACGAACTGAATTATCTGCAGATGCTGACCCGTGACCTCAAGGCACGGAACTGACGCGCTGCGCCGCCGGCATCGCCGGCGCTGACCGCGGTTCCTGAGGATCGGGATAAGGAGAGCAAGCGTGAATTCGCGACACAGCCGGGCGGAGCAGGTCTGGGTGGGACTGTTTGTGCTGGTGGCCTTTGGCCTGCTGATCACGGCCGTCCTTGCCGTGAAAGGGGTCTTCAGCGGCGGCGATATTCCCCACCGCTCCTTTTTCAAATTTGCGGGCGGCTTGCAGCCGGGCGCCGCGGTTCGGTTCGGCGGAATGAAGGCGGGCTCAGGGCAGGCAGTCCACCTCGACCCGCAGGATTCAACCCGCATCGAAGTTGATTTCAGCATCGAAGAGAACATTCCGTTAAAAACCGACAGCCTGGCAAAAATCACCAGCCTGGGACCGCTGGGCGACAACTACCTGGAATTGAGTACCGGGACGCGCCAGGCCCCGAAGGCCTCGCCCGGGAGCGTCGTGGAATCAGCTCCAACATTCAACTTTAACGATCTCGGGGAAATGATCGCCGGCCTCCAACCCATGGTCCAGCAGACGCTCGAAAAGCTGGACCAGCGCCTCGACGAGTTGCAGGTAACCGTGGCGCGCGTGAACGACCTGATGAGCGATAAAAACCGCGCCAACCTCAGCCGGTCGCTGAGCACGGTCAACTCGATGCTTACCGAGGACCGGCCCAAGGTTTCCCGAACGCTCGACAACGTCCAGGCGGCCAGCGCGCAGCTCAAGCCCTTGCTGGATGACCTGAAGAAGACGATGGCCCAGGCAAACGATGCGCTGGACCACATCAACGCGATGGTTCTTGAAAACCGGAAGGACCTGCGCGCCTCTGTCAAGGAACTGCGGGAAACGCTTCTCTCCGCGTCAAGCGTCATGGAGCAGCTCAACCACACCTTGAATTACAACTCCGACAACATTGACGAAATCCTGGCGAACGTCAGGGTCGCAACGCAAAAGCTCAAGGAACTGACAGGCAAGCTGGAACGCCGGCCCTACACTTTGATTCGCGCCGACAGAGCGAAAGAGCGAAAGCCCGGCGGGAAATAGGAGGAAACTGCAATCCTGATGCGTCGAATGATCCGTTTTACTCTGGTTGCGCTGGCCGTGGCGGCCCTCAGCGGTTGCCTCGGAGGGCGGACGATCAAGTACTTCACCATATCCATTCCACCGGCGCCTCAGCCGGCGGCACACGCCTTCCCCGTCGGGCTGCTCATAGGCCGCATCAGCGCACCGGAGATCCTGCAGGACCAGCCCATCGTCTATCGTTCGGGCCGGAATGAAATCGGCGCCTACGAGTACCACCTGTGGGCCGAACCGCCGGCGCAGATGGTGAAGACAGTACTGATCCGCCGGCTTCGGGCCGCGGGACGTTACCAATCGGTGGCCCGGTCAGGCGGTTCGACCCAAGGCGACTTTCTGTTGCGGGGACGGCTTTACGATTTTGAAGAGGTTGACACCGGTGGAGCGATCACGGCGAAGGTCTCGCTGGAGTTTGAGCTGATTGACCGCAGTACCCACAAGTCTGTATGGAACCATTTCTACTCGCATGCAGAGCCGGTGCAAGGCAAGGAAATCCCCGATGTTGTTGCCGCGCTCGACCACAATCTGGAACAGGGCCTCAGCGAAGTTGAGTCGGGGCTGGAGGTCTACTTTGCCTCCCACCTGTCCCGAAAATAAGGAGTCCCAGGGCGCCGCGGTTTCATCCAACGTGTGAGCACAGGGAAACTACCATGAATGATAACCATCGGCTAGCGTGCTTTGAACTGTGGGGGGGCAACGGCATTGCAAACCACGCCGTGGAATTGCCGGGCCTCGACGGATGGGTCTATTCCACCCCGCTTGAAGCCGGACGGCCCGGGGGCGACGTCCATTACCTCTCGGTTTGCCGCATGGGCATGGTTTCGCGCATCGCCGTGGCAGACGTGGCCGGACACGGCAGCCACGCAAGTTCCACGGCTGAAAACCTGCGAAAGATCCTGCAGCGCCACACAGACAACTGGGACCAGGCTGCCCTGATGCGGGAATTGAATGAGGCTTTTGCGCGCGAGTCTCGGGAAGGCCTGTTCGCGACCGCCGCCGTTCTGGGCTTTTACCTTGAAACGGGAGAACTGCTGTTCAGCAGCGCCGGCCACCCTCCGGCCTTGTGGTACCGGGCGCGGGAAAAATCCTGGGAGGTGCTGCAGGATGGCACCCCCTACGCGGTGGAAATCGGCGGCTTGCCGCTGGGACTGATTCCCGGCACAGCCTATTGGCAGACGGGCGTACGCCTGGGCGCCGGAGACACACTAGTGCTCTACACCGACGGGATCACGGAAGCAAGAAACCCAACCGGCAACGAGCTTGGACGCAACGGCCTGCTGGAAATGCTTCGCGCGGTCAAGCCCGACTCGCCCGCCCGCACATGCCATGACCTCTTATCCGCAGTCCAGACCTTCCGCAGCGACGAACCGCGCCACGACGATGAAACCGTGCTGGTCCTGCAGTACGCAAAGTGAAGTAAAGCCTGATGGTGACGTTCGATGGGCGCTGAAATGGAATTGCAGCCATTCCGGCATCCGGTCCTGTTGGGCGGCTCAGTTCCTGTTTTCAGGGGGAGAATAAGCCGTGCGGACCCTGGCTCAACATCACCTGTCGGTCGCGGAGTCCTTCGGCTGCGTGATGGGCAGGTAGACCTGGAAGCGAGTGTCACCCGGCTGCGAAGAAACACGGATGTCACCGTGGTGGTTCCTCGCAATTCTGCAAGCAGTATCCAGGCCCAGGCCGGTTCCCTCCCCGACTCCCTTGGTGGTAAAGAAAGGGTCAAAGATGCGCGGCAAAACGTCGGCCGGGATTCCGGGGCCGTTGTCGCAAATCTCCACCACGACCTGGTCGATTTCACGGGCGGTCCGTATGCGAATTTCGCCCTCCCCGTGCATAGCCTCGATGGCATTATCGATCAGGTTTGTCCAGATCTGGTTGAGTTCTCCCCCGTAGGCGAAAATCAGCGGAAGGCTCTTGTCGTATTCACGCACCACATGGATACCGTGTTTCAACTGGTGGCCCAGCATCGTCAGCGTATTCTCCAGGCCCTGGTGCACGTCGGCCGCCTCCATGGCGGGGCGATCCATGTGCGAATACTCTTTGACTGCCCGGACCAGATCAGAAATACGCCTGGTGCTGTGTTCAATCTCGCCGATCAACCTTACGACGCTGATCAGCGAAGCGATGCGGATGAGCGCATCACTGAGGACGCTGTCGCCCACTTCGGCAGCCAGGCTCTCCAGCCTGGAGACCTCGACCCCGGCGTCGGCCAGCACCGGAGCAATCTTCCAGGCATCGGGCACCTGGTGCCTTTCAAGCCACTCAGCGACCTGTTCTTCGCGATCACTTTGGGCCAGCGGGTCAGCGGGAATTGCCGGCTCGTACTCACCCGCTTCCCGCTCAAAGCGCAGGATGGTCTCGCGCTGCTCCGGGGAAAGAGCATGGCGGGAAAGCCTGATGCTGGCGTCTCGGACGGTCTCAAGAGATTCCCGCAAGTTTGCAGTAGCCCGCTGCGCCGCCGCCGCGGGATTGTTCAGCTCATGCGCCAGACCTGCTGAAAGCTTGCCCAGCGCCGCCAGTTTATCGCGCTGGGTTTCCACGCGGGTCGTCTCGCGGATGCGATCCGCCAGGAGGGCCACAAAGCGATCACCAAGCTGCGGCATGCGGTGCAACATCTCGGGAAAGAACTTCTTGTGAAGCAACAGGCCGTGCGTTGGCACCACGGCCTGTCCGGTGCCCCGGTACTCGGTCATCCGGGAATAGGGCAGCAAACCGGTGACCTGCCCTGCAGTGACCCTGTAAACAGGCGCGTCAGGCCCGCCGCTCAGTTGAAAACGAATTTCGCCCTCCAGAATAACAAAGAGACTATCCGCGGGGTCCCCAACTCGTATAAAGACCTCTGCCGGCAGCAGATGAAGCTCTTTGGACTTTTCAGCGATCCAACCCAGGCCCTCATCAGGCAAGTCCGCGAAGATCCCGATCTTGCGCAACTCTCCAACCAGGCGCGTGGAATTATTCGTGTTCGAATCTTCCGCCATATCACACCGCACTGAGGTATTGGTGAATAAACTGAACGGCAATAGAGCCTTCGCCTACTCCGGAGGCCACCCGCTTTACGGAGCCGTGGCGGACATCCCCTGCAGCGAAGATGCCTGGCACATTGGTCTCCATCCAGTACGGCTGACGGTTCAGTGGCCAACCGCGGGGACGTTTCCCGTTCAGAGCAAGATCAGCGCCGGTCAGGATAAAACCGCGCTCGTCGCGTTCCACTACGCCGGCCAGCCAGTCCGTGCGGGGCTCGGCCCCGATGAAAACGTAGAGTGAATTTGCAGGAACACGGTTGGTTTCAGTGCTGTCCCCGCAGTGAATCGAGATCGCTTCGAGACGTTCAGAGCCATGCACTTCCGCAACGCGGGCGCCTGTAACCACTTCGATATTCGGCGTCCGTTGGATCTGGTCAATCAGGTACTGAGACATTGTTGCGGAAAGAGACGGCCCGCGCACCAGCATCACAACCCGTTGCGCATACTTTGAGAAATACATTGCGCCCTGACCGGCCGAATTCGCGCCGCCAATGATATAAACGTCTTCGTCCTTGCAGGAGAGGGCCTCGGTCATGGCCGATCCGTAGTAGACGCCGCGCCCCTGCAGGTGCTCAGCGCCGGGCACCTCCAACCTGCGATAGGAAACACCCGTCGCAATCAGCAGCGCTTTACAACTCAGGTCACTGCCGACCGCCAGTTTGACCACTCGCGTCGAACCTTCTGCCCGGACGCCTACAACGTGCTGCGGCGTCAGGATTTCCACTCCGAATCGCCGGGCCTGGGCCACGGCACGCCGCGCCAGGTCACCACCACTGAGGCCGGAAGGAAAGCCCAGGTAATTTTCAATTCGGGAACTCATCCCGGCCTGGCCTCCAGGCGCTTCCATTTCGATCATCACCGTGCGCAGGCCTTCCGAAGCCCCGTAAACCGCCGCCGCCAGGCCTGCCGGACCACCCCCGGCAATCACCAGGTCGTAAAACGCCATTTCAGGCCGCGCCCGCAAGCCAAGTCTTTCAGCCAGGTCCGCCGTGCCCGGAGCCGCCAAAGACGACCCGTCAGGGAAAAACACCATCGGCAGGCTGGAGACTTCGGTCCCCACTGCCTCCCGGAGTTGGCGCACTTCAGGATCGCGCTCCGCCATCTCAACATCAAGCCAGCGGTAGGGCGTCTGGTTACGCGCCAGAAAATCTCTTAAGGCGTAAGCCTGCGGCGACCAGCGCGTGCCGAGAACCCGAACACCCTCGAAGCGGGGACGAAACGATGATGCCTGCCAATCCTCCAAAAGGTCGTCAATCACCGGGTAAAGGTGCTCTTCCGGAGGGTCCCAGGGCTTCAGCAGATAGTGATGAACTGCGGCCTCGTTGATGGCCCGGATCGCCGCGTCAGTGTCAGCGTAGGCCGTGAGAAGCACCCGCCTGGCATCCGGATAAAGCTTCATCGCCTCACCCATAAACTCCACGCCGGTCATCTTCGGCATCCGCTGGTCGGCCAACAACAGGCCCACAGCGTCGTCGCGCTGCTTCAGTCCACGCAAAGCTTCAAGAGCCGTCATCCCGGAATCCGCGCGTAGAACGCGATAGCGGTCAGCGTATCGCCGCCGGAGGTCACGCTCGACAGCGAGCAGGACTTCGGCATCGTCGTCTACAGTTAGGATGGTTGGCTTCGCCATAGCGAACTCACCGCCGGGGAACCCCCCGGTCCAGAACTCCCCTCGAAGGCATTCCCGATCTTATCGCCTTCAGATGATACCCCTCACACGAATTGGCGGAATCATGCCCGTACTGCACAGGAAGATGTCAATATTCTAATTGCCAGCCGTCCTCGCAGTCCACAACAATGCAACCGGGTCCGTGTCGTTCCCCCGCTTCACGCCGCTGCTCTGTCATGCAAACCGGGGACGACGTCTTCGTGCAAACCGGTCCCGGCTCAACTATACTGATGCCGACCGGGCAGCGCCGCCCGGCAGCGGACTGGATCGGAACAAAATCACACCTTCGGAGCATTAATTTTGAAACGTCGAGAATTTGTAAAGGATCTGTTGCTTGCGGGCGGAGCGATTGCCTGCACACCCGGGTTTGAAGTTGCAGCCGCCATGCCGACGGCTTCCACCGAGGCGAAGCGCGTACTGGTGGCTTTCACCTGCCATCTGGACGTGGGATTCACAGACACCCAGGCAGCCGTCATCGCCAAATACTTTGACCAGTACTATCCCGCGGCCATGCGGACCGCCGACGCCCTGCGGCAGTCGGGTGAAGACCGCTACGTCTGGTCAACGGGTTCCTGGCTGCTTTACGAATACCTCGAACATGTCACCGGCGCGGCGCGTACCCGGGCTGAGCAAGCTATTGAAAGAGGCGAAATGGCCTGGTACGCCGTTCCCCTCAACCTGGAGACGGAGATGCTCGACCGCTCCATGCTGGAAGGGGCGCTGGGAATCTCCCAGGCGCTCGACCGGCGCTTCGACAAAATGACAATCGGCGCCAAGATGAGCGACGTTCCCGGGCACACTCGCGGACTGGTGGCGCCATTTGCCGCAAACGGCGTCAAGTTTCTCGACATTGGTGTCAATGGCGCGAGCACGGTACCGGAAGTCCCGCCGCTCTTCGTCTGGAAGGAGCCGCAGGGCGCATCGGTCACGATGATGTACCAC
>JBAUWE010000418.1:0-18896 GCA_049583595.1 Terriglobia bacterium
CCACACTGACCCGGCCCGATGGCCGTTGACGTAAACAACGGCTGCTTCCCGTACAGGACTTTCAATCCAAGCCTGCGTGCCGTAGTGACGACGATGCTGCTGGATCGGAACTCCCTTGCCGAAATTCAGATAAACCTTCGCTCCGTGTTTGAGCAGGGAATCCGGTACAGACGTGGTTTTCTCATAAACGCCCTGGCCGGAGAAAAAACGAAGGTCCTCCAGTTCTGTCCAGGAGCGCAGCCGGTCCATCTGGATGGATTTGCCCGTCCCGGTGAAGCTGACTTTCCATCCGTGGCTCAAATCGGTGGAAGTCGGCACTGAGCTTCGCCTGGAAGGGTGCGGGGAAGGCGCGCTGGACGCATTGGAGAACATCAGAACCGCTGACTCATAGGGTTCAAAGTGCAACGTCACCACGATGCGCCCGTCACCTGCGTGGCTCCACTGTAGGGTGGATTTGGTTGCTGTGAACGGGTCCCAACGCTCCGGTGAACCCTTCTTGACTCGGAATGTGGCCTTAACATCCTGCGCGTGGTTTCCGGTGTTCGCCAGAAAGTAAAGCTCCCCCGCATCCAGCTTGCGGCGGATGAAACCGATTTCAGGCGACCTGGGACTCAATTCAACATCCGGAGTGAGCTTCTTTGCCAGAGCAGCGCCGAGGCCTGCTTCGTCTTCAACAAAAAGGCATTGCGCGTTTTGGCCCTCGAACAGTTCATGGGAAAGCGCCTGAATTTCCTGATTGTCGCGTTTCCCTTCAAGGAGCCCGGGTGCGAGGTGGGGAGTGGGGCGTGTGGCGATCACGACTCCACCGTGAAGCGCATATTCTCTAATCCTCTGGTAGGTAGCCAGAGGAATCCGCTCAACACCGGGCAGAACGATTGCCGCGTATGGGATGCCGGCGAGGTCGATGGCTTCTTCGTCGATAAAATCGAAATTGAAGCCTGCGTCCAGGATGTGGCCGAAAACATTCTTTCCCAACAGGGCGGCAAGCACGCTAATAAGTGAGGGATTGCTGTTGGCCGTGAACTGCGCCCACGCGTCGCAGTTGGAGAGATACAATGCGATATCGTTTGCCGGCTTGCCCTGGCGAAGCAGGAAACACATCCGCTGCAGGTAGAGTGCCAGGTCCGACATCACAGGCCACCACGGGTTGTGATGGTTCAAGGCGCCAGCCGCGTAGAAACGCCAGCCGGGCTCGCCGGCTTCGGGCGGAGAGTAAGGCCAGCCATGACCGACAATCTGGTTGATCCCCTGGAGAAAATCGCGATCGGCTTCGGCTTTCAGGTCCAGAGGTGTTGCCCGGAAGGCCGGAGAATGAATCCAGGTCCAGGTTTCTGCCGAAGCGACGGGCTTGCCGTACAGGTGGCAGGCGGAGGAGGCCCAGCGCGCTGGGCTGAGTCCTCTCCAGTCCGGATTTTCGCCCTCCGGAAGATCCACCAGCCGGTTGCTGGAAAGGGTCACCGGGGGCTCGCCATAAGCCTGGCAACGAAGCTGCGTGCCGTTTCGCCCTGCCCACTCCCGGAGCGCCACCAGGTAGTGGCTGTTGGCAAGGTCCGTGAGCGTACGGCCCCAGTCGCAGCGGACAGCCGAGGTCTCGGCGCCGGCATCGCCCACCAATGCCAGGAGATGGGGCCTCAAGTCGTAGCCGCGCCGCCGGCGGAATTCTTCCATCAGGTCCGGAGTCCAGTTGGACCGGTAGACTTCCAGGCTGTCGCTGAAGATTGCGTAAGGCCGTTTTGATCCGAATGCCTGCATCAGTCGGTCGCCGGTTGACCGCAAATAGGCATCGACCGCCGTGCCGCTGTAATGATCGATGACAAAACCTTCAGCTCCGACGGCCGGGCGCTTCACCTGCATGCCCGTCCTGCTGGAAAGAAAGAACATTACGGCACGGAATTGGCGCCCTGCAGCCAATTGCACTCTCGGGCCGCCGAGGTCAGTCAGCTCCTGCACACTTGTTCCCGAAAGCAGCCCACGATCATCCCGAACGGCCCACGCCGCCATCAGAGACTCGCCTGTCTCCAGGCTGGGCACGGAAACGGAATCCTCGCCAACTGGAACCGGTACGCGGATGACCCGCAGCACGCCGGCCGCCTGATCTGCCGGAACTTTGCTCCCTCCGTAAGGCCAGCCGCTGCAAAGCGTCAGGTCCATCCGCATTCCTAATTCCTGGGCCTTCCGGTCAACGAATCGCAACGCATCCAGGAAACCGGCCGAGAGATAGGGCAGGTTGCGAATTCCTCGGGACGGTTCATCAAGCGCCAGCGGATAGACCGGCTGAACTTCGAATCCGCCGATGCCACCGTCTTTCATCGCGCGCATTTCCCGCTCCAGTTCCTCCCGCGTCACCGCCGGGCCAAACCACCACCAGCGCATCATGATGCGCGCCTCGTCCGGCGGCTTGACGAATGAATCCCACAGTATTTTGCCGGTGGCCGGCGCTGTCTGGCCCAATGACGATTTGGAAAGCCATGCCAGCGCTGAGAGCTCCAGTGGCGCGAGCGAGGTTTTCCGCACAAATTCTCTACGTGAATATCGGCGCTTCATCCCCTGCTGATCCTTTCTCCGTCGTCCAGGTTTGGAATCGAGAAACTCCGCCCATTACAAATTCGGCCGGCAGCCTGAAGCAGGATGACGCGAACCGGGAGCCTGGTTCTGAGCTGCGTTTGCCGAAAAGTCTGTTTCTCGGCCCACGAGAATACGCCAGCCGGGCTGTCGATTCAAGCTGACATTCCGGCGCCTGCATTTCACGGGACCTGGTGATTTGATCAGAGACATGTCGATCCAGTGGCAGAGACAGCTCCTTGGGCAGGAGCAAGTGCCACTGGTGTAGAAATTGAAACCAAGGGCGGAGAGGCGGGCTGGCCCTTGCTCCGATGAGATCTGGAGGGAGGCAGTTACCCCTTATAGCATGCACCCGCGGAAACCCTGCGGTTCAACTACTTGCTGCCAGCGCGACCGGGAAGTGGCGCCGTACTCTTTGGCATCGGGACGGCCTCGGTTGTCTCGGGGAGCACCCTCGGCCGGTATCCGGTCCGCGTCCGAATGCTATATTTATGCGGCTTCCCGCCTGTCACGTTCACCGTGATCTTGCGCCATCCGCGATTCGGATTTGGGGCCGGATAATAGCTGATCGTGTAAAGGTGCGCCAGGTCCGCGCGGATGGATGCAAACGCCTTCTCCTGGTCCTGCCAGTGTCCGGCAAAGTAAGCCTTGCCACCCGTGCTCAAGCTGATGCGTTTGAAGACGGCTGTCGAAAGCGGATCCCGTTCTGCTTCCCGGGTGCTGATCATGTAGATCGGGATACCCTCCGACTGGGCAAGCTCCCGGACATCTTCAGGTGATATCATGCTGGCGTCATCGGGGCCGTTTGAAAAAACAACAATCACCCTTCGACCGGAAAACTTGTCGGCATCTTTCAGTGTCCATAACAGCGCATTGTAAAGCGCCGCGTCATCTCCAGCTACTGTGGAACGGACGGCCTCCAGAACTTGCGTGTGCCGGTCACTCAGCGGGCACGCCCGGAAGAAGTCGCGGCTGTAAGAATAGAAGGCCACCCGGTCTGCACCATCCAGCGACCGAACAAATTGCGCGATGGCATCCCGGGCGAGAGAAAACCCCCGGTACATGTAGTTGCTGGTGTCAAACAGAATGAAAACGCTGGCGCCCGGCGCAGACGGAGCAATCAGGTTGGACCCCGGTGGATTGCCTACGACGTACTCGCCCAGTCGAGGTACCTTGCCGCCCGGTCCGGAGTATTGCACACTTCGAGGGACACCATTTTCTTCGCCGAAAGCTGCGATCCTTTCCCGAATTCCGTCCTCATAAACCTCGAAATTGGCTGGACCAAGGCCGGTCACATATCTTCCTTTCTTGTCCGTTACCGCCACATCTAATTGGACCATGTTGACAGTGATGCGGACGACCGTTATGCCGGAGTCCGGCTTCTGCGCCGGCGCCGCGACGGTAGAAACCGTGAATGCACCGATGGAAAACAATGCGAGCAGAAAATGTCGTTGTCCCATAGTTCACCTTCCCTGATGATCCCAACTTCATCTAAAAACCAGGAGCGCACGGTCAAATGCCCGCCCTCGTCCGAACGACCCTCATAACCCGGAGCTGCTTTCCCCGCCAGGTAAAGCAGCCACCTTCCCTTGCTGAAACTCCTTTCCGGTCTCTCGCAATGACCGGAGCAATGCAGGCCAATCGTCCAGAAAAGTAGCTGCAATATTCTCAACCATGCGATAGGTCAGTTGCGGCACCAGAAGGTTTAACATCACAGGCGGATAGCCCTTTTCGTCTGCCAACCGGGCCCAATACAAATTGTTGGACTCCCAGGATTCAGCCAGCAGCCGGCTCGAGTAACCCAGGTAGGTGGGAAAGGGCTTCGCATTAATCAGCGAAAGTGCATCTGTACCTGCGAACGCGGGATGAGGCACGCCGAAATCTTCGGACAACCGTTCCTTGGTGACCTCCTTGGGAAACTGCTGGGCAAGCCGGTCAAGTTCCTTCTTGGCATCTCCCCCTTCTGGCTCTACCGAAGGAAATTCCCTGCGGAACTCTGTGGCGAGGCAGAAAGTATCAGCCGGGGTCAACTGGTTGAGTGCGGCATTCGAACGTCCGTCGCGCAATTCTCCTTCAACCTGCTCAAATCTTCTGGGCAGCAAGCGATCAGAAAGAATGTCCATCACTCTTTTACGCAATTGAGGATCTGTGCCGGCAGCCCTCACCAGTTCCTCGCCAAACCTCTGGTAAAGCGTGACGGCATGGAGTTCGTTTCTTGACACGTGCCACCAGCGTGGAAGCACGGCACCGGTCATGAGCGTTGGGACGAGATCTTCCCAAATCAGGGATTGCACGTTATTCGGGATGATGAAGTTCTCCTCGACTCGTGCCAGAACGTAGGACAGGTTTGACAGCGAGCCCACCAGGTGAGCCCCGCCGCCGGCTGAAAGGCCGCGACCGAAGAGGTCGGGCGTTCTCCATGAGCGGTTCTCCTCCATGCTGCTCTTGCCCGAAAAATCGTGGGACCGTACGAAGAGCGAATTGTGATAAATCATCTGAGCGCCCGGCGGTTCGTAGTAAGCGTAGTTCAGGCCCACAAGAGTATCTCTCAGGAATGGAACCAGTTCCCCACGGGCCGCTGCAAGCCGGTCGCCAGAAGGCTTAGCCTTGATGACCTTGGCCAGGTTTGTTTGCATCTCGGTCTGGAGGTGCTGGTTTTCGTAAAGGCCCATGGACCATTCGGCCCTTTCACCTCTCGTGAACAGCGGTTTGGGCAACTGGAACTGACGAAGCTCCGCCGCCGATGGAATCAAATTGCTGGATGGAGACTTGCCCTTGGACATTAGTTCCAGCCCGTCACCGAGTTCGAAAAGGGTGTCGAGAGAGACAAGGCGCTGGGAGGCCATCATCAAGCGAATCTTGTTGGCCAGATCCATCCGGACTTGCTTGCCTTCCGGGCTCGACTGTTCCGGGCCAGCAAGCAAATCAATGATTTGGCTCTGCGATAGATTGGGCGTGCCGGCAGCAACCTCCAACAGCTGCCGAACCGAGAGTCGTGCTGCCTGGTAGAGTTGAGCGTCGGACTGAATGCTGGAAAAGGGTTCAATCACTCCCTGCCAGGACTTGTCCCAGCTTGATTCCGGAATTTCGCCCTGCCTGGCCAGAATTTTCCATAGGCCCACATTGGCTTGAAAAATCCCTATGGCGTCGGAGCGCAAATTGTGGCCGTGGATGTTATCAATGTCCTTAGCCACCTTAATGAAGTGAGAGATCGACCGATTGTCTAAGGAGAACTCGGAAAAGGTGGGATATTGGTCACCAAACTTTTTGAAGTTGTCGGCCAGCAGCAGCACCGTCTCTGGCTCCAGGCGGTCTTTTGAAGTACGCGCACGATCGATGCTGTTCACAGAGAGGAATGCTTGCAACGGCCCCTGGTCCAGATTGAGGCGGGAGAATGCAAACATGGTTTCCAGCAACCCCTCCGGACTCTTCCACCTATCGGCCCGCTTGGACCATGCGTAAACCAGGTTGGAATGGTACTGGCTTCGGAAGTTCTTCATCACTTGCTTCCAAACTTCCAGGTTTCCTGGAATACGGGGCTCGCCGTCCGGATCCAGTTGGATTCCGGATGCGAGAAGCAACAGCCCTGCATCCGGTCTGAAAACCGGGCGAGCCGGACCGGGGGATGCCTGATCTCCAACCAGCGCCTTGTAGAATCGCGGGAGGATCTGAGCTTTTGACAGGTACGCCTGCTGCTCAGGCCTAACCCGCGACAACCCGTCAAAATAGGCCGCCAGCCAACCCTCATCTTTCTCCAGAAGGTGAGTCACGAACCGATCCGGTGAATCCGGACTCACTCCTGCCAGTTTCGCCCAGGCTGCCTCAGCAGTCTTTCCTCCAGGAACCACAACGTGTCCAGACTGGATCGTGATCTGGCTGCCGTAAAAGTCGAGCGCCGGTGCAAGAGGCAAGAGACTCTTGAGCCCCGGGGCCTTTCTCAGATAATCGCGGGAATTCTGGTCAATTCTCGCCATGGCCCAGTAAAGTCTGGCTAAACGAGGGTCAGAGAGGATAGCGTCAAGAAGATCGTCCTTCTTATTCGAATCAAGCGCCGCCCAGTCACCCTGAGTGAACAACACCGGAACATTGAAAGTTCCAAATCCGTACTCAAAAGGCTCGCCTCCACGAAGGGTTTGTTCCAGAGCCGTAAGAGGGAATCCCGCGTCGTCAGTGATAAAGGCTCTTTCCCGATCAGCTGTCGCAAGGGTAGTCTCCGGTCCACACGGGCTTGCCAGTTCGTAGCCGAGAGTCTTCAGCAGTGGGCCGGCCTGATCGCAACTGCTGATGCGGATCACCTGTCTCGATCCGGCCAGCGCCACCAATTCCCTTGCCTGCTGAATGTAGTCCTTTAAGAGGGTCAGGTATTCGGTGGGATTGGGCCTCCGGCCTTTCCGGTTGTACGTATAGCCTTCTACTGCCACATTGTGTGCCAAAAGCGGAAGTACTTCATCTGGAGAAACTTGCCGGCTGATTGCTGCCATGCGCAGGAAGGAGCGCCGGGGCCCGGGAATACGGATGGTGGTTAAGGAGGATTGCGCAGGATTTGATCCAGCATGGGAAAGATGTGAATCGCTGCTTTGGGCGCTACCATTCATCTCCCAGGCGGGAAATAGAATAATAGTGATGACCAAAACCGATCGGAGGAACAAAGATTTCATCGCCAAGCCCCCCTGAATTCCAAAAGCTGTTAGGGTCTCGAAAGACTAACTTTTGCGAGAAATGAGGGGACAATCTCACATAGATTAGCGTCATGCTTGCCAATCTATGATGAGAAGGTTGCGCATCTAAATGTCATGCGGGAACAACCCCTGCATTCTCCCAGGTCAAGGGAATTGTCCACAATTTCGAATCTGAGCTCCCTGGTTGGGACTAGTATATGACGAGGTTGACCCCGAATCAATCTGAATCCTTAACTTCATTTCACCAGCGACCATAGTGCCCGCATTTCTGATCTTTAGGGGCAAATACCGCGGCCCGGCCCCTTCGATCCAGGGTCCGGGTAGACGGGCGAGAAGCCAATCCTTCTGTGCCGCTCGCCGCTGCTGTCGTTGTGGCACGCACGCCCACCTTCAAATCGTTGCCGGACAAATGATGACGGAGTTGGCCCCATTCGCAGGAATCATCTTGAAACGCACGGTTAAGCCACTGAAAGAAGAGATCTCAATTTCCGCTGGACGCCTGGCAGGTATCCGGCAATCTTGTTTCCCCGAGAGGCGGGGCATTCCTGAAGCCAGAATCATGTACCAGCATGTTTGTTCCCCCCCTAGGTGGGGATATCTGCGGCCGTCCCGGCGACATCCGCCACGGGAAGGCCATTCCCGGCTGGCGCCAACACTCTCTATGACTGTGTGTTTTCAAGGCGTCATAAATAGCAGGGCGGCTAGGGCCGTTTCGCAAACGCCGCAAGCAACCTCGGCTCATGGACCCGCACTCCTCAGGCCCTCAGCTCGTCCCTTTTCTTATCGGAATCAGAAAATAATTTTATCCAAAAGTTTTTTATCACACGCAATATAACTATTAATTGGACAGGAAATACCCTTTCTCATTATGGTAATCGCGCTGGTCGGGGCGGAACTCCAAACGACAAGGAAAGGGAACTGTGATGAATTTCTCGCGGCTTACCGCGTGGTTGATAACGGTCTTCTTCGCAGCTGTCATCGGGTGTTCCGTATTAAGTGCCCAGTCTCAGTCTGGAAATGCCCGGTCAGCCACTCCGGCAAATACATCTGCAAAGATTGACGAACTCCAGAAAGAACTGGAAGGACTTAAGGCGCAAATCGACCAGTTGAAGAAAACACAAGAGCATCAGGAGGTGGCGCCATCTACAACTGCAGCGGCCGTGACGGAAGCGCCTGCTGCGCCGCCCGGCAAACCGAGTTTGGCTGACAAACTGTTTAATTCCACGAACATCAGCGGGTCGGTGGATGGATACTACGGGCTTGATTTCGAACATCCCGCAGGCCGCCAGGCTGGACTGCGGGTTTTTGACAATTACCAGAACCAGTTCTCGTTGAATCTCGCGGAGCTTGTCATTAACCGGGCCCCGGACAAAGATACGCCCTTGGGCTATAACCTGACCTTCGGGTACGGGAATGCCATCAATATTGTTAACGGATTGGAGCCCGGCGGGATTGGGTTTGACCGTAACGTCGAGCAGGCCTACGTTTCCTACCTGGCGCCCATTGGCAAGGGGTTGCAGATTGACTTCGGCAAATTCGTAACTCCGGCGGGGGCTGAATTAATCGAGTCGGCGCCCGACTGGAATTACAGCCGGGGCGTTCTGTTTGGGTACGCCATACCCTTTTACCACTTTGGCCTTCGGGCGGCGTATACCTTTAATCCCAAAGTCACCCTGACGGGCTTTCTGGTTAATGGCTGGAATGACATCGTCGCCGTCAACACCGGAAAGACCTACGGGTTCAGCCTGGCATTGACTCCAAATTCAAAGGTGAGTATTACCCAAAACTACCTCGGCGGACCTCAGACCCCCGACACCAATGCGCACTGGCGGAACCTGTCAGACACGGTGGTCCAATTCAATGTGACCAAGAAGCTGGCCCTTCTGGAGAATTTTGATTACGGGTCCGGCGACATGATCCCCGGGGTCAATTCCGTCAACTGGAAGGGGATTGCGACCTACGCCAGGTACGCGTTCAATGACCAGTACTCTTTTGGAGTTCGCTACGAGTACTACGATGACCCGAACGGGTTCACCACTGGAACGCCACAGCATATCAACGAATACACGTTAACGTTGCAGCGCACTTTCGCTCACGACCTGGTCAGTCGCCTGGAGTTCCGGCGCGATATGTCCAATGTAGCGTTTTTCCCCCGCGGCGTGGCGGACTTGACGAAGAACCAGAACACATTGGAATTGGGCCTGATGTACGTGTTTAACATCCATGGCGCCGAGTAAACAGGTAAAGAATCCGGCGCCGGGCCGGAAGCCCGGGTTTGTAATTCGCAATCACGTAGAGGGAGGATCACATGGCTGCAAATAAACAACAAGGTCGGTACTTATCACTATTCCTGACGGCCTTTACCGGCCTTGTGGCGGGAGTGTTGCTCTGGGCGGGTGATCACGCGGGAATCGGAGTCGTTATAACGCTGCTCAGTATTGTGCTGCTGGCGTACTCGCTGTTCGGCTTCCGCAAGATCAAGCCCCTGGAGTTTATCGACTAGGTTTGGACACGGTGAAAACTGATAGGCGCCCTGGCTTTCTTCAACGCTTGTCCATGCAGGACCGGCAAGGGCGAAAAGTAAGAACTCTAATGATCTGGAGACCGAAATGAAATTTGTTGGATTGCTTCTGGCAGTTTGCGGGTGGCTTCTTCCGGTAGCCGGCCTGACGTGGACGTCGTCACTGGCTGCTCGTTTCATCCTGGCCCTGATCGGGATTGCCTTGTGCCTGACAGGTATCCTGGGCTTCCTGAATCGTGCTTACGTCAAGGAAGCCATCTGGAAGAAGTAACAATTTCCTGAAATTGATAGCGTGTCGAGACGGCCCCCGGCCGATTCTCAAAAACGGAGGATATGCATGCGGCGCAAGAAATTGAATACCATCATCCGCGGGTTCGTTCTCGCAACCTACTTTTTATGCGGGGTCCCGGCCTGGGCCCAAACACCCAGCCAACCAACGACCAGCACCCAGGCCGGCCCCGCCCCAGCTATGAACGCTCCCCTGGCAGTGAAAGAGGCGAACCCGCCTTCCGCGGAAGAGATGGCCAAGGGTGACGCGTCCGGGAGCCTGACGGGAACCGTGAACGACGTCACGGTTTCCAATCCCAAGGTTGGGCTCACACTGGCTGACACTCTCAACCAGGTCGGCCAGAACAAAGTGGCCATCAATTTTGTCTGGACCTTGATCACCGGGTTCCTGGTCATGTTCATGCAAGCGGGTTTCGCCGCCGTGGAAACCGGTCTCTGCCGGGCCAAGAACGCCAATCACACCATCATGATGAATTTTATGGTGTACGGCATCGGCCTGTTTGCGTATTGGGTGTGCGGCTTTGCCCTGCAGATGGGTGGCGCGGCCGGGGCCAGCAGCCTGGGAGGTGCTGCACCCTTAAGCGGGGAATTCGCCCTGCATATTGCGGGGAAGACGTGGGGGCTGTGGGGCACCCACGGTTTCTTCCTGACGCAGGGTGGCACCTATGACGTGGCCGTGATGGTCCTGTTCTTGTTTGAGATGGTCTTCATGGATACCGCCGCGACCATCGTAACTGGTGGCTGCGCCGAGCGCTGGAAGTTTGCCGCCTTCGCCGTTTCATCCGTCTTCCTGGCTGCCATTACTTATCCGCTGTTTGCCAACTGGGCATGGGGCGGCGGATGGCTTTCTCAACTCGGAGCGAACTATGGATTGGGAGCCGGGTACGCTGACTTTGCGGGCTCGGGGGTGGTCCACGCGGTCGGGGGCTTATCCGCGCTTGCTGTGGCCCTCATCGTGGGTCCGCGCATTGGCAAGTACAACCGTGACGGATCATCCAATGCCATTCCGGGCCACGACATCACCATGGTGCTGATTGGCTGCTTCATCCTGGCTTTTGGATGGTTCGGGTTCAATCCGGGCAGCACGCTGGGCGCTTCCGGTTCTTTACGGATCGCCACCATTGCCGTTGATACGATGCTGGCCGGTGCAACAGGATCATTTGGGGCGGTCTTCTACATGTGGATTCGCTATGGTAAGCCGGACGCTTCAATGGGTGGCAACGGCCTTCTGGCGGGTCTGGTCGCCATAACGGCTCCCAGCGGATACGTCAACACGATTGGCGCAGCCATCATCGGGCTGATTGCCGGCGTACTGGTTTGCCTCAGCGTTGAGTTCATTGACCGCATTGCACATATCGACGATCCCGTCGGCGCTATTTCCGTTCACGGTGCCTGCGGGTTGTGGGGAGTGCTTTCGGTCGGCCTGTTTGCTGATGGGACCGGCGTAGGAGCCGTGAAGGGTCTCTTCTACGGTGATGCCGGACAGCTCGTTGCCCAGATGATCGGCGTGGTGACGTTGCTGGGTGTCGTTTTTACGCTCTCGTTTGTGTTCAATCTGTTCGTCGACTACTTTATCGGCCAGCGCGTTTCGCCGCAGTCTGAGCTCGAAGGTCTGGATATTCCTGAAATGGGAGCTCTCGGCTATCCGGAGTTCGTGCTGAAGATTCAAGGGGCCGGCGCCGCATAGGTGGCCGGCTTCCCCCCACGGGGGTTTTCATTCAGGAAGCAGGAGATTAAAAGGAGAATTTGATGGCAACGATAGCTATTGAAACTGCAGTCCAGCATTATGCCGAGGCAATTCCCGAAACGTCCGAAGTTCTGGCGGTGCAAGGCTCGTCTCTTCCCGTGGAAGTCTCAAGGAGATTCTCTGAGGGACTGGAACTGATGAATCACGGGGAGCCGGCCGCAGCAGCCACATGCTTTGAGCAGATTGTCCAGGCGTTGCCAGAGTATGCGGATGCACATGTTGGGTTGGGCGTGGCTTACGCCGTTACGGGCAAAATCTACCCTGCATTGGACCACCTGGAAGAAGCAACCAAACTGGAACCGGACAATTTCTTTGCCCATTTCAAGCTGGGCCAGCTCCAGTTCAAGCTGCATGTGCCAAAGAAGGGTTACGAGGAGATGCAAAAGGCGCTCGATTGCGCAACCTCGATCGAGGAACGAAAGCTTGTGGGCCAGTTGATCCACGAGCAGAAGCAGCGGGAACAGAAGGGCCTGGCGCGGCCCACGTGGGACCGTCCGTTTTCACGCAAGACCCTTTTGCTTGTTGCAGCCAGTGTCATGGTTCCGATTCTCTATATGTTCTTTTCCACCTTGCATTAGACTTTAGAGGAGATTTCCATGCAATCGGAGTCAGTTGTTGTGGATATGGGATCGGCATTTGTCGAGGCGGTTAAAGAGCGGCGGACAGCATTCATCTGTGCGGGCGCCGTAGCAGTTATGGCCATTGGCGTCTTTCACGCTCCATCCGGTCCGGTTCTTCTGGGCTGCGGCGGGTCGGTGACGATGCTGGTTTTCTGGGGATGCCTGAAGCGGGTCTTAAAGAAGTAATGGGGCAAGCCCGCCACAGGGCGAACCGCGGTCTTGACTAACCCGAAAAGACCCAAGCGCCGTACACCAGCCGGAAACATCGCACATGAACATCTCACTCCAGGTTCTTTTCTTTCTTGCCATGCTCATCCTGCTGGCCAAGGCCGCGGGAGGACTGGCTGCGCGCGTCGGACTGCCTGCCGTGCTGGGCGAGCTGCTGGCGGGTGTGGTGCTGGGGCCGACTCTTATCAACGTCTGGCGTTTTCCATGGTTTGCCGTTTCAGGTCCTGCGGGCGGTCCTGCTCACGTTTCGCTGTCTGCCTTTATTAACATTCTCGCGGAAGTCGGCGTGGTTGTTCTGATGTTCCTGGCGGGGCTTGAGACGGACATCAGCGCGATGAAGAAAGCCTTCGGGCCGGCTTTCTGGGCAGCCTGCGGGGGAGTGGTGCTGCCTTTCGCGGGCAGTGCGGCGATTGCTCATGAACTGGGTTTCGCCTGGCGTGAGTCCATTTTCATCGGCACCATCCTGACGGCCACAAGCGTTTCCATCACGGCCCAGACGCTGATGAATCTGAAACAGCTGCGGTCAAAGGCCGGCTCCACCATTCTTGCCGCTGCTGTAATTGACGACGTCCTGGGGTTGCTGGTTCTTTCACTGGTGATTGCCACGGAGACCAATGTCGGAAGCGCCCACACGGGCGGCTCCGCCCTGGCGAGCTTTGGCTGGACAGTCGTCCGCATGGTGGTGTTTTTCGTTTTTGCGTTCCTGCTGGGCCCGCGTTTGATTCGATGGTCCTTCAAGGCTGCGCGGCACTTCAAGGTTGAACATACATCGCTGGCGGCGGCACTGGCCATTGGGTTCCTGTTCGCCTTTCTGGCGCAATATGGCGGCGGCATGGCGGCCATTACCGGTTCCTATCTGGCAGGACTTTTTATCGCCGCCACACCAACGGATCACGCAGAGGTGATATCGGAGTTGCGGTCCATGACCAACTCCTTCTTCGGACCTTTGTTCTTTGCTTCGATCGGCCTTGAAATCAACGCCAGGGAGTTGGGCGGTCACTTTGGTTTCTTCTTTCTGATTCTGCTGATTGCCATCCTCGGCAAGGTTCTGGGATGCGGAGTGGGAGCGTGGTTCAACGGGTTTTCAGGGCGCGACGGGCTGGTTGTCGGCGTGGGAATGGTCCCCAGGGGCGAGGTAGGGTTGATTACGGCCAACATCGGGTGGGCGGCCGGTATCGTTTCACCGGAAATCTATTCCCTGGTTATCGTCCTGGTTCTGGCTACGACGCTGGTGACTCCGCCCTTGCTCAGCATCTGTTTCGAACGGGAGCCGGCGGCTCTCGAAGTGGCGCCGGGGCCGGCAGGTTTGGAGAGCATTTCTCCTGAGTCCTGAAGCGGGTTTAAAGATAGAGGTTCGAAACGCTTATTCCTAAGGGGCAGGTTGAACGAATCCTGAACATCGCGAGAAAGTCAGAAGAAAGGGCTGATGATTATGAAAAAAATGGAAGCCGTAATTCAACCATCGAAACTGGATGCGGTGAAAGAAGCACTCCATGAGATTGGCATTCAAGGGATGACCGTGAGTGAAGTTCGTGGCCACGGACGGCAAAAGGGACACTCGGAAATCTATCGGGGCCATGAATATACCGTCGACCTGCTCCCCAAACTCAAGGTGGAGATCGTGTTGCCGGACACGCTTGTGGAGCAGGCGGTGGACGCCATCGTCAAGGCGGCCCGGAGCGGCAAGATCGGCGACGGCAAGATCTTTCTGTCGGATGTCAGTGAAGCGATTCGCATCCGCGACGGCCAGCGAGGCGACGAAGCCCTTTGAATTCCCGCGAGTATCACCTTGAGGTGTCCCGCCGGTTCTGGTTGGTAAAGCGCCCCGCAGCCGGTGCAGTTCCGGCCATCAGAACAAGGCCTGCGTCGGTCACCACCAGGGACCCGGGGGAGCCTGCAGCAACAAGGGCGGAGGCGGCCGCCTAGCGTTTGAGGTAGAGCAGCATGACGGCCAGCGCATAGACGAGAAAAACTCCCATCGAGTCCAGGGAAAAGAACAGGATCCTTTTCCTGGAGCGATACATCAAGGCGATGATGGTGATGGCCGTCATGATGATTGCGGCGCACGCCGTCACGGCATGGAGGGGCGAAACAGAGCTTAGCAAGGGTCCCTTTAAGAAAAACAGGTCGTCGATGGCCAGAATCAGCAGGTTGAAGAGGTTGCTCCCCAGGACGTTGCCGACGGCCAGATCAACTGCCCCCATCCGGAGGGCTTCTCTCCCCACAACGATTTCCGGCAGCGAAGTCGAAAATGCAACCAGAATGCTTCCGACGAAAGTGCGGCCGAGGCCGGTGATGGTTGCAAGCTGGTCGGCCACGTAAGGAAGATAGGTGGCTGCAATCACGATGATAACGGCGAAAACCGCAAAACGCCGATAGGCGACGGACTTTGATACCTGATCGTAACGGGCCTCTTCCTTTACTTCACTCAGGAATTCAGCGATCCTCCTCCTTTCATAAACGAAGATAAGCCGTATCGCTCCCAGGTAAACCAGTGGAATGACGAGGCTGTAGACCCCGATCCAGCCCAGGGTGGGAATGCTTCGGCCGGCCAGAAGGCTGATGGTGGTTAAGCCAAGCAGCAGAACACCGAAGGATGCCGTCAGGATCTGCCCCTGGTGCGCAAGGGTTGAGATGGGAGCCACCCTTCGCCCAACGTCGAGCATGGCCAGAATCAGCAGATTGAACATGCAGCTTCCCAGCACGTCCCCTGCGGCAATGTTGGGAGAGTTGAAAATAGCCACAGAGCTGACACCCGTGAAAAGTTCGGGCAAGGAAGTTGCCGAAGCCATCAGGATGACGCCAATCCACGTCCTGCCCATCCCGGTTTTTTCTGCGATCACATCCCCGTAGCGGGAGAGTCGCGATCCTCCGTACACGATCACGAGGGTGCAAACCAGGAACTGGAGCCAGATCAGCATCTAAAAGTTCCCCGGCCGTCGGCGCAAGAACCACTTTTCCAGTTCGACCGCCCAAAAAATAACCGAACTGACTACGAAGGCCAGGAGCAGGTCCGGAACCGGCAGCGGCACAGTCTTGAAAATAGGCTGCAGGAACGGCACATAAATCAGGGCCAACTGAAAGATAACCGTCAAGCCTACCGCGCCGAGCAGGGGTAGATTGGATTTCAGTCCGATTTCAAACAGCGATCGGCGTTCCGAGCGGATGGCCATGACGTTCGCCATCTGCGACAGCGTGAGGGTTGTAAACACCATGGTCTGCCACGCCGAATCATGGGCGTTCCAGTACCCGTAGCCGATGGCGAGCGAGAGAAATCCCATCAGCATTCCCACCCAGATAATCTGCCTTCCCATGCCGCGGGCGAACATGCTCTCTCCCGGCGGGCGGGGCGGGCGCCGCATGGCATCGGATTCCGGCGGCTCCACCCCCAGGGCCAGTGCGGGCAAGCCGTCGGTCACAAGGTTCATCCACAGAATCTGGACTGGAAGCAGCGGCAAGGGCATTCCGAATAAAGGCGTGACCAGCATCAGCCAGATTTCGCCGGAGTTCGTTGCCAGGATGTAACGGATGAATTTGCGGATGTTGTCATAGATCACCCGGCCTTCTTCAACGGCAGCGACAATGCTAGCGAAGTTGTCATCCAGCAACACCATGTCAGCCGCTTCCTTGGAAACGTCGGTCCCGGTAATTCCCATGGCCACGCCGATGTCGGCTTTTTTCAGCGCGGGAGCGTCGTTGACCCCGTCGCCTGTCATCGCAACAATGTGGCCGCCCCGGTGGAGGGCTTCCACTATCCTCAGTTTGTGCTCCGGAGAGACTCTGGCGTAAACGGACGCCGATTCCGTCAGTTGCTCCAGTTCTCCCGGTGAAGTCCGCTCGAGCTGCGGTCCTGTCACCACGGTTCCGTTATCGGAGATTCCAAGCTGGGCGGCGATATAGCGGGCGGTCAGGGGATGGTCGCCCGTAATCATCATTGGCCGGATGCCCGCCCTCTTGCAGGTGGCGACCGCGGACCCTGCTTCCGGCCGTGGCGGATCAATCATCCCAATCATGCCGACGAATGTAAGCTGGCTCTCCAGGTCAGCGGCTTCGGCTTTGGGCGGTGGTGACCCCAGGCACCGGAAAGCCACCCCGAGCACGCGCATCCCGTTGGCCGCCAGCTTGTCATTACCAGCAGAAAGCCGGTCGCGCCAGGTATCATTCAATGGTTCCCGTTGGCCGTTGACCCAGACGGAATCCGACAGTCCCAAGAGGACATCCACAGCTCCTTTGGTGAATGCAATGAACGAGGAAGAACTCTCCTGGCAGGCTATTCGAATTCCCGGGGGGAGCACACCTTGCTCGGAAGGATAGCGATGGACCGTCGTCATACGCTTTCCTTCAGACGTAAAGGGAATCTCGGCAACACGCGGCAGGACCTGGTCCAGTTCAGGCTTCAGAAGCCCTGACCGCGCTGCGGCCACAACCAGGGCAGTTTCAGTGGGGTCACCCATGGGAGCGGATGGGTTGGGATCACCCGCATTCGACCGCATCACAGCGTCATTGCACAGCGCCGCTCCCGCCAGCATCAGGCTGAACTCAGGCTGGGCGAGTTCCGGTAACTCCTGGCGGTAGTTATCCGAAGCGCAATCATCCAATTCCACGCTGCGGTCAGCAACCTGGAAAATCGTGGCGGCCATCTGGTTTTCGGTCAGCGTCCCGGTCTTATCCGAACAGATCACGGTGACGGAACCCAGCGTTTCGACTGCTGACAGTTTGCGCACCAGGACCTTCCGCTTCAACATTCGCTGGGCGCCCAGCGTCAGCGCGATGGTCATCACTGCCGGCAGGCCCTCCGGCACGGCGGCAACTGCGATGCTGACGGCCGTCAGGAAAAGGATCTTCAGGTCATCACCGCGAGACCAGCCGAGGATGAAGATGAGAATTACGATTAAAAGGGCTGCGGCGGCCAGCACTTTTCCAAGCTGCGCCAGGCGCTTTTGCAGAGGCGTCGCTTCCCGCTCGACGGTTTGAATCATCCCGGCAATCCGCCCCAGTTCGGTTCGCATGCCGGTTTCCGCAACTACCGCTTCTCCACGCCCTGCGGTGATGTGCGTGCCCATGTAAACCATGTTGCGGCGGTCAGCCAGCGCCAGATCGGGTCGTGTCAGGGCAGCGATGGTTTTCCGGACGGGGAGCGACTCGCCCGTCAGGGCGGCTTCCTGGGTCTGCAGATCGGCGCTTTCGAGCACGCGGCAATCAGCGGCTACAAAGCTCCCGGCCTCTAGCAGAACAATATCGCCGGGGACCAGGTCCAGCGCCGAAATTTCGCTGACTTCTCCCTCCCGCCGCACTTTCAATGACGGGACCGTCAGCTTCTTCAGGGCGGCCATCGCTTTTTCCGCTCGATACTCCTGGCTAAAACCCAGGACGGCGTTGAGGATCACGATAGCCCCGATGGCGATGGCATCGCTGTAATCGCCCAGAAGCCCAGAAATGATGGCAGCGATGATCAGGATGACCACCATCAGTTCCTTCATCTGATCGAGGAAAATCAGCCAGGGGCTCTTGATCCCGCTTTCTTTCAGTTCATTACGGCCAAACTCGGAAAGTCTGCGAGATGCTTCAGCCTCACTCAGCCCGGTGGCAGAGTTGCTCCCAAGTTCTTTTACTGCCGCCTGCGGTTCGATCTGGTGCCATTTAGTCATGGAATGTAGTTGGCCGCGATGGACCCGCCGCAGGAAATGGCGGGCTTCTCAGGCCGGTTCGGGTTCGCCAAGGCGTCTGGCGTGACTTCGCAGGCTCCAGCCTCTGGATCCGTTCCCGCCCGCAACGGTCGCGGGCTTCAATCATGGCCGAACCAGGGTCTTGCGCCTGCTCCAGGTTGAGAATACACGAGATGGAAGGGGATTCAAAGTTGCACCCTGGCCGAAATTCTTCCTGCCCTGCCCACTGATCTCTTTTGCCTGGCGCTCGAGCCTGAAGTCCGTGGAACCGCAAGGCCGCCAGGGAAGTAGCGGATAAAGTCCGTTGATTCTTCGATGTGGAGCGAGAGAAATGTTCGTTCACCAAATCATGTTCGCGCCCGTCATCACGGTGGATGAAGACTGTTCGCTTGAAGAGGCCGCAAAAATCATGCTGGACCGTAACGTTGGAGGCCTGCCCGTCGTGGATGAACGCGGCGACCTCACCGGCATTGTGACCGAGTCCGACATTGTCGCCAGGGAAAAGGGTATCCCGTTTTCCATCTATCGGTTTCCGCAAATGTTCGGCGAGTGGATGCCGCATGAGCATGTTGAGCGCATCTATGA
>JBAUWE010000419.1:0-2956 GCA_049583595.1 Terriglobia bacterium
TCATCAGGCCGCTGACCGCCGAGCGGACGGAATTGGAGAGCACCAGGTTGTCAATCGGCTGCTTCACCGATGCCGAGGTAATGGTGACGATCCGGCCCCATTTGCGCTGCTGCATCAGGGGCAGCACTTCGCGCACAAAATAGAGCGTGCTCATCAGGTTCAGATTCACGCCCACCTGCCAGTCTTCCACGGTGGTCTCGGAAAAAGGCTTGGCCGGGGGGCCGCCGGCGTTGGCCACGCAGACGTCCACGCGCCCGAAATGGTTCAGCGTTTCGGCCACAAAGGCCTGCACCTGCTCATATGCCGTCACGTCAACCGCACGCGCCAGGACTTCCGCACCCGTCTCCCGGCGGATTTCCTCCGCCGCCCGGTTAATGTTCGATTCCGACCGCGAGCAGATGGCCAGCTTGGCGCCTTCGCGCGCCAGGCCCAGCGCGACGGCTTTCCCCAAACCCTGGCTTGATGCCGCCACGATGGCGACGCGGTCTTTCAATCCCAGATCCATACTCGGGTCTCCCTGTCTGTGTGAGCTGCCGGCCGGCCGTTCCGTGCAGAACGCTCGCCTACCAAGGTAGCGCCAGCCTATAGCATGCCACTTGCCGCCCCCAAAAGCGGCGCTACATGAGGCAGAATTTCTGACCCACGGCGCTAACCTTTACGCAGATAATCGTCCTGGCCGGTCAGCCAGTCCTGGCGGACGGGGACGAAGATTTCAAGGTTGAAGGTATCCTCGAGCGCCACAACTCCGTGCGGGACGTTCGAGGGGATGTGCACAATCTCCCCTTTTCGAACGATCACTTCCTGCCCGCCGATGTCGAACTTCAGCTCCCCTTCCATGACGTAAGACATCTGCTCGTTTTCGTGATGGTGGACGGGCACAACGCCTCCCTTGGCAATGGAAATCTGCGCCACCGTCATCTTTTCGCCGTTCACCACTTTGCGCCAGACGTTGGGATTCATCTGCTCTTTTCGCACCGACTCCCAGGCAAACAACTGCATAGCCGCTCCTCCGGTTATTCCTGAAGTTTACAGGACAGCATTTTACATGCAGGGGCCGGGGTTTGGCGATAGAATATGCCGGGGTTGGGAACCGTTCGAAGATGTCCACAGAATTCACCCGAACAATCGACTGGCTGGCGGTTGCGTATGCCGCGCTGTATTTTCCGGTCCCCTTCTATTGGCTGGTGCTGCATCCGGCGGTCAACACCTGGCGCCGCATCGGCTACCGCTCCTTCTGGATAGCGCTGCCGGTGTGGATTTTGATCGGGGTCCCTCTGATCCTGATGGAAAATTCCCTGTTCGCCCACCGTTTGCCTCGCAACGCAGCGACTTATTGTTTGGGAGCGGGACTCCTGGTATTCACCTTCTGGGTCAGCCGCCGGGTGCATCAGGAATTCAGCCTCAAAAAGCTGGCCGGTCTGCCGGAATTGAATCCCGCCCATCCCCAACGTGGAATCGTGGACAAGGGCATTTACGCGTGGGTGCGGCATCCCCGGTATGCCAACATGATGCTGGGTTTTGTGGCCTTCGGGCTGCTGACCGGCGCCGCGGGAATTTTTCTGCTGGCAATCGTCACCTTCCTGTTGTATTTAATAGTCACTCCGCTGGAAGAGCGGGAACTCCGGGAACAATACGGTTCCGAATACGAAATTTACGCACGCGCGGTGCCTCGGTTTCTCCCCCGTCTCTGGCGAAAGTCGCGGAAATCATCGTAAACCGGGAGGTTCCCATGCGAAGCTTGATTCAAGCGGTCCTGCTTGCGGGCCTCATGGTGTGGTCCTGGCCGCTGGCCGCACAGCAAGATCACAGTTGCTCAAATTATTCCATCATTGTCGGCTCTCCTGAAGACCAGCTGATGCTGGCCGTCAACGGGACTGACGATCCCAACGCCAAGGTGGCAGCCCTTGAAAAGTTTAGTCAGGAGCATCAGGATTCCAGCTACCTGCATTGCGCGGAACAACTGATCACCAGGAATGCTGTCAAGCTCAAGCAGTACGATCAGGCCATCGCCGCCGGCGAGAAGGCTGTGGCCGCAGGGTACCTGGATGTGCCCTTCCTCGAAGATCTCCTTCAGGCCTACCTGGCGACTGGCAAACCCAGCAGTGAAGCCTTCGACCTCATCATGAAGGCCCCCGCCCAGACCAAGGCGCAGTCGGTTGTTTCCCGGACTCCCACCGAAAGTGACGCACAGTATGCGGCCGCACAAAAGAGCGTCATGGAACGGGTCAAAAATGACACCGACTATATGGTCTATGCCTTCTTCGGGCTGCTGCCCCGCGTCACAGACCCCAACCAGCAGATCAAGTTGATGGACCAGTTTGCCCAGGCCTATCCCGAGGCCGCCCAGAAACAGGCCGGCCAGCTGAACTATCGTTATGCGGTCGCCTACACACAGATCAATCAGGTGGAAAAAGCCGATGAGTACGCAGAAAAGGCCATCGCCGCGAAACCCGACAACGTCCAGGCCCTGAACCTTGTGGCCTACGACTACGCCCTGCGGCGCCGCGTCCATCAGGACAAAGCCGCCGAATACGCCAAGAAAATCCTCACGCTGGTCCCTGCAAATCAGAAACCTGAAGGAGTCTCAGACGAAGCGTTTAAGAGCCAGCAGGACACCCAGGAGGGCATGGCCCACCTGACGATCGGCTTTCTGGATCTTCAGAAAACCGGCGCGGCCCACCACACCGCCGGCGCTATCAAGGAGTTAACGCAGGCCACAGAACTCCTGAGCGCCATTCCGGAGTTGCAGGGCGAAGCCTACTATTTCCTCGGCTATTCCTACGAGGCTGACTATCCACCACAACATCGTTCGGCCATGGCTGCGCTCGAGCACGCTCTCAAAATCCAGAACTCCATGCAGGGCCAGGCCCGCGCGCTGCTGGCCAAGATCAAGAGCGTTGCCCGATAGACCTGCTTGCTGAGCAAACCCTCGCCGCGCAAATACCGCTGGACACCC
>JBAUWE010000420.1:0-6103 GCA_049583595.1 Terriglobia bacterium
CCGAGTTCAAGCGCCGTCGCAAAGCCGATACCGGTGCTGGTGCCCGTTACCAGGACGTTTGGCATAGTCGTTTTCTCCCTGTTGTGAGATGGGTTTGTGCCCCGCACCAGACGTTAGCACAGGGCGCGAGGCACGGCAATCCGAAATCAGGCTTTTTTGAAATCTGCCGCGGGCAGTTGCTTGCGGGGGCAAAGAGCGCGTTACTCTTTTTTCCTGGCCGTGGACGAATGCCATTTCCAGGCGCTCTGGATGATGGTGTCGAGATCTGAATGCTGCGGCTGCCAGTCGAACAACTTCCGGGCTTTCGAGGGGTCGGCCACCAGCACGGCAGGGTCCCCCGCCCGGCGCGGCGCATCTTTGGCCGGGACCTGTCCGCCGCAAAGCTTCCCCACGCCGGCCACCACCTCGCGGACAGAGTGGCCCTCCCCGGTCCCCAGGTTGAGCTCCGTGGTCTCGCCCCCACCGGCCAGATATCCAAGCGCCCGCACGTGGGCGTCGGCCAGGTCCACCACATGGATATAATCGCGGATTGCCGTGCCGTCAGGTGTGGGATAGTCCGTGCCGAAAATCTCCACTTCCGGCCGCTGGCGCAGTGCGGCTTTCACCACCAGCGGAATCAGGTGTGACTCCGGATCGTGCTCCTCGCCCAGTTCGCCGTCCAGGTCGGCTCCCGCCGCATTAAAGTATCGCAGCGATACGCCACGAAGCCCATAGGCGACTCCATACCAGCGAATGGCGCGTTCCATCGAAAGCTTGGAGTCGCCGTAGGGACTCACCGGCCGCATGGAATGGTCTTCCGGGATAGGTACTTTTTCGGGGCTGCCGTAAACAGCGGCGGAAGAAGAAAAAACAATGTGCTTAACTCCGCTGGCTTTCATCACGTCCAGCAGCACCAGAGTATTCACCACATTGTTCCAGAAATATTTTTGAGGATCGGTGACAGACTCGCCCACCAGCAGGCTGGCGGCAAAGTGCAGAACGGCCTCTATCCGCTGCTCCCTGAAGATCTTCTCCAGAAGATCCTTGTCGCCCAGGTTGCCCTCAATCAGGGGCCCCCACTTCACGGCTTCCCGGTGGCCGGTTGCCAGGTTGTCCAGAACGACAACCTCGTAGCCGGCCCTGGCCAGGGCCTTGGCCGTCTGGCTCCCAATGTAACCTGCACCGCCGGTAACTAACACTCGCATCGCCTGCTGATCTCCTCGCGCCCGCTGGGTGAAATCCGAATCTCAAGCCGGGATCTTTGCCCTATCCTGATGCCGGCCCCACTTGCATCCCGCATCCTGCCGAATGCGCACACCACAACTTACCACGGCGCGCCACCGGCCACCGAATGAAACTCCGGCTATGCCTTCGCGGCTTTTTCCTGCCCGCCCTGCTCAAGCACCTGCAGAAATTTAGCAAGCCAGGCGGGATGTGCGGGCCAGGCCGGTCCCGTCACCAGGTTTCCGTCCACGTGCGCTTCCGTCATCGGAACATCAACGTATTTACCTCCGGCCACCGTCACTTCAGGACCCACGGCCGGGTAGGCGCTCATCGACCTTCCTTTCGCCACGCCCGCGGCCACCAGCAACTGCGCCCCGTGGCACAATGAAGCCACCGGCTTTTTCGCATCGAAGAAATGTCGCACGATCTCCAGCACTTTTTCATTCGTCCGCAGATACTCCGGCGCCCGGCCGCCCGGAATCACCAGCGCATCATACGATCCGGCCTTGACCTCATCAAACGTCGCATTGATCTGGAAATTGTGGCCGCGCTTCTCGCTATAGGTCTGGTCGCCTTCAAAATCATGGATGGCCGTGCGCACTGTCTCGCCCGCTTTCTTCCCCGGACAAACGGCGTCCACCTGGTGCCCCACCATCTGCAGGGCCTGGAAAGGCACCATCACCTCGTAATCTTCAACGTAGTCGCCTACCAGCATCAGAATCTTCTTGCCTGCCATGTCCGTTTTCCTCCGTCAAAGTTTGAAGATATTTCCCAGGCTGTCATCCCGAGCCCGTTCGCCCTCCACTTGCGAACGGCCCTGAACGGTGTGAAGGGGCTCAGGATAAACTCCGCGAGGGATCTGCTTTTTCGGAACCCCTGATCAAACAATCCGCACTTTACGCCGGCTCGGTAAACGTTCCGGGGCTGGAGGGCGTGGCGCGCCATTCCGGTTTGCGCCCGGGAGTGGGCTTGGCCAACGCGGCCCGCACGCCTTCCGCGTCAAGATCGGTTGTATAGACGGGAGTTCCGGGCTGTTGCCTCCAGGATTCATCCAGCCCGCCGGCGTCCACGCCGTCAAACCCAAGCTCGTCCAGCAGCTTGATGATCACGTCCTTGGCCCGCTGGTCATCGCCCGCCACGGGCAAGGCAATACGCCCCGGTGAGCCGGCGGGCTTGCCGTTTTCCATCAGGTGTTTAGCGTAAATGTTGTTGAAGGCTTTCACCACGCGCCGCCCCAGTTGCTTTTCCACCCAGCGGCTCTCCGGCAGGCCTTCCTCGATTCCGGCAATTTTCCCGTCACGATGCCGCGGGTAGTAGTTGCCCGTGTCCACCACAACCACGCTCTCCGGCACTCCGGCAAAAAGGTCTTTGGGAAGGTTTGGAACTTTCGCTTCCGGGATGGTCACAATCACAACTTCTCCCGCGTGTGCAGCTTCTTTCGCCGTCACCGCCTTCGCTCCGGTTTCGTCTGCCAGCTCCGCCAGCGATTCCGGCCCGCGCGAGTTGGCCACGGAAACCTCGTGCCCCAGCTTCGCCAGCCGCCGCGTCAGCGTGCCGCCAATCTGTCCTGCGCCAATAATTCCAATTTTCATGATTCATCTCTCCTTTCCTGTTTCCTCTGCATATAGATTGTGAGATGAATTCATCATGAAACAGGTTCCGCTTCTGCCTTCTGCTTACTGCCTTTTGCCTACTGCCTTCTGTTCTCTACGCTCTGCCCTTCGGTGCCTGAAATGTCGCCTTCCTCAACTCGGCACCCGTCACTCGCCACTCGTCACTGCTTTTTTCATCCTTCATCCTTCACACTTCATCCTTATTAGGCTGCCTTCTGCCTACTGCCTTCTGTTCTCCGAGTGCCCCAGGTCTTTCGCCGGAGCGATGCGGTCGCGTACAAGCTGCTTCAGTTCCTTGATGTCCGGAAAGCGGCCCTGCTCGGCCCGCGACCAGATCACTTCGTCGCCGATCCGAACCTCAAACACGCCTCCGGTGCCGGGCACCAGCGCCACCTCGCCCAGATCGTCCTGAAAAGTGGTCAACAGCTCCTGCGCCATCCACGCCGCCCGCAACAGCCACCGGCATTGCGTGCAGTATTGGATCTCGATTCTGGGGTTGTGGACCATCACTGTCTGGAATATATCCCCCGCAGAGATGAATGGCAAATGCGACCTGACACCGGCGCTTCCTGCCCTCGGGACAAAAAAAAGTGTGCGGCCAGCTAACTGACCGCACACATTCCAAGGCCCGAGACGCAATGCACTCACTCTGGTAACGGATCAATACTGCCGCGTAGCGATCCCATACGTGGGGGTATTGTCCACACCCAACAGCAGGACGGTCCCTCCGGACGAAACCTCGTAAATCACTATATTGGCGCTGGCACTGCCGGCACCCAGGTAAGCTGTTCCGCGACCGGTGGTGCCCGACACGGTGTACGTAACGGCCACTGCCTGGTTCGGGATCCTTGCGCCGGCGTCGTTGTAATCCTCTGTGCCTGTTGCTGTGCCTCCGGAATCAGCGGCAACAAGCGCCCCGGTCGCGTCGGGACCAGCAGAAATGTAACTCCCTCTCAGCGTGAGGGCCCAGCCCCTTCGAATGTCGGAAAACGGCCCCGGAGCGGAAAGGAACTGCCCGGTGGCCACCGCAACCGCATCCGTCGCCATATAGAGGGCGCTGTTGTCGTCAATCATATAGACAACCAGGTGATTGGTGGCAGAGCCGGCGGTAATGTCGAAGGTCCCGCGGCCGGTAGCGGCAATAGAGTAAGTGGCGTTGACTGGCATTTCCGACCCGATCACGCCGTTCACGTTGCTGTCTGCGATTCCCGTAGTTGTGCCTCCAGCGCCGTTTGCAACAAACCGTCCAACCGAAAAGGCTACGGTGGGCACCGAAGGCGCCACCGCTGGCGTGTATCCCTGCGACGCGAACACCACGCCGCCATTCAGCGAGGCGTTTGAAAAGGAACTGCCTTGTTGCTTCGCCAGGATGCCCAGAACAGCCTCATTGCCTTTCTGCGACACCAGGTAGCCGGTGTCGGCGTTCACCATGTAGATAAAGAAAGTACTGGGTCCGGTCGTTGTGGTAAAGGCCAACCCACCACGGCCGCTCCCCGCATCCAGGCCCCAAGTCCCGATGAAGGACGATCCGGAGACACTGCCGCTCAGGTTGATGTCCTCCATGCCGCCGCTGACGCTTCCATCGGCGTTTGCCGTGAACATCCCGGCGGCAGCAACAGTTGAAAGCTGAGCGCTGAATCCATCCATCATGTAGACGTAAGTCCCGGACAATCCAGCGGTCAGGCCGGTCAGGTCCTGCTGAGTGATTGATCCCCAACCGCTTCCCGTGTCGTCAAATCCAATGAGTCTGGCGCTCGAACGATTGATCATCACGATGCTCATGGGCAACGTGATCGGGCCAGCGCCCAAGTCGGCCGCCAGTTCCAAGGCTCCTCGCCCGTCCGCGCCCACGGAATATGTTCCCGTAAACCCGACGGAGACAACAGAATTGCCCGGCATGTGAACATCCATCACGCCGCTTGTGACCAGCCCTTGCCCATCAGCGTGGAACTTGCCCGCCAGAAACATGGCCTGGCCGGAATCAAAACCCCGGTAGCGGATCGCATAGTCGCCCTGAAGGCTTGCCGTGGCAAAAGTCACAGTCACCGCGGCGGTCGCCGACTGGCTGGCATCGCTCTTCAAGGTAGCGGTAACCACAACTTCACCGGTCCAGGGAGGAGTGAGCGGCGCCGTGTAAGCTCCACCGGTGGAAATGCTGCCAATTACGTCCGGGTCGGTAGTCCCTATGTTTGGGTCGCTGACCGTCCAGTCAACCGGAGCGCTGGCGGTAAACTGCTGCGTGGCCCCCGCGGCGACCGTCGCCACCACGGGAGAGATGGTCAGCGTGCTTGAGGGACTAGTGATGGTCACCAAAGCCTGCGCCGTCTTGGTGTGGTTGTCTTGCTCATATGCTTTCACCGTGACCGTCGCGGGAGTCGGAACCGAATTCGGTGCCGTGTAGAGTCCTGTGGAGGAGATGGTTCCCACCGTTGTGTCCCCTCCGCCCACTCCATTCACTTCCCAAAGGCTCACATCATGAGTCGCGGTGAATTGCTGGGTCTCGCCGACTTGCAGGGTAACGGCGGTTGGCGAGATCTCAAATTTGGGAGTTATTGTCACCGTGGCGGTGTCGAACTTCGTTTTGTCGGCATTCGAGGTGGCCTTCACCGTGACCGGGTTGGTCGAGGGGACAATCGCCGGGGCAGTGTACAACCCATCGACTGACATCGTGCCGACCGTGGAGTTTCCTCCGATAACGTCATTCACAGTCCAGGTGAGCGTCGTGTCCGTAGCGTTGTCGACCCCGGCGTGAAACTGGTAAGTATCGCTCGTCTCGAGGGTGATGGCAGATTCCTCAATGTTGACGGTAACCGTTTCCCCCGGGTCCAGAGACCCGGAGGTCCCGCCTCCCCCGCAACCGGCCAGCGCAATAGCAATTGAGAACATCAAAAGGCACTTGATCTTTTGCATGGCAGCCTCCAACAAAATGCTCCTCCCTGGAAGAGAGGGCGGCGTTCGATCCCCAGATCCAGCTCGCCAGTCCAGTGAGCACTTCAGGTGGAAAGTCCGACGTTGCTCTCGGAAGTTGTTGAAGATTTCTCGCGCTCTTAGAGGCAGGTGGATCCAGCCAATCGCTGGAATGGACGAGAATACAGGAAAGCCGCAGGGGCAGGAACTCTGCAGCGGGGTTATAACAGTGTACTTGCGTACACATCAGCGTCCCCCGCGCACTCAACGGAAGACGGGAAAGCGCCCCACGGCACACATCTCCCGCTTCCGATAGACCGTGTGCCTATACGGTTAGCACCGGCAAGCTCCAAGGTCAATCATTCAAGTTGACTATTAGC
>JBAUWE010000421.1:0-11470 GCA_049583595.1 Terriglobia bacterium
GTCAATAAAATCGATGGCGTATTGCAGAACGCCGTCCTTGAAGCTGATGGAACTGGGTTCAATGCCCCGGCCAGTTTGGTCGATGCTGTAAAACATCGCAGTCAGCTTGCTGGCCGGAGTGTCTTTAATCTTCAATACGGTGCGCAAGTCTTGATGAGGGGCATGCAGTGTTCCCTGCCAAGTGTCCACAATGCTGTGATTCGGCTTTGCCGCCGACTGAGCATGCACAGGCCGAACCATTCCGAAACTTAAAGGCAAGACGACCGCTACCAGTGCGGCGGTGGCGAGCAGAGCTTTCATGGCCGCGCCGAGCGGGCGCCCGCGATGTTGAGACATGACGCGCACAATGCGCTTCTTAAGGTCTGATCCGGTCACTCCCGACATGCAGCTCATAGGCGCCTCCACATAGAATTTGCAGACGTTCAGAATGCCTTCCGCATAACTGAGAGGCTCGCCACGGAAGGCGAGAACGGCTTCATCGCAGGCGCGCTCGCGTTCCTCCAGGAGCCGCGCCTCAATCCACCAGACCGCCGGATGGAACCAGAACAGGACTTCCACGACCATGTGGATTGCTGCGCTCAGGTTATCGCGGCGGCGAACGTGGCACTTTTCGTGTGCGAGAATCGCTTCCAGTTGCGATGGGCTCAGGTGATCGCTCAGGCCGCTCGGCAGCAGCAGAACAGGACGGAAGACGCCGAACAAGCCCGGTTCAATCCGGCCCGGAACCACGCGCACCGGCACAGGAAAGGGCAATTCGAGAGCTGAACTCGATCGCAGCGCCCTGTGGATGCGCCACCAGCTTCGTGTCCAACGCGCAAGAATAAAGATTGCCCCGGCAGCCCAAATGACGGCCAGGAGCCACAGGATTGAGATGGGGTGATGCGCCGGTGCGGGAGCAGCCGGCAGATGACTGACTGCAGCCACCGCATTGGCCGCGAGCGGCGTCTTGGCGAACAGCGGCTGCCCGATGCTTTCTACCGCTGACGAAAAGGTGTGTGGGCTGACCGTTGCGCCCAAATCCAGATGAAGACTTTGCCCCGCGGCGATCAGAAGCGAAAACGGAATCAGGAATTTCGCCGAAGCAATCATCCAGAGGCGATAGCGGGTTTGCGCCGCATTACGGCGTAGCGCGAGAGTGAGCAGCCATATGACCACTACAAAGATGGTGGACTGCCACAAATGAATGAAGAGTGCCGAATTCCAAAGCGAGGCCCAGGATACCGGTGCGATCATTCGTCCTTCTCCTTTCGAGCTAGCTTCTCCAGGGTCCGTTCTGCTTCGCGAACATCGTCGAGGGAGAGTTTTCCTGACTCAATGAGATGAGCCATGACAGGCCGGCTCTCTCCTCCGAAGTAGCTCAGCAGATCGTCAAGAATGCGCCGTTGCGCAGCGCTGCGGGAAAGTACCGCCTCAAAGATGTGAAAGTTGCCGACTTTCTTCACACGCCGGACGATCTTCTTGTTTTCCATCCGGTAAACGGTTGTCTGAACGGTTGTGTATGCAGGCAGAGGCAGCGGCGAGAAGGACTCCTGAATCTCCCGTATAGAAAGTTGTCCACGGGACCATAGCGATTCCATGATTCGAAATTCGAGCTTTGAAAGACGCGTGCCGGGCAAGGGTTCCCTCCTATCGATGTCCTAGACGCTACTACATACGTATGTGATTGTCAAGCTGGCCGGCCCTGGCAGTTTTGAACCACTCGGAGAGTTGGTTTCCGGCAGGCGTAGTTCTCAAATATGTGAGATTTGTCATGCACTCCAACCAGTTGCCGGTTAGTCAGCAAACCGCAGATTTGATCTGTGTGTCAGTTCTGCCGGCCCGGCGTGGCACCGATTGGTTCGATAAAGCGGTCACCAAGAGCCGAACGGGTAAAACTGTGCCCGGACCTTTCGGCCCTTGCTTTGATCGCCTCAGCAAAATCATGACTTCACCTTCGAGGGGGGTGGAGAGTCCTGGCTTTGCGCTCCCACGCTTCCCATCGGCCAATGACCAGGAATAAAGGAGTGTGCCCCGGCACACATCACCCGCCATTCTCGCGCCGCATGCGCCCGCAAGCTGATTCCCGCCGAAAGTTGCACATCCTGTTCAGGTGTTGACCGGTTTCAAAATACGGTTTTTTTGCATATTGATTAAAGGAATCACCGAATTGCGCTGAAACCGGTTTTGCCTCAGGATGGGAACCGTTCAACGGAGTGCGGGGTCCACTTCCGGGAGGGGCTCTCTGGCGTGCTTGGACATCAGGGGAGGGTTTTAACAGTTGACGCGGCACGGGTTACGCCGGGAGCCTCCGGGAGTGGCCACAGCGAATTCTCAGCAGGAGTTTACAATGAGCGGACATCTCACTGAAATCATCCTCCTTGGCATCCTGGCTTCCGCAGTTGTGCTGGGTGTCCTGGAGCTGTGTTGGACGATCTGGGAAAGCGGAAAATCGGCAGCCAGCAACCGCACTGATTGATTTGCTGGCATTGGGCTCTTCATCAGGCCAGTCGCCCATGGACAGGAGGGCGCTATCCACGGGTAATGGCTGGGGGCGGCCCCGGGGACCGGGGTCATCAACACCTTCCTCACTATCCAGACGGTCCCCCACATGCGACAGGGGGAAATGAAAGTTGTTGTGTGCTTCATCATTCGCGGCCGCCACACCCGCCGCACCACCACCGCCACCTGCAACTCAGAAGAAGAAAATTCCGGCCACAAGCCTCAAACTCGGCCGCTGCTGCACATAAGCCATCTCTAGCACTCGACTTGCCGCCGTGCGGTCTCACTTCTGCCCAAATGCTGACACCTTCGCCTACCCCGAATCGCGAATCACGGTTGCGGTGAATTCCGCAGTCCATGATGACCCATACGGAGTTACGAAGCGCGGAAAGGTGATCGGGGACCGACCATTGTGTGATCCCGGTCACAGAACACCGGTGGGAGTATGGTTTCTAATTCACTGAGGAGTGGAAGGCTCGTTACCCTTGGGCTCTTCGCGTTGTTCGCTCCAACCTCCTGCCATGGACCTCGAGACGCAGAAAGGAAAGTCTTGAGTTGCCTGTTCTCTGAAAGCAAACCGTTAGGGTCGCATGCCGGGCAACCTGGGCATTTGGCCTCGCCTTTTCTCTACCCACTCTCCGGGACTGACCGAGCCCGAAGGGACTATATGACAGGTCGAGGAATTACTTCACCAGCAATCATCACGGTTTTGGTTCTATTCGCCACATTGGCGGCTGGAACTTCGAAAGCAATGGCAACCAGCCTGGAGGCAGGCCGTCTGCTGGACATTCTGCAGCATTGGCAACCCAGGCAGGAAGCCGCGACGGTGTGTCCCGGATTCAAAGCAGACCGGCAAAAGGCCGCGCAACTTCTGCACGGATGGCCGGACCTTCGAAGACGCTTGTAGCCGGCCCGGACGTGGACTGTCTGCTTTCGGAATAAGGTACGAGTCTCCTTGCTGAGCGACGGAACATGACCGTTTCATGTTTCAGCCGGGTTTCGTCGTCCACCTGAGGGAGGTTTCTCGAATATGAGCGGTCCTAGACAGGTTTACGAGTTCCTGAAGGCTGTAGCCATTGCGGAAGCGGAATGGGACTTTGAAGTTTCAACTTCCATCATTAAGAGTCGCAAGAAAGTTTTTGTTTTGCTGCTGCTTTGCGTGCCGATCCTGCTGATGACGACAGCTTACGCAGCGCCTCTGATGCTGGGCGGCAACCATGCGTACGGCCCGTCGTACTATTCGGGAACCATATTTCTGGCGGCCATCGGCATCGGGCTTGTTGCCGGGCTGATCACCGGGTGTATCGGGGCGGGGGGCGGATTCATCATTACCCCGGCCCTTATGTCGATTGGCATCAAGGGGATTATGGCCGTGGGTACGAGCCTTTTTAATGTTTTCGCAAAGGCAATCATGGGCACCACCATCCACCACAAGCTGGGCAACGTTTCTCTCAGACTGGCAATCCCGTTCATGTGCGGCGCGTGTGGGGGCGTATATATCGGCGGGTCAATCAACAGGGCGCTCTATGCGAAAAACCCGATCTTGAGCGACGCGTTCATCAGCATCCTGTACGTTTTTTTGCTGGGTTTGCTTGGTTTTTATGCCTTGCACGATTTCCTCAAACACCGAAAAGGCTCAGCAGCCGGTGAAGACGTTCATAGTTACACAGGAACCACAAAGCTCGCGCTGAAATGTCAGTCGGTAAAGATTCCCCCGATGCTGAAATTCGACGAGGATTTCGTCCCGGGGGGCAAGCGCATATCCTGGGTGATGCTTGCGGGGGGCGGCTTCCTTGTCGGGGGCCTTGCCTCCATGATGGGCGCCGGAGGCGGTTTTGCCACCTTTCCGATGTTTGTCTACGGGTTTGGCGTCTCTTCGATGACGACTGTGGGCACCGATATCCTTCAGATTATCTTTACGGCAGGCCTGGCATCCATCAGCCAATACGCGATTTATGGATACATATTCTATTCTGTGGCGCTGGGAATGCTGCTCGGCTCCCTGGTCGGCATTCAGGTCGGGGCGCTGACCACCAAGGTGGTGAAGGGCATCCATATCCGAGGCTTTTTTGCGATTGCGATCATCGCCGGGTTTGTCGACCAGCTCTTTGTATTGCCCTTGAGGATGCAGCAATTAGGAGTGATTCAGGTTCCCAGGTCATTTGTCGTCGGCATCCAAAACGTGGGCAACCTTTTTTTCTGGATCGTGTGCTCTGTTTTCGCTATCTGGCTCCTTATGGAGTTTCTGACCAATATCAAAATCTTGAGGGAAGAAGCACCGGCTCCGAAAGTTCTGGTCGAGATGACTGAATTGAGCAAATAGGCAGAGGAGAAACTGAAATGTTAGTCAGGAATAAAGGCAAAGCGGTCTTCGGCCTGCTGCTCGGGATAAGCTTCTTCTGTGTACTGGCTTTGATTTTCGCTCCGATCTTCAAGGGTGGAAGCAGTCTCGAACTCTCAGATCAACTGTTCAATCGGCTGGCCAAAGGCTCGTCTTATTTTATTCCTTCACTCTCCGCCAGGCTGACGAAGTTTGAAAAACAGGAGGTGTCAGTCAGCGTCGAGATGGAAAGCGCGGGCCAGGCAGCGGGAGCGCAGGAGATTTTCTCGAAGGCCGCTCCGGATACGACCGCACAGGGTAAAGTGCTGAACGTCAAGGGGAACTTAGGGAAGCTTCTCGGAGCCGCTTTGCAGGACTGCAAGGCCATGTATTTGAACAATGGGGATGAACTCAGGGAAAAGTATGGAATGGACGGTAAAGAAGCAATGGTGATTTGGCATCGTGCCCTGGATGGGACTGGGAGAGAGCTTCAAATCGGCAAGGACAGGAACATCGCACAGTCCAAAATGATCCTGGCAGTGGTCACAGAGGGCATTGAACCCGCCTACAATTTCTACGGCATCCAACCTGAGAGTGTCAACCAGAGGGCTGGCATCACAACGTTTCTGCTGGTCTTTTACCTGATCTATACAATTTGGTGGGGATTTGGAATTTTCTTCTTGTTCGAAGGTTGCGGCTTTGCAATGACAAAAGCCAGGGTAAAACGGGAGATATAGAAGGCGCGCTGGTCAGGGTTGAATGCACTGGATATGACAACACCGGCTCTTACACCTTGTGCGGGTTTGCCTGCCTCCGTTGCGAGTGTTTCAATCGCATCGGCCATACCTCGCGTTTTTGGGAGGTCTCGCAAATGGAACCTACAAGCGTTCTGATTGTGGATGACGAGGTCGAATTCATGGAGACTCTGGTGAAGAGACTCAGGAAAAGGAAATTGGTGGTCAATGGCGTCACGAGCGGGGAAGCGGCTCTGGAGCTGTTGAAAACAAGCCCCGTGGACGTCGTAGTTTTGGACGTAAAAATGCCAGGCATGAGTGGTCTTGACACGCTGCGGGAAATAAAGAAAGCGCACCATCTGGTGGAGGTGATCATGCTGACGGGCCATGCGAGCGTAGAAGCGGCCATTGAAGGCATGGCGGTCGGCGCTTTCGACTATCTTATGAAGCCGGCCCAGATCGACGAACTGCTGTACAAGATCCAGGACGCATACAAGAAAATTAAGTTGGCCGAAAAGAGAGATCAACTGGGGTCCCAGAGTACGTCCGACTGATGGGCCCGTCGGCGTTCTCGCTCCTCTTGAGGAGTCTATCGAAAGACCTGGATCGCGCGCAGCCTCCGAGTGAGATGGATCGGCTGCAAACTCTTTCATGCCAAATTCCTGGAGGAACGGTACTCGCGAGCAAAGCCAGGGAGGCGGTAAGGGCCGCCGGCAAACTCGGTGCTGGCACAAGGTAGCGGCGGGGCGGGCCGGCGTGTGACGGTGCTTTATGAATCTAATCAGGAAGTGGCTGCAAAGACTCGGATTAATGAAAAGGGAAGAGCCGCTCTCTGCGCTGGCGGTCGAAGCCCTTCGCACCACCTTCCAGACCCGGTATCACAATTTCAAGCTGCTCCTCACAGCCAACAACAAAGCCCTGCGGATCATGTCTGAAATCGAGGAAGCGCGCAAAGGGGACAGCCCGTTCGGCATGTCTTTTGTCCGCGCGCACTGCACCGCGATCTGCGCCAACGTCTTTCGCATGATCGAAAGCATGAATGAATTGACGTCCGGCAAGTACTCAGACCTCTACGACCGTTTCACGTCGATCGAGGGCAGGATTACTGAAATCGTTCACTCGGCAAAGAAGGACACTGGCGCCGGCCCAAGGGTAATTCCTCTTCGGAGCCTGGACATCACCAGGTCGGACGAAGCCGGCAACAAGCTTGCGAATCTCGGGGAGATCCACAATCGTATCGGAATCAGGGTTCCTGGCGGCTTTGTCATTTCCTCCCGGGCGTTTCGCGAATTTATGAGTCGGGACCTTCAGATTGAGATCGATCGCCTCATGCAATCATCTGCCGCCGAAGAAATCGATCAACTCTTCCTGCTGAGCACGCAAATCCAGCAATTGATCATGCGGGCTCCTGTGCCAACCGAACTTCAGGACGACATCTTAGCCGCCTACAAGGAACTCGAAAAAGAGGAGGGGCCAGGGGTCAAAGTCTCGCTACGCAGCAGCGCGCTTGGCGAAGATTCCAGCCGAGGCTCCTTTGCGGGCATGTACCGTTCCGAATTGAATGTCAGCGCCGACAACCTGATCCGTGCTTATAAGGAAGTAGCGGCAAGCAAGTACAGCCCCCCGGCGATGACCTACCGGCTGAACAGGGGAATCCGCGATGACGACGTTGACATGTGCGTGGGGTGCATGTCCATGGTAGACGCCGTGGCCGGCGGCGTGGTCTACTCCAGAAACCCTCTGGATAAACACGATGAACGGGTATTCATTCATTCCGCCTTTGGCTTGCCGAAGGCAGTCGTGGAAGGAAGTGTAGAAGCCGACCTTTTGGTCGTCACTAGAGAACCGGCTCGGATCGAACAGGAACACATTGCGACCAAACGGCAGAAATTCGTCTGTTACCCGGAAGAAGGTGTCTGCCGGCTCGAAATCCTTGGCGAAGAAGGTTCGCAGGCTTCCATCTCCGAGCCCACGGCGCTGGAGTTGGCGAGTATGGCCGTCCGCATAGAAGCTCATTACGGATTCGCTCAGGATATTGAATGGGCTTTGGATGAGAAAGGAGAAATCGTAATTCTTCAGTGCCGTCCTCTCCGGCAGAGGAACGTGATTGCCAGGGAGGGAGGGGACGCGTACGGGGTCCCGACCCGTGGAGTCATCGCTTCCGGCGGCGTTACAGCAAGTCCCGGAGCCGGGTACGGGCCGGTTTTCGCGGTCAGCAAAGAAAGCGAGGTTCTTTCGTTTCCCCAGGGGGCGGTCCTGGTCGTCAAGCAGCCACTCCCGAGGTGGGCTACTGCGCTGAGTCGGGCTGCGGCCCTCATCGCCGAGCAAGGGTCGGCGGCCGGGCATCTCGCCAGTGTTGCCAGGGAATTGGGCATACCCGCAATCATGGGACTCGAAAGCGCAATTGACTTGCTCGAAAACGGCCGGCCTGTCACCGTGGATGCTGACGGCCTGAGGGTCTTCAGCGGGAAAATCGAGCCGTTGCTCGCAGACAGGCAGGAACCCCAAAAACTCATGGATGGCTCTCCGGTCCTGGACGTCCTGAACAGGGCTTCCGAATTTATAAATCCTCTGCATTTGATTGACCCGGAAGCAGTGGATTTCAGGCCTTCTTCCTGTCGGACCCTTCACGATATAACCCGATTCTGCCACGAGCAAGCCGTCGCGGAAGTGTTTAACTTCGGAAGAGAACACCACTTTTCCGAGAAAGCGAGCAAACAGCTGGTGTGCGGTATCCCCATGAAGTGGTGGGTGCTCAATCTTGATGACGGGTTCAAGGAGGACAAGCCCGGCAAATACGTGAATCTGGACGATATCGTTTCGATCCCGATGCTGGCCCTCTGGGAGGGCATTGTTGCTGTGCCGTGGGCAGGGCCTCCGGCAATTGACGCCGGCGGCTTCATGTCCATCCTGCTGGAAGCCGCCTCCAATCCGGCGCTCGACCCTTCTCTGCCTTCACCTTACACGAACCGTAACTATTTCGTGATTTCGAAGAATTTCTGCAACCTTACTTCCCGGTTCGGTTTTCATTTTTCAAACGTCGAGGCGCTGGTCAGCGAAAGGGCTAGCGAGAATTTTGTGAGTTTTTCATTCAAGGGTGGCGCCGCCGACTATGACCGGCGCGCGCGTCGCGTACAGATGGTGGGAGCCATCGTGGATGAGTTTGGATTTCGCAGCGAAGTGCAGGACGATTGGATAACAGCGCGAGCGGAAGGCGACGATGAGAACGGAATAAAGCAGAAGCTCAGAGTATTGGGATATCTGCTCTTCCATACTCGCCAGCTCGATATGGTGATGTCGAATGAGGCTTCCTATGCGCAATGGAAACAGAAGCTGCTGACGGATATTTCGGGCGTCGTGCTCGCCAAGCGAACGGAGAACACAACTCCCGATTGAGCCGCACCTCCCACAGCAGCCGGTGCTCCGCTTTTTGAGCTTCGTTAATGCGCATCGTGGAAGGGTCGCCGGGCGCGCAGTTCCGGAACGGGGTGGAAGGCCGCTGCACGCGACAGGGCCAAGGCCCTCTCCAAACTGTCCTGAGTGGTTCGCTCATGAACGGAAAGCGTTATTTCACGTCTCTGACGAAGCAGATGGTCCTGATCGTTATCCTGGTTTCCTTGACGCCGCTCACTCTGATCACAGGCCTGATGGGTTACTATTTTGAGACCTCTTACCGGGAGAAGATGCTGGAGAACCTGCAGGGAACGCTGAAAAGACATCAGCAGCACATCAATTGGTACCTGGATGAAACCCTCTCCGACATAAAATTCCTCGCCAATTCCAGCCGATACGATGAACTGGGCAGTAGCGCCTATCTCCAAAACGAATTGCTTATGCTTCAATACGCCCACCCCCACGTTTTTGTTGATCTGGGGGTGGTCAACCCGGCGGGTGTACAGATTTCGTACGCCGGAAATCTGAAATTGCTCGGCGCCAACTACTCCAACGCGGAGTGGTTCAGGGAAGCGATGAAGAAAGACCTTTTCCTGAGCGACGTCTACATGGGTCTGCGTCATAGACGGCACTTTATCATCTGCATCAGAAAGAAAGGAGAGCTCTCAGAATCTCTGTTGCGCGCAACAGTGAGCTTCGCCGATTTTAACTCGCTGGTTGACGCGATTCGCGTGGGCGAAACAGGGTCGGCCTTTATCGTCAACAGCAAAGGAGAGTTTCAGTCGCAGCCTCGGAGCGAGCTGATAACGGACATGGCCGGGTTGCTGAGGATAACACCTTGGGTCGGTGGTAAAGAAGAGCCGGGGGCCGAAGCTGTCGCCTCACGTGTTCCCGATGTCAAAGTGATCTCGTCTCAGAGTACTGCAGTAACAGGAACGGTTAAGGGTCGAAGCGAAAACATCCTCTTTATTCTCATGCCGCTCAAGTCGGGCGATTGGACTCTGGTCTATCAGCAGGAGTGGAATGACGCGTTCCTTGAGATCAACCGTGCGAGGGCCACGGCGTTGACGATCTTTTTCACCGGCTGTCTCGCAGTTTTGCTGGCGGCCTTCTTCATTTCGCGCAAGGCGGTTCAGCGGATCCAAATGGCTGAGCTCGAAAAGGAAAGGATGAATGAGCAGATGACCGAAGCGCGAAAACTCGCCTCCATCGGCGAGCTTGCGGCAGGAGTAGCCCATGAGATCAACAATCCTGTTGCCATTATGGTCGAGCAGGCTGGGTGGATGGAAGATCTGCTTGAGGAAGAAGACCTTCAGAAAAGCCGGAACCTGGATGAGTTCAAGCATTCCCTCGAGTAGATTAGCCTTCAGGGAGTCCGGTGCAAAGAGATAACTCATAAACTGCTCAGTTTTGCCCGCAGAACAGACCCCGTTCACCTCAAGATCCAGCTCAACAACACCATAGAAGAAATATTGAGTGTTTGCAAAGCCAGTTCAAAATTCAACGGCATACGAGTTCACACGGACCTGGATCGAGGCCTGCCGCTTGTCCTGGCCTCAAAGACCGAGATGCAAGAGGTTTTCATGAACCTCATCAATAACGCAATCGATGCGATGGGCTCCGCAGGCGGCTCGCTGGAGATACGGAGCAGGGTGGAAGGCGACCAGGTGGTGGTGGATGTTGCTGACACCGGGCATGGAATGGCCAAGACTGTCATGGCCCGCATCTTCGATCCCTTTTATACTACCAAGCCTGCCGGACAGGGCACGGGGTTGGGGTTGTCAATCTGTTACGGAATCATCAAGAAACTTAGAGGAAGCCTCACAGTCGACAGCACGGTTGGGGTCGGGACCACGTTCCACGTCCACATTCCTATCCGTACATAGACAGCGTGAGGCTTTGCGGGCACGGCTCTCTATGGCCTCGCCATTCTCTCCCCTCGGAGAGGGCAGAAGCCTGGTAGCGCAGAGTTGTCCCGCTGTGCGGGATTACCCTGCGGTTCTTTCTGTAAGATCAAAAGCCGCAGAGTTGAAAAACAACCCTGCGCCAGCCGCAGGAATTCAGGAGCCGGGAAACCGGTTTGAGGTAGGATTCGCCTTACTCGGCCTTTGCCTCCAGCAACAGGTGTTTCTCAAATTGGGCCGTCCAGGTGGCCACGGGTCCGCGAACGGTTCCCAGTTCCTCCCCGGTCTCATAGTTGATCAGGCGATAAGCCCGCTGGCCCAAGCCTCTCAGTTCAAGCTTGCCGTTCCACTGGGGAGCGTAGAAGGCGTAGTACATGTTTCCGTTCTTGCGGATGGCGTGGGCTTCCGGTCTGTCAAACCCGAGGTCATACAGCGTTCCCATGTATTCGCCCCTGGAGAGCATTTCGGCCTTGTAGATTTTGATCCATTTGTCCCAGATCTGTTCCTTCGCAGGCGTCAGATCCAGACTGGCTCGCCTTCGCCGCCTGGCCGGGCCCGAACCTACCGGCCAGGTGAAGTTGGTGCCCACCACGCCGCCCACTCCAACCGTTGAGGCTAAGTCGTCACCGCCGTCGCTCATG
>JBAUWE010000422.1:0-4590 GCA_049583595.1 Terriglobia bacterium
GCGAAGTGCGATCTGGCCGACCTTGTGTCCAGGGGTCAGCCAGGATGCCTGGACGTTCTGAATGTTATCCAGGTAAAGGCGGCTGACGGCCAGCGTCTTGAGATATTCCACCGCCGTGACTTCTTCCTTAACAAACCGCCCCAGCGAGGTGTTCTCGCGCTGGAAAAACCAGGGAATGAAAGCCGTGAAGCCGCCGGTTTCCTCCTGCAGCCGCCGAACGCGTTCGAGGTGTGCGATGCGGTGCTCGAAGGTCTCTCCGCAGCCGAACATCATGGTGGCCGTGGTCCGCATGCCCAGCTTGTGCGCCTCGCGGTGTACGGAGAGCCATTCCTCGGTGCCGCACTTCAGCCGCGCGATCCGCTTTCGGACCTCGTCGTCCAGAATTTCCGCCCCCGCTCCGGGAATGGAATCGAGACCCGCGTCCATCAGGCGCCTCAGCGTGTCGCGAACGGTCAGCCCGCAGATCTCGGCGATGTTCAGGACTTCCGGCGCCGAAAGGCAGTGCAGGTGGACCTGGGGATAACGCTGCTTGATGCTGGAGAGGAGGTTCTCGTAGTAATCCATCTTGAGGTCGGGGTGCAGGCCGCCCTGCATCAGGACCCCGGTGCCGCCCAGCGCGATCGTCTCCTCAATCTTCCGGTAAATGGTTTCAAGCGGCAGTACGTATCCTTCCGGTGAGCCCACGGGCCGGTAAAACGCGCAGAAGGAGCAGTACTCCGTGCAGATGTTGGTGTAATTGATGTTGCGGTCAATCTGGTAGGAGATGATGTTCCCAGGGTGGAGCCGCCGGCGCAGAGAGTCGGCCTCCATGCCCACGCCAATCAGATCGTCGGTGCGCAACATTTCGAGAGCTTGTGCCGCGGTTAATCCCATTCTTCACAACTCGATGATAAAAACCTTCGCCGGGCGCGCTTGCCGGAAATCAGGCTTCCGCATCCTAAGCGAATTGAATTTCTCTGGCCGCCGGGATCAGTCCGATATCGTGCGCAAGGCGGTAAAAAAGCTCCAGCCCCTTGCGATTTTCCTCATCCAAAGAATAATCGATATTCTCCTGCAGGTAAACCTTCACCGCCTCCGGTGCCAGCCCCAGCCTGGGTGCATACTCACAGGCGATGTCGTCGACGTGCGCGAGTCCGTAATCTCTTGAGGCTTCAAAGTCAGCGCAGAAGCGCCCGAGTCCGGCGTCTTCATGCCCCGCCCAGACCGCAAAAACAAATGGCAGCCCCGTAAACTTTTTCCACTCAGCGGCGAGATCATACACCATCAGGTCTCCGGCATCGAAGGTGAGCGCCGGGTCGCCGATCAACAGCGCCGCATCGGCATGCTGCAACATCTTCTGCGGTTCCGGGTCCGCCGGGGCCGCGCTGACGGGCCGCGAATAAAACCTCTGCAACAGCACCCGAACCAGCGCCGCCGAGGTTCGCGAGGAATTATCGAGCGCGACGGTCTCCACCTTTTCGATAGGTACTTTGCTGAGCAGCACGACGCTCTTGACGATGCCTTTTGAGGCGATGGAGCATCCGGGCAGGACGCGCAGCCGGTCCATGCGCTGGTACTCGATGGACGGCACGATGCCCACAGCCGCCTCGCGCCGGCCCAGGTCATCCGCGCACTTTGCAGGTGTGGTGAAGTCGAGGTCGTATTTTCCCTGCTGATCGCCTTTCAGCATGCCCCAGATCAACGGGGCTGTGTTCAGGTATTTGACAACCGAAACCCTGGGTCGCGTAGTGGTGTCCATGTGCTCGCCGTAAATATTTCATTCTAGCGCATCCCAGGGCGTGGGGGGTGAATGCATCGCCGCACCGGCCCAGTGGTATCGGGGTCGGTCGCGGCCCTCTATGAGCGCCGGATTTGGCCTCGATGCGGCGCTGCTGTAGTGGAAAGTTCATATCGCTAAAATCGAAGCGGATGGCGGGACAAACCCATCGGTACAAAACCGGTCATGGCGTGGTCAACGCGCCGCTACAGAATAAGGCGCTTACTCCGCGTGCTTGTGTTTGAGGAAGGTTCCGTGTTTGAGCTCGCTGAACGCTTCGCGAAGCTCTTCCTGGGTGTTCATGACGATTGGACCGTACCACGCCACGGGCTGTTCAATCGGCTTTCCGGAGACCAGGAGAAAGCGGATGCCTTCTTCACCAGCCTCGAGGGTAACCTCGTCGCCACGGTCAAAGAGGATGAGCGAGCGGTTGTCCGCCTCAGTGGGCGGAGTCGTGTCCGCCCAGCCGACGGATTCAGTGGGAACCTCCAGCGGCTCCGAGGCGTTCGAGAACTTTCCCGCGCCGTCAAAAACGTAGGCAAAGGCGTGGCGGGTGGTTTCCACTGGCAGGGTCCGGCGCTTGCCGGGCGGCAAAGTAACGTCGATATAGATGGGGTCGGCCGCGACGCCATCCACGGGACCCTTCTTGCCCCAGAATTCTCCGCAGACTACACGAACCAACGTGCCGTCATCGTCGGTGACCTCGGGGATTTCAGCCGACTTCACCTCCTGGTAGCGTGGCGTCGTCATCTTGAGCGAAGAGGGCAGGTTGCCCCAGAGCTGGAATCCGTGCATGCGCCCCGAGGAATCGCCCTTGGGCATCTCCTGATGAATGATGCCGCTGCCGGCCGTCATCCACTGCACGTCACCCGCACCGATGGTGCCGCTGTGGCCCAGGCTGTCGCCGTGCTCCACGTCGCCCGCCAGAACGTAAGTGATGGTCTCAATGCCGCGGTGCGGATGCCACGGGAAACCGGCCAGGTAGTCTTCCGGGCGCTCATTCCGGAAGTCGTCGAGGAGCAGAAACGGGTCAAAGTCTGACGTGCTGCCAAACCCGAACGCGCGGTGGAGATGCACGCCCGCACCTTCCAACGTCGGCTTGGATTTGATCAGCTGCTTAACGGGTCGAATGGACATCTTGCCCCCTTGCTGCCAGTGTACCCTGTTAGATTCGCCACCGCAAACCAGGGTACGGGAGGGTTCTGAAATGAATTGCCGGCGGCCCACTCGGCGGCCTCGTGGCTGGCTGGTCTGCCGAAAGGCCGATCCACAGGTCAATTCAGTCTGGCCAGGCCGCACTGCTAGTGACTGGCGGTGGCTTCTCGCGCGTAAAGCATGTAAGAGACGGAGGGCGGCGACTCGTCCTGATGGAAGCTCCAGGCGCGGTCGCGGAGGTCGCGGTCGGGCGCCGAGTACCGCTCGCGCTGGCGCAGGAAGTTCATCCATGAATCGACGACGAACGTTTCGATAAAACGCTCCGGCTGCCGGGCATCCTGAAACACTCCCCAGCGGATGGCGCCGTTGCGCATCCGCATGTCGCGGACCTTGTGAATGGCGCTGGTGAAGGCAGCGTTATCCTGCGGCCGGATCCGGTACTCAAGGGTGACCAGCACAGGACCATCGTCGGGATGGGGTTCGATCACCAGTTGCGGGGCCGCGCGGTTCAGGCGGTAGGGGCTGAGGTCGGGCGGAGTTTCTTCTAAAAGTCGAAAGTTGCGCACCAGAGGGATGCTGGCCAGGGCGCTCGCCGCGGCCACCAGCAGCGCCGCTGGAGTGGAAATCCGATCCGCCAGCAATCCCCAGAAAGCGCTGCCCGAAGCCACGCCACCCCAGAAGATCATCTGATAGGTTCCGAGCGCGCGCGCCTGCACCCAGGGCGGCGTGGAGATCTGCACGGTGACGTTTAGCGTGGAGAGGGCACTGGTCCAGGCAAAACCTGCCGCCAGCAGCGCGACCACAATGAGAGGCACGTTGCGCACCAGGCCAAGCGTTGCCAGCGTGCCGGCAAAAATGGCGGACGAACCGGCGACGATCATATTGGCCGATAATCGCTGCCGTAGCCGCGGCAAAAGCGAAGCTCCAACAACCGCGCCCGCGCCCAGGCAGCCGTTGAGGATGCCGTAGGCCATGGCTCCCTGGCGAAGGTCCTGCTGGGCCACCACCGCCAACAGCGCCCACACGGCGCTGGCAAAGCCCGCAAAGGCGAACGTGCGGACGAAGGTTGCGCGAAGGTCGGGCGTGTAGCGCAAATAACGCAGGCCGGACCACAACGCACCGGACAGCCGCTCCGCCGGAAGCGCGCTTTTGTAAAGCGGTTTGCTCCTCCATCGATAGAGGACGGCAATCACCGCCACAAAGGAGAGCGAATTCACCAGGAAAACCGCGCCGGCACCTATGATGACCGTGGCGAATGCCGCCACCATCAGCCCACCAATGGCCGGGCCCACGGCGCGCGCCAGGTTGTAACCGGCGCTGTTCACCGCGATGGCGCTGGGCAGCTCGGACCGAGGGACCAGTTCCGGCACGATGGCCTGCCAGGCGGGATTGTTCATGGCGGCGCCGATGTTCAGCAGGAAGGTGAGTGCCAGCAGCGTCCAGGGAGAAATGACGCCGGCAAAAGTGAGCACGCTGAGCACGGCAACCGTGGCCAGCATCCAGACCTGCCAGAAGATCAGCAGACGGCGGCGGTCAACAATGTCGGCTGTAGCGCCGGCGGGATAGCCCAGCAAAAGAACCGGCAGGCCGGCCGCGGTCTGCATCAATGCGATCAGCAGGGGCGAGGTAGTCAGCGAGGTCATCAGCCACGTGCCCGCCGTGTCCTGCATCCAGCTTCC
>JBAUWE010000423.1:0-1578 GCA_049583595.1 Terriglobia bacterium
TTCTCCGCCCCCAGCGCCATGCGAAGGCCTAGTTCTTGCGTCCGCAACGATACGGAGTACGAAACCAGCCCGTAGAGCCCCACCGCTGCCAATAGTACAGCCAGCGACGCAAACATCCCGAGGAAAAGCGTCAGGAAGCGGGGCGCCGCCACCGAACGCGATATCAATTGTTGGAGCGTCGCCACGTTGTAAACGGCGACTTCCTTGTTCGCCGAAGCGACCACGCTCCTCACAGGGGGCGCCAGACTGAGCGGGTCACCGTCCGTGCGCACCACCACGGTCAATAAGCCGAGCGGACTTTGCGCAGACGGCACGTAGCATTGAGAACCGGCGCTCGCCGCAAGATCGTGGAGTTTCACATCGCCCACCACGCCCACAATCTCCCTCAGAGGTTGCTTTTTGCCATAACCATTGCTGATGCCCGGCTGGATGCGCCGGCCAATTGGGTCCAGATGTGGGAAGTATCGCCTGGCAAGAGCCTCATTAATAATCGCCACCGGAGGCGACGCCAGGTCATCGTGCGCGGTGAAATCGCGCCCTTTCTCAAGCGGTATTCCCAAAGTCCGAAAGTAGTGGGGCGCAACTGCCATATAAGCCGTCTCAGGCCGATTGGCTTCTGCGGCAGGCTGTCCCTCAATCGCAAAACCGGTACGGGCATCCACTTCGCTGAAGGGCAGTCCGAAAACGCCGCTCACAAAGCGAACGCCAGGCAAGGAGCGCACGCGATCGAGGACGTCGCGAAAGAATTGCGTCTGCTGCGCCTGGGAATAGTGCGGGGGCGAGTCCAGTCGCAATGTCAGGACGTGGCCCGCGTCGAACCCAGGATCAGCACTCTCCAGGCTGACGAAACTTCTGATCAGCAGGCCGGCGCTCGCCAGGAGCACGAGTGCCATGGCCACCTCCCCAATCACCAGGGCGCCGTGTGTGCGCGTTTGATGCAGACGCAGAGAATGTCCTTGCCCGGATTCCTTCAGTGATCCAGTCAGGTCGAACTTTGATCCCGCCAATGCCGGGGCGAGACCAAACAAAAAAGCTGTCAGCGCCGAAACCGCAGTAACGAAAACCAGGACGTGGCCGTCCAGGCTCGCCTGGGCCAGCCGTGGAATATCCACCGGGACAATGCGAACCAGAAGATTCACGCCCCGCAGCCCCAGGAGCAACCCCATCAGGCCGCCGAGGAGTGAAAGCAGGATGCTCTCGGTTAGAACCTGCCTGATTACCCGGCCGCGGCCCGCGCCCAGTGCGGCGCGAATAAACATTTCTCTCCTCCGGGCCGTTGCCCGCGCGAGAAGCAGGTTGGCAACATTGGCGCATGCGATCAGAAGCAAACACCCGACGGCTGCCAGCAGGATCAGCAATCCCGGCCGGGCAGGTCCGGCCAAACCGTCGAGTTCCGGCACCACGCGCGCAGCCCGCGGATGGATGTTGGGATACTGTTTATTCAATGTGCTGACAATGGAATTCATTTCGGCTTGCGCCTGGGCGAACGTCACCTTGGGCTTGAGGCGTGCAATAACGTCCAGATAGTGAGCCCCTCGCTCGGTGGCCATTCCGTTACCACCTGATGGCATGTCCACC
>JBAUWE010000424.1:0-7260 GCA_049583595.1 Terriglobia bacterium
GCCTGCGCGCGGAGCTTGCGAAGATCGAACTGGGGCCTTACGAATTCACCCAGAGCCGGGTGATGCGGAAGGGACTGGCGGGCAATCACGTTGACATCGTCATACCCGATAAGCAACCGCACCGGCATCTGAGCCACATTGAGAAACTGATTGGAGCGGCGGCCGTTGACGGGGCTGCGAAGCAAAAAGCTCTTCAGGTTTTCCGGCGGCTGGGCGAGGCGGAAGCAAGCCTCCATAACCAGCCGATTGAAAAGATCCACTTTCACGAAGTCGGAGCCGTGGACGCCATCCTGGATATCGTGGGTGTTTGCCTGGGGCTGGCCATGCTGGGGAATCCGGAACTGGTCTGCTCGCCGCTGAATGTGGGCGGAGGAAGCGTGGAGGCCGCGCACGGCACATTGCCTGTTCCGGCGCCGGCTACGGCAGAGCTGCTGAAAGGAATTCCGGTTTACTCTTCGGGTGTTGAAAGCGAACTGGTCACCCCAACGGGCGCCGCACTGGTTTCAACCCTGGCAACGGGCTTTGGGCCCGTTCCGGCCATGAAGGTGGAACGGATCGGCTATGGCGCGGGCGCAATAGATTTCACCAGGCATCCCAACATCGCGCGGCTGATGCTGGGCGAAAAGACCGAGGGTGCGGGAACTGCGTCGGGCTCCGAAGGCGATGAAACCGTCCTGGTGATTGAAGCCAACATCGACGAAATGAACCCGCAGCTCTACGGGCCCTTTGCGGAAAAGGCGCTGGCGGCGGGGGCGCTCGACGTGACGTGCAGCCCGCTCCAGATGAAGAAGAATCGGCCGGGGCTGCTGGTCAGCGTGATCTCGAAGCCGGAACTCGAAAGCACGCTCACGCGTCTGCTGTTTGAAGAGACCACCACCATTGGCGTGCGCATCAGCGAAGCGCGGCGCAAGGTGCTGGAGCGCGAGGTGGTGAAGGTTGAGACCGCATATGGCCCGGTGAGAATGAAGATGGCGCGCCTCGACGGGAAGATCGTCAACGCGGCGCCCGAATTCGAAGATTGCCGGCGCCTGGCGGACGAAAGGTTCGTGCCGCTGAAGGAAGTGATGCAGGCGGCGCAATCGGCCTATCGGCAATTGAAAGATTGACTCATTGAATCATTGACTCAATGGATCAATCAATAAATTAGACAATGAGCAAATTCTATCTAACCACTCCGCTTTATTATCCCAACGCGCGCCTGCACGTGGGCTCGGCGTACACCACCATCGTCTGCGACGTGGTTGCGCGCTACAAACGCATGTGCGGCGACGAAGTGGCGTACCTGACCGGCAATGACGAGCACGGCGAAAAGCTGCAGCGTGCGGCGGAAGCGGCCGGGGTTGAGCCCGCGGAATTTGTGGCGGAGAAGCGAAGACAGTTCATCGAGGTATGGAAGAAGCTGGGGATTGATTACACCCACTTCGTTTACACCGACCAGCCCGAGCACGTCACCAGTGTCCAGCGACTCATCCGCCTGGCGCAGAAGAACGATCCCGGCGTGATCTACAAGGGAACTTATCAGGGACGCTATTGCGTGAGCGACGAGCGCTACGTTTCGGACGGCACCGATCCGGCCAACTGCGACATCTGCGGCCGCCCGGCGGAACTGATCAACGAGCAGAACTATTTCTTCAAACTCTCGGCGTTTCAGGATCGACTGCTGGAACTTTACGAAAAGCACCCGGAATTTGTGCAGCCGGATTTTCGCCGCAATGAGGTCGTCAGCTTCGTCAAGAGCGGCCTGCGGGATATTTCCATCAGCCGCCGGCGGCTGAAGTGGGGCGTCCCTTGGCCCGACGATCCGGAAGAAGTGGTCTACGTGTGGTACGACGCGCTGACGGGTTATATGACCGGCATCGGCTACGCCGAAGGCGACGAGGGCAGCGCCGAGTTCCAGAAACTGTGGCCGGCCGACGTGCACATGATCGGCAAGGACATCATCCGGTTTCACGCCATCTACTGGCCGGCCTTCCTGATGGCCGCCGGCCTGCCGCTGCCCAAAACCATCTTCGCGCACGGCTGGATCTATTACGAGCAGGACAAGATGTCGAAATCGAAGGGCAACGTGGTTTATCCCGAGCCGATTGTGGATGCTCTCGATTCCTTCGGCGCGCCGGGCAATGACGCCCTGCGTTACTACCTGCTGCGCGATACGCCCTTTGGTCAGGATGCCAGCTTTTCCTACGACGGACTGGTGCAGCGGTATAACTCGGAATTGGCAAACGGACTTGGCAACCTGGCAAGCCGTACGCTAACGATGATCCTGAAATATTGTGGTGGCACAGTTCCTGACTTCTCGGATTTCAAGAAAAAGCAAGGGGCAGGCTGGGACGAAGGGTTGCGATGGGATAATCTTGCTCGCGAGGTCACTTTACGCTATGACGCGTTCGATCTCTCATCCGCGCTCGAAAAAATCGGAGAGGTGGTCTCCCATTTTGGGGACCAGTTCCTCACATTCCACCAGCCATGGAAACACGCCGATGATCCGGGGAGTAAACCCCTCATCGACGGTGTGCTGTATATAGCGCTCGAAGCGGTTAGAGCAACCGCCGTTCTTGCATATCCCGTAATTCCTGACGCAGCTCAGAGAATCTGGAATCAACTCAATTGCGAGAGTTATCTCGGCAAGCTTGAAGACCAGCGCATCGATCAGCTCAAGTGGGGCGAACTGAAGCCCGGAACCAAAGTCGGCAGGCCTGAGCCCGTGTTTCCCCGGCTTGACAAAGCCGAGGCTGTAGCCCGGCTGAACGAATTCGCGGAGGCGGATCGCATGGGCCATCAGGCGCTAACTGAAAAGGAGAAAGAAACTGTGGAAACGCCATCTGGAGGAGAACGACCTGTCACGGAAAATGCCCCGGCGCAGCCGGCAGCCGCGCCCGTTGCCTCAACCGCGAGCGACAAGATTTCGATTGAAGATTTTGCCAAAGTGGAGATGCGAGTGGGCGAAATCATTGCCGCCGAGCCCATTCCGAAAGCAGACAAGCTGTTGAAGCTGCAGGTGGATATCGGCACGGAAGTGCGCCAGGTGTGTGCAGGAATCGCGCAATATTATCAGCCCGAGCAACTGGTGGGCATGAAGGTGGTCGTCGTCACGAATCTGCAGCCGCGCAAGTTGCGTGGCGTGGAATCGAACGGCATGATCGTTGCGGCTTCTGTGGGCGATGAAGGACGTCCCGTGCTGGCCACCTTCAAGGACGAAGTGCCCAAGGGGGCCAAGCTCCGGTAATTGAATGATTGGCTGACTGACTCATTGGAACATGGAAAAATCTCAGGACAACAGCCAACGGCTCAATCACTCAATCAATAAATGAATCAATGAGTCAATTCTTTGTCGATTCCCATTGTCATCTTGATGATGAGCGGTTTGACGCTGACCGGGAGCAAGTGATTGAACGGGTTCGCCAGGCGGGCTGCCGTTATCTGCTGACGGTGAGCGGCGGCAGCGGCCCGGATGACCTTGCCTCCGGAGTGCCCATCGCCGCGAACTATGACTGGATTTACACCACCGCGGGCATTCATCCGCATGAGGCGAAGGGCGCCGGGGACAAGCATTTTGAAATGCTGCGGCGGGCCGCGGGCGAGCCGAAAGTGTTGGCCATCGGTGAGATCGGCCTCGACTATTTCTACGACCATTCGCCGCGCGAGATCCAGAAGCAGGTTTTAACTGAGCAGTTGCAGATTGCCCGGGAAACGAAGCTGCCGGTGATCATCCACTGCCGCGACGCCTGGGCAGACCTTACGGAGATTATTGCCCGGCACTGGGCGGGCTCCGGACAGGGCGGAATTCTCCACTGCTTTACGGGCAGCCGCGAAGAGGCGTTCAGATTTCTCGACTGGGGATTTATGATTTCCTTCGCCGGAAACGTGACCTTCAAGAAGGCTGACGCCCTGCGCGAAGTGGCCCGTGAAGTTCCTCTTGACCGTCTACTGACGGAGACGGACAGCCCTTACCTTGCGCCGGTCCCGAACCGTGGCAAGCGAAATGAGCCGGTTTTTGTTCTCGACGTCGTGCGGCGGCTGGCGGAGGTGCGCGGCATGGCCACGGAAGAGTTGGGAACGCGGGCGGGCCTTAATTTTGTTGAGTTTATGGGACTTGAGTGACAGGAGCTCGGACGCTGTGCCGCCGCCTGGCGCGACGAGATGCTTTCCTTTGCCGGGCTTTTGTGGGACGATGTGAAGTCTACACATCATTATGAGCGGCTCGACGCCCCGTAGCAACCGCGTCCAGTAGAAGAGAAGGATGAAGGTGGCAGCAGAAAATCAGCGCTTGGTAACACCAAAACCCCTGACCGTCAGAGAAGTCTTTGACCTCGTGCGGGACGACCTTGAGAAGGTCGAAAAGGAATTCCTGCAGCAGACGGAGTCAAGCATCCAGGCCATATCGGAGATTGGCCAGTATTTACAGGTGAGTGGCGGAAAGCGTTTGCGGCCCGTCCTGGTGCTGCTGGCCAGCAAGCTGTTCGGCTTTGAAGGCGATCCGGCCATTCGCATGGGCGCCGCGTATGAAATGATCCACAGCGCCACGCTGGTGCATGACGATGTGATCGACAAGGCGGAAACGCGCCGCGGCCGGCCCTCCATCAATTCCCGCTGGGGCAACCACATGAGCGTGCTGGCGGGAGACTGGCTTTACATGCAGGCGTTCAGCATCGCCCTGGCAGAACGCAACTTCAAGATTCTTGACCTGCTGATCGGGCTGACCCAGGTGATGGTGGAGGGCGAGTTGCTGCAACTGGCTTACCTCCGCAAGTCGGATTTGACCGAAGACGACTACTTTGAGCTGACTTATCGCAAGACAGCCTGCCTGTTTTCAGCCTGCTTGCGAACAGGCGCTCTGCTTGCCGACCGGCCGGAGGAGGAAGAGAATCTGCTAGCCTCATACGGCATCAACCTCGGCCTGGCGTTTCAGTTGATCGACGATGTTCTGGACTTCACGTCTTCCGAAAAGAAGCTCGGCAAGCCCGTTGGCAATGACCTGCGGGAAGGCAAAGTAACCCTGCCTCTCATTTATCTCCTCCAGATGTGCACGCCGGAAGATGCCCAAAAGGTTGTCCGCATCTCCCAGGACGGAGGATTTGAGAATGTGGCATTCGCGGAAGTTCTGGAGATGGTGGACCGTTACGGGGCCCTGCAGGCAGCACGGTATAAGGCCAAGGAGTTTGCTGACGAGGCCAAACGATGCCTCCGCATCTTTCCTGAATCCGTGTACAAAGACGCACTGATGTCCCTGCCGGACTTTATCATTGCACGCGAATCCTGACCTTTTTCGGCCCTTCAACATGGCATGAAGTCTCCCCGCGAAATTGAAATCAAGCTGAAGGTCGCGGTCCCGCCTGCGCTGAAGAGACGCCTCAAGCAAAGTGGTTTTGTGGTGGTCAGTCGCCGGCACTTTGAGAGCAACATCGTCTTTGACTTTCGCGATTTGCGCCTGCGCCGTTCCCGCTTGCTATTGCGCCTGCGGACGGAAGGGCACCGCCATATTCTGACTTTTAAGGGGCCGCCGCGTGCCTCGGATTCATATAAGATTCGGACCGAAACCGAGACAGAGGTCGAAGATGCAGCCGCTTTCCAGCAGATTCTTGAAGCTTTAGGCCTGCGCCCGGTTTTTCGTTATGAGAAATACCGGACAGCTTATGCCGAAGAGAGCAAAGGGAAAGGGGAAGAGACTCCCCTGTTGGTCTATGATGAAACGCCCATTGGCCATTACATTGAGCTGGAAGGCCCGGCCAGATGGATCGATCGCGTGGCGTCCCGGCTGGGATACCAGAAACGGGATTACATTACAGCGAGCTATGCTGCCCTCTACCAGGATCACTGCCGGGAGAACGGAGTCAAAGCGGGGGACATGGTTTTTTCAGGGGATAATTCTTGATTGGGTTCTTGCGCGGCTTAGGCTATAATTGTATTGTATTCTCCATGTCCGTATCCGTACCAGAAGGAGTTTGAAATGGAAGGTTTGCTTCAACCAACCCATCTGTTCTTTATCCTGCTGATCGTTCTGATCATCTTCGGGCCGGGAAAGTTGCCCGATCTTGGTCGGGGATTGGGAAAGGGTATCAAGGAATTCAAGGACGCCATCAAAGGCGGGATTGATAAGTCGTCGGATAAAGCCGAAGAAGAAAAGAAAGCGTGACAGTTTTCTCTCCTCCTGGTGGGTACCGCTCAATACCTGTGTTAAGTTTCAAGGCTGTCCCCATTACAGCAAGGGCTCTGGAATGAGCTGTTCCGGTCCCATTGCGGGACTGAGTTGCAGTGGCTTGCGGGTCGGGAGAAATGTTTTCCATGACCAGATTGTCTCTGCGCTGAGCTGTGGTGGCTTCCGCAGCGTTGACCCTGATTTTCTGGCTATGTTATAAAGTAAAGTTTCGGCTGAACTTTTGTTCTGGCCGTGTTTCCTAAATTCCTCGGTAGCTCAATGGTAGAGCATTCGGCTGTTAACCGAAGGGTTGCAGGTTCGAGTCCTGCCCGAGGAGCCAACATTTTCAGCAGCTTGCATCCAGACAGCCAATCCTCAAAAGGACAAGGTAGTACAAGTTAGCTGCTGAGCAGCGGCTTAACCACTCGGCTGTTGGATTTCCGATCCTCGGGCGTCAAATTCCGATCCAGTCCGCAAATCTCCGCTGTCACTTTCACGGTGGCAGACCGCATCTGTCTGAGGTCCTCCCCGGAAACTCGCCGTAAAGTTGGGACCAAAAACGGCCCGCTCAATTCCCCGGAATCTAACGCTCAAAGTGGTGCAAAAATACCGGGGCCGGTTATGCCAACATGGCACAGGCTGATCACCAAATTGGAAATCTGTTGTTGGCAGAGGACCCCTCATCGGATACCATCGTATGTTTTCGTAAAAACGAAATAATTCATGGCCTATCCGCAAATAATGGTTGAAGTCAGCCGCAAGTTAAGGCAAGCTAATGGCCCAAGCTGGCGCAGAGTGAACCCGGGAAGTGCCCCAATAAGGAGAAATTCAACCTACTGAGGCTGGGATGGCCGAGGGTCTCAGGTAAATATCCGGGTTTTTGCTGAAGCGTGTCCACCCGCGCGTACGGGCAAGGTCTTATTCGACAAGTGAAGCGACAGGGAATTAGGGAAACCAGATGGTACAGACTTAATAGGAGGATGGGGATGGAAAAGAACTCGGGACAACCTCAGGCTGTTATTCCGGGCCGGGTGGCGTCAGTCGATTTTTTCCGTGGATTCACGATGTTCCTACTCATCGGTGAGTCGACTGAGCTATATTCGCTCCTACGGAATCCGGCTTTA
>JBAUWE010000425.1:0-5615 GCA_049583595.1 Terriglobia bacterium
ATTTACAAATCCCTGTTTTACAGAAAATTGAGAATGCGATGGAGCAAGAAATTCTCGAGGGAATTCGCCTCTTCAACACCCAACACTACTTTGAAGCCCATGAAGCGCTCGAGGCCGTGTGGCTGAAAGCAACCGGCGATCGCAAGACCTTCCTTCACGGCCTCATCCAGGTGGCGGCGGCTTTCCATCACTACACGCGCGGCAATGGTGCCGGGTTCCGTTCACTGCTCGAAAAGGGTTGCTCGAAACTCGAACCGTTCGGCACGGAGTTCGAGGGCATCGATCTCGCCAGTTTGATGTTGCAGCTCCAGCCCTGGAGGGAACATCTCCGCCAGCCTTCCCACCGCGCCCCGCCCGCACCACAACCGTCACCTTTGTCACCGCTGCCGCCGCCCCTACCCCTGCCAAAAATCAGATGGATCAACCCGCCAGAGCGTGATTGAACGAACCGACCATGCACAATTGGAATTCCGGACGCAGCAGTGATCGCACACATCGCGAGGACCGCAACCAGTCGCCACCCGCTCAAAGCGAATTATTAAATTATTCTTGTTTGGCGAAGAAACAGGACATCGGAGTCCCGAGTACGGAGTAGGGTGTAAAAAGGCTGGGCCAAAAGGAAATGCTTACCTTCCACTTGCCCCTCCCCATGAAGACCTCGGACGCAGGAGGTCCCTGGAATGAAGATCAGTCTGCTTCTACGATACGTCCTTTATCGCATGTTCGCGATGCTTGCAATTCTGTCCGTTTTGGGTTGGATGCCAAAGGAGGCGTTCGCTCAATCCTCGGCGGGTCATGCCGCCGCCGGACCATCAAACAGGCTGGTGCGCGCCCTTCCCTGGCCTCTGTTTCAACCTGCGCTGCGTCTGGCGCAAACGGCTTCCACGCCTGGAACCCGGCCCCTGAAGAATCCCAAGCTCACCACAACCGTGGCGGACCTTGCGCGCGCGACCACCCAGCGACGGGGTCCGGTGGCAGAGGGGCAAGGCGTAGCTCCTCCGCCGGGTTTTTCAATTGCGGCCCTGCCGAAATCCGTCCGGGATGCGGTTCAGACTCGCATGATGCGTATCAACAAGAATGCCGAAGTCCAGGTTTACATCGAGGTCTCTGAAGTCACCGATCAAAACCTGAATGCTCTGCGCGGCCTGGGAGTGACCGTGCAGATTGTGGGAGCACCCAAACCCGATAAGGCCAGGAAGGAGGTCCTCTCGCACGTTCCCACGGTCCAGGGTCTTTTGCCTGTCAGCATGATTGACCCGGTTTCTGCCCTGCCCTTTGTGCGATCTATCCGCTTGCCCGATTATGGGTTCACAAATACGGGTTCGGTGGACAGCGAGGGCGATGCCACGCTGAAGGCTGACCAGGTCCGTTCCAGGCTTGGCGTGGATGGCACGGGTGTGCGCGTCGGTGTCATTTCGGATGGCATCAGCGGCATCTTCGCGGCAGGCTGCACCACCTGCGGACCGACCACAGCAACCCCCAGCCCGATCTCCAGCGGCGACCTGCCCGATGCCAGCGGGACACGGAATGCCAGCGGCGTGCTGACCTCAGTGAGTGGCGGGATCACGGCTCAGTCCTTCCGGTCGGATGGCGACCTGGAGAGCGCGCTTGTTCCCGGGTGCGTCCAGCAAGGAGCCGGCGCAGAAGGCACCGCCCTGCTGGAAATCGTTCACGACCTTGCCCCTGACGCCAAGCTGTTCTATACAAACTTCGACACAAGTCTGGAGTTTCAACAGGCTGTCACCTGGGTGGACTCGAATACGGATGTGGGCGTTGATGACATTGGGTGGTTCACTCCGCCTTACGACGGCACCAGCCCGGTGTCACAAAACACCGCGGATCAACTCAACAACGATGCGAATCCGGTTCGTGCCTATTTCACCGCGCTGGGTAACGAGGCTGGATTCCACTACGCCGGCCAGTACGTGGACTCCGGCACCGACGGAACCGCCTACGGGGGCGATCCCGGTGACTTGCATTTATTTCAACCTTCGGCGACCACCTCGGACGCCCTGGGCCTGGGAGCGACGCTCTCGGACGTTGTGAAACTGCCCGCCGGGGCCAATGTGGTGATTTGGCTGGCTTGGAACGACCCGTTCGGAGCCTCCAGCAACGATTAAGACCTATTCCTCGTGAGAAGTAGTACGGGGGCCGTGGTCGCTTATAGTGTTAACCTTCAAACGGGGACGCAAGACCCGGTTGAATCTCTCGGCTACATTAATGACACCGGCGCTGAAGATGATTTCTACATTTTCATCCAGAACTGGGAAAACCTTGCGGCTCCACGCACCTTCGATATGTTCGTGCTTTCCAACGGTTGCGCCGGGCCGGGTCCCGTGCGGTTGGCGCCCTATCAGGACCACAACTACAACACGGCCGGCGGGAGCATCGTGGCCCAGGGTGACGCAGGCGGATCGCCGGCGGGTGTGATTTCAGTCGGCGCCGCCAATTGGCAGACGCCCGATACGCTTGAGCCTTTCAGCAGTCAGGGTCCCACCCTCGACGGACGGCTGAAGCCGGAGGTAACCGGGATGGACGGCGTATCCATCACCGGCGCGGCAGGTTTCGGTGGGAACATCACGAATACATCCCATTGCTCTATCGGAACCTCTCCTTGCTATTTCTACGGCACCTCGGCGGCGGCGCCGCACGGCGCTGGAGTGGCCGCGCTGCTGTTGCAGGCCGCGCCGTGCCTGCTGGACGGGTCACCCGGAGCCCTGGCCAGCGCCACCGCGCGGGTAGACTTGCGCAACCTTGTTTTGAACAACGCGGTGGACCTTGGAACGCCCGGCCCCGATAACGCGTACGGCTACGGCCGCATCGATGCTCTGGCGGCCGCGAATGCGACTCTACCAACCGCCGTAGCAGGGTCAGACCAGATTGTGAATGGCGCGGGGCCCGACGGGGCCAGCGTGACTTTGAACGGCAGCGGATCATCCGAGCCGCTCGCTTGCCCCCTGACACTCCATTGGGCGGGAACGTGCAGCACCGCCACGGGCGCAAGCCCCACCGTCACTTGTCCAATCGGAACCAATACGGAGACCCTCACCGTTACCGACAATGGCGTGACCCTCTCACCGGAGAGCAGCGTCCAGATCACCGTAACCAGCTTCGCGATTAATCCCACCCCCTCGAGCACCACCGTCAGCCCGGGCCGGGCCGCAACCTACGCGCTGAGCATCGCCCCCCAATACGGGGCGTTTACGAATGCGGTTTCGCTGGCCTGTTCCAACCTTCCGGCCCGCACCGCCTGCAGGTTTTCACCCAGTTCCGTGACCCCGGGCAGCGGCGGCGCCGCCTCAACACTGACCCTTTCCACCACGGCCCCGACCGCAGTATTCAACCTGCCATTCGGCTTGCCGCCCGCTTACAAACTTTGGATTGCTTTCCTGGCGCTGTGCCTGCTGAGTCTGAGGGTTTTGCAGAGGCCGGCGAGAAGACGCCTGGCCACGCTCGGTTTGGCCGCAGGTCTCTTCGTCTTCATCCTCACGATGCAAGTGGCGTGCGGAGCGGACAGCACCACGGTAACGGCAAATCCCGGGACGACCGCGGGCACCTACACGTTCACCGTCACGGGAACTTCCGGTTCACTCGTGAACTCCGTGCCTGTTACGCTTACCGTGCAGTAGAAAACCGGCGCCGAAGAGCTGTGCGCGACGGCTCATGGCTCTGCAGCCTTTCCGGGAGCAGAGGGCCATTCCTCCGCAACCGATGGCACAGGACTCATCGCTTTTGACTTGGCCGTGCGGCCTTTCTGCTCCTGGACCGTCCACAACCTCATCCGTTTTTCACGGCCGTGAGCAGAGGCCGCGGCCGCGAACCCTCCGCATCCCATACCACAGAACTCATAATTTTATTGAAGCCCCCAGATTATCCTGAACGGTGCGGCCGGCACGTCCGCGGCTGTTTACACACAACCCGGTTGACGCCTAATATAAACGGTTGTGTCCGGATGCCATGAAACTATCCGCGTCTCATCCGGAACTGATCCTGTCCTTCGAAGTTCGATTTCATGATTGAGTGTCTCCATCCCGGTTTGCCATCGCAGAAAACGCAGGTCATCCTTTTTGATTTTGACGGCACCCTCTCGCTGCTTCGCGCGGGATGGATGGACGTGATGGTTCCCATGATGATGGAGATTCTGGCGGAATTGAAAACCGGCGAGAGCGAAGCGGACCTTGAGGCGCTCGTCAAAGACTACGTGGCGCGGCTGACCGGCAAGCAGACGATCTACCAGATGATCGAACTGGCCGGTCACGTCAAGTCGCGCGGAGGGCAACCGCTCGAGCCGCTGGCCTATAAGAAGATGTATCATGACCGCCTGATGGAAAAGATCCGCCACCGGCGCGAGGCGCTGCGGGAGGGCAAAGAGTCGCCCGAGAAATATCTCGTACCGGGCGCGCGCGGCCTGCTCGATGCTCTCAAGGAGCGCGGCTTCAAACTCTATGTTGCCAGCGGCACGGACCACGCCTACACGGTTGAAGAGGCGGACCTGCTCCAGATCACGCCCTATTTCGACGGCGGGATTTACGGCGCCCAGGACGACTACAGGAGTTTTTCAAAAGCCATGCTGATCCAGAAAATGATCGACTCCATGGAATGCCGCGGTGATGAACTGATGGGCTTCGGCGACGGCTACGTGGAGATCAAGAACGTCAAAGACGCCGGCGGCACGGCGGTGGGCGTAGCCACCGACGAACCCGAATGCCTGAAGGTGGATGAATGGAAGCGTGAGCGCCTGGCCGGCGTGGGAGCGGATTACATCGTTCCCAACTTCCTTTGCCGTGACGAGCTTCTCGAAACCTTATTTCCCGGATGATGGCGCGCACATGGAATCAAAATACAAATCATTTGACCGCTCGAAACTGCTGATCAAGCCGCTCAGCGAGCGCCAGCACGACATGCAACTCGACTACGTTCTGGGCCTCGATGATCCGGGGCCGGAATTCTCCCATCCGCAGCTTCCTGAAGTTGCCCGGCGGATGATCGCCGCCAAGGACAAAGGCGCGGCCCGGATTCTGATGATGGGAGCGCACGTCATCAAGCAGGGCACGAGCCGCCACGTCATCGACCTGATCGATCGCGGCTTCATCAACCACATCGCCATGAACGGCGCCGGGGCCATTCACGATTACGAACTGGCGCGCATCGGGGCCACCACGGAGAGCGTGGCGCGCTATATCCAGACGGGTGAGTTCGGCTTGTGGAAAGAAACGGGAGACTTGAACGACGTCATCCAGGAGGCTGAGGAGCTTTCGCTCGGCCTCGGCGAAAATCTCGGACGCCACATTGATACCGGCAACTTTCCGCACAAGAACATCAGCATCTTCGCCGCCGCTTATCGGCGGTCGATTCCGGTGACGGTCCACGTGGGCATCGGTTATGACATTATTCACGAGCATCCCAACTGCGACGGCGCGGCACTGGGCGCGGCCGGCTACCGCGACTTTCTGATCTTCACGCATACCGTGGAGAATCTGGAAGGCGGCGTCATGCTGGATTTCGGAACCGCGATCATGGGCCCGGAAGTTTACCTGAAGGCGCTCTCGATGGTTCGCAACGTGGCGCGGCAGCAGGGCCGTTCCATCCGGCATTTCGCCACGGCGGTATTCGAC
>JBAUWE010000426.1:0-1751 GCA_049583595.1 Terriglobia bacterium
GAGAAGTAGCGGGACTTTCTGTGCGCTACCAGCGCTGGTGGACCTGGGCCCGCAGGCGCGTGTCGTAGAGCTCGCGCACCTTCCGCATGGCCTCATCGCTGAGCGGAGGCAGATCGGAAGCGCGGGCGTTGTCCTCCACCTGGGAGGGCCGCTTGCCGCCGGGGATGGCGCAGGTGACGGCGTCAAACATCAGTATCCAGCGCAGGGCCAGTTGCGCCAGGGTGGCGCCTTGCGGGGCCAGCGGCCGCAACTGGTCGACGATGTCGAGACCCAGATTGTAATCGACGCCGGAGAAGGTTTCGCCCTTGTCAAATTTCGCGCCCTGGCGGTTGAATTTACGATGGTCGTCGTCGGTGAAAGTTGTTTCGCGGGTCATGCGGCCGGTCAGCATGCCGCTGGCCAGCGGCACGCGCGCCAGGATGCCCACCCGGCGGCGTTTGGCTTCCGGGAAGAAGAGTTCCGCGGGACGGTGCCGGAACATGTTGAAGATGATCTGGACGCTCTGGATGCCGGGATATTCCAGCGCCTTGAGGCCTTCTTCGCAGGTGCGGACGCTGACGGCGTAGTGGCGGAGCTTGCCGGCCTTCACCAGCCCCTCCAGCGCCTCAAAGGTTTCGGGAGTGTAGTAGACCTTGTTGGGCGGGCAGTGGAGCTGCACGATGTCCACGCAATCGGTCTGCAGGTTCCGCAGGCTGTCTTCCACAAAGCGGGTGAGGTTTTCCCGGTTGTAGCCTTCGGGGGTGTGCGGGTTCAGTTTGCGGCCGGCCTTGGTGGCGATATAAAAAGTTTCATTGCGCTCTTTGCGCAGCCGCCCCAGCAGGCGCTCGCTGCGGCCGTCGCCATAAACGTCTGCCGTGTCGAAGAAGTTGATGCCCACATCCAGCGCCTTGTGGAGCGCCGCCATCGATTCCTTCTCGTCCACGCTGCCCCACATCGAGCCGATGGCCCAGGCGCCAAAACTGATCTCTGAAACCTTCCATCCCGTCCTGCCCAGTTCGCGATACTTCATTCCTTGCTCCCTTATGAATATGGATTTGTTTGTGCGGCTCCGTCAGCGCCTTCGACTGTAGCGCTGGCTTCCATCCGACAGCTTTACTAAGTTCGATCAATGCCGGCAAGATGCCGGCGCTACAAAGCGTGTGTTGCCATCATCCCTTTGCGGCTTCCGCCAGGCTTTTGTCCAGAATGGCGACCGCCTGGTCGATATCGGCCAGAGGGATGTTGAGCGGCGGCGACATGCGCAGAACGTTGGCATAAAGGCCGCCCTTGCCGATCACCAGTCCGTTGTCGCGCGCGCGCCCCAGGACCTTGTTGGCCAGGTCCGTGGCCGGCTCCTTGGTCTTGCGGTCCTTCACCAGTTCGACGCCCAGCATCAGTCCCATGCCGCGAACGTCGCCGACGGAGGCGTGCTTTTCCTTCAGAGCGTCGAGGCCCTCGCGGAAGCGTTTGCCGGCCGTCTCGGTGTGATCCATCAGCCGGTCTTCTTCAATCAGGTCGATGGTGGCTTTGGCGGCCACGGAGGTGACGGGATTGCCGCCGAAGGTGGAGATGGTGAGGCCCTTGTAGCTGTCGGCAATTTCCGGCCGGGTGATGGTGCAGCCGATGGGCGTTCCGTTGGCCATGCCCTTGGCCATGGTCATCATGTCCGGCTCAACTTCCCAGTGCTCGATGCCGAACCATCGCTTGCCGGTGCGTCCGAAGCCCGTCTGGACTTCGTCGGAAATGAAGAGCCCGCCGTAATTGCGGACGAT
>JBAUWE010000427.1:0-2150 GCA_049583595.1 Terriglobia bacterium
CTTCCACACCGAAGGCCACATAGCTCTCCCGGTAATTGTGCAGGGTCTGCCGACTGAGCTTCAGCGCCTCGGCCAGACGCGACTGGTTGACCCCCTTCTGCATCAGTTCCACCACCCGCAGGCGACGCTCCGCCTTGTCGCGCAGGTTCACCTGCTTGCTGAGGCTGCCCCGGTGGTAGACCTGGCCCAACCCGCGGGGGCCGTGCGGAAGGTGCAGCGCATACCCCTTGCCCAGCTCGAACCGCCCCTTCGGCGCTACCTCTTGCCCGTCGAACAATGTGCCTTGTGCCACCGCCCACCTCGCCGATCCTGCCCCAATGGCCCCGCAGATATGACCGCTACATCTTTATGCCTGAAGTTTTCGGGTTTTATAAGGCGCCAATTCGCACGTTTTATGGTTGCGGTTAATGAATGAGTGCGGCAGAGTTGTCGCCACCCTATCTATCAGAATATAAGCAAATACACGAGGCGCCGTCTATTAGCATTATATTAATTGCTGATTATTCGGATGACCGTCCTTTTCAATGGCGTGCTCAATTCGCGCCGCAGCACCAGTATGCAGCCAATATATTCAAAGGTCTGCCAATGAATAAGGGCTCGGTTCGCGGTATAATAACGGGTGCAATAAAACCGTATCCACCGATGCGCCGAGCCCCTATTCAATGTCCATCCTACACGCCCTTGCAGCACAATGGCAATTGCTCTTTTCACCGGGTCGTCTGGGTCGTGAGCGATATCGCTGGTTCTTGCTGACGCTGCAGGCCATCGTCGTTCCGATCACCCTCTCACGCACCTCCAATCTTCTGCGCAGCATCACCACGTTGTTCGGGGTGGACATCGAACAGGGGCGCTATTACACCTTCATGGCCTCGGTGAAACTGCCCTGGCCGGCGATCTGGGAGGCGCTGTGGCGGGCGATCCCCAGCCCGCTGTGCGACGGGCGGCTACTGTTGGCACTGGATGATTCGATCAACGCCAAGACCGGCCAACACATCTTCGCCTGCCAGAAGACCTTCGACCATGCCGCCAAGCCCAACCAGACGCGCTGGCCCTGGGCACAGACGATCGTGACGGTGGGACTGCTCAAGCGCCTGCACCGGCGCTGGAGTTGCCTGCCGCTGGCGTTTCGCTTCTACCTGCGCCGCCGCACCCTGGAGGGCCGCTGCCTGCGCCTGCACGGTGAGTCATTGGTGTTCGCTGACAAGTTCGCCCAGGCAGTGGCGCTGCTCGTGCGCGTGGCGACGGTGTTCGTTGCCGCCCCAGTGCTGGTGGTCACCGACAGTTGGTTCGGCAACAACGGGCTGTTCAAGCCCCTGCGCACGCGCTTGGGGGAGCGCGCTCACTTGCTCTCGCGCCTGCGGGTGAACGCCGCGCTCTTTGCCCTGCCCACCCCGGCCCTCGGCAGGCCCGGGCGTCCGCGCAAGTATGGGGTGCGCCTGGGCAACGCCGCCGACCTGGCTGCCACGATGCGCGCACAGGCACACAGCTACCAACTGCACCTCTATGGCGCTCTGCGTGAAGTCTCGGCCGCCGAGCAGGTGGTGATGCTCAAGACCTTGCACTGTGCCGTACGCGTGGTTTGGGTCTATCGCCGCACCCAATGGGTCGCCCTCATGACCACAGACCTTGCGCTCAGCGTCGAGCAGATTATCGAGTATTATTCCGCCAGGTGGAAAATTGAATCCGGGTTCCGGGAAATCAAGCAGGAAATCGGCAGCGCCTATACGCAAACCCGTAAGCCCGATGCCGTTGCCAATCATCTGCATTTCTGCATGCTGGCCACCTCCCTGGTCTGGCTCTATGCCGCTCAATTACAGAATGCTCCAACTCGGCGATACGCGTCGGCTCATACCACCGAATTCGCCTTTGCCGATGCCCGAAGAATGCTCTCTCAGGCATTGGCTACCGAGGGTTTTGGTAGCGATTGCACGGATCCCGTCAAACCCGATAGGAAACCCTTGATCGCTGCAATTATGCGGTTGGTCGCATAATGAAAACGTAGAAACTCCAGACCCTAAAGTGTCAGTCTATTTATCACCCGCCAGGGTGATGGTTGGGGACGAAAATAGGCGAAATAAATGGATACTCTTTGAAAAACAACAGAATACCAAGTTCCATTGGCTGAGCGCGGTAGTCAGAATGCTTGACAG
>JBAUWE010000428.1:0-2775 GCA_049583595.1 Terriglobia bacterium
AGTTGCTGAAACCATTGGAATCTATATATTGTGGTGTTGCCGGGAAAACAAAAAAGAATACCTTTTTTCAAAAACAAAGCGGAGAAGTTATTGAAAATACAGGTTTGGCCACTAAAAACAAAGCGGAACAGACCGGAAAACAAAGCGGGGAAGTTGTTGAAAACACGTAGCTGTGGAAAAAACAAAGCTAAAAACAAAGCTACCGATGTTGTTGAAAATAAAAGATGGCAAAACAAACCCAAAACGAAGCCGAGATTTTGAAGGGACTAGGCAAGCGACTTCAGTGCTTGGTTATCGATGGTTTGAAAATCATATGACCCTTTTCGAAGGCATGGCCGTGCCCCCAAGCAGACCGCTGGCCCGGTGCTGTGCGCCACACTCTCACTTAATTCACCTGACAAATCCGCTGGTATTTTGTAGTATCCTATGGCCTCGGAAAATTTAGCATTTCAGCTTCACAACAGGGAGGTTCGATGAGACGTTTTGCGGTCATTTCAACTCTGTGCGTCCTGGCACTGGGCATCACTTTGTACGGCCAGAGCAAAGCCAATACCAGTCCGATTGTCGGCACGTGGAATTGTGTTGCGCACGGAACCAAAGAAGGCGACCTGCCGTTCACACTCTATCTTGAACAATCCGGGGACGAATTCACGGGAAGCGTATCAGCCCCCCAGGGCAGCACCGGCCTTTCATCGGTGAGCTTCAAGGACAACCAGTTGAAGATTACCATCGACACCGACGAGCACAACTACGTGCTGACGGCAACCCTGGCCAACGGCAAGCTGGCGGGCGAATGGTCAATGGACGACCAGAAGCAGGGAGCCTGGGACGGAAAGAAATAGGCTGCCCCACAGAACAGGAGGATGTGTCGACCCTCGTGCCAAGTTCCCACAAAATGACATTTGACGCCGTGGTGGTAGGTTCGGGAGCCTCAGGCGGCTGGGCTTGCAAACGCCTGTCGGAGGCCGGGCTGAAGGTGGCCCTTCTCGACGCGGGCCCACCGCAGAAAGACGCCAACTTCACCGAACACATGGCCCCGTTCCAGATGAAGTATCGCAACATGGCGCCGGAAGTAATCCGCAAAACGCGGCCGGTCCAGGGGCAATTTTACGAGTGTTCGGAAACCAACTATCAATGGTTCGCAAACGACCTCGACGAACCTTTCACCACCTATCCCGGCAAGCCGTTCATTTGGGGTGGACGGCTGCGGATTGGCGGCGGTCGCACCAACGTCTGGGGGCGGCTGAGCCTTCGTTACAGCGATCTGGACTTCAAGGCCGCGTCACGCGACGGCTACGGGGTTGACTGGCCGCTCAGTTATAAGGACCTCGCTCCGTATTACGACATTGTTGAGCGATACGTGGGCATCGCGGGCCAGGCAGAAGGGAATCCGGTGATCCCGGACGGCGTCTTCCAGCCACCCATGGCGCTCACTTGCCCGGAGAGCCGGTTTCGCGAGCGTGTGAAGACGAAACTCGGCCGGACCGTCACCATTGACCGTACAGCCAACCTGAGCCGGCCGCTCAACGGGCGTCCAGCCTGTCACTATTGCGGACCCTGTGAGCGCGGGTGCGTTACACATTCGTACTTCAACTCTTCATTCACAACCGTTCCTGACGCTCTCAAGACCGGCAACTGCACCTACATCCCGAACGCCATGGCGTTCAAGGTGCTGATGGACTCCGACCGCAATCGTGCCAGAGGCATTCTTTACATCGATCGCAACACGCGCGAACCCCGGGAAGTCTTTGGCCGTAGCGTCGTTCTTTGCGCCCAGACCTATGAATCGCTCAGGATCCTCCTGAATTCCGCCGACCGGCAGTACCCGAACGGCCTGGCAAACTCCAGCGGCATTCTGGGCCACTACCTGATGGACCACGTCGCAGGCGGCGGCGCCAGCGGGGACTTTCCGGACCTTCCGGCCAGGCCCAGCATCAACGGACCTAACCGACCGTGCGGGATTTACGTGGCGAGATTTCGAAACCTCCCGAATGCGCCTCGCAGCCAACATTTCATTCGCGCGTACGGATACGAAGGCGGCGGCGGTGCGGGGTTCAAGACCAACGCTCCAGGCTTCGGCGAGGCGTACAAGCAAAAACTCCGCGAAGGAATGAATTCCGTGGGCATCTCGATGTTTGGAGAGGTGCTGGGTCGCTGGGACAACTTTGCCGATCTCGATCCGGATGTCAAAGACGCCTACGGCATTCCGGTGCTGCGATTCCACGTGACCCACGGAGAGAATGAATCGGCCATGCTGCGCGACGCCATCGACTCGGCCGCTGAAATGCTGGAAGCCGCCGGGGCCAAAAACATCCGGCCCGTAGTCCAGCGGTATCCGCCGGGGCGGGTCCGCCATGAGGTGGGCGTGGCCCGAATGGGAACGAATCCCAAGGCATCAGTCCTGAATCAGTTTCAACAATCGAATGACATCGCAAACCTGTTTGTCACAGACGCGTCAGGATTTCCATCCAACCCCTGCCAGAATCCGACCCTGACCATCATGGCGCTGTGCGTGCGATCCTGCGACCATTTGATGGCGGAAATGAAGCGAGGGAATCTTTAGACCGGATTTCGCAGGCCCATGGTTTGACATATTTGTAAGTTAACATAACATACCTTATCAGACCCTCCAAATACACAAAATGCACCCACTTAGGCTAACGGCTCATCCCTTCTGTTCCCCGATTCCCGGCCTGACTGTCCTGTTACTCGATGATTAGAGTGGCTGTCATGGGAGGTTTGGTTGCTATCGGTCAGTTCTGGGGTGGCTTGTTT
>JBAUWE010000429.1:0-2794 GCA_049583595.1 Terriglobia bacterium
CCATTGTAAATGTCCTCAATGGGGGTGTTGACCTGCCATCCCAGGCCATAGGTGATGGTCAGATTGGGCCGGATCTTCCACTCGTCCTGCGCATAAGCGTAGTAGGCCCGTGTCCGCGCGTCGATGAAGCCACCGCTGGTTTGCTCATAGAAGTCCGAGGCACCCAGGAAGAAATCCGCTGCCGGATCTCCCGTGGTGTACGGGAAGCCCGCCGGTGCGGAAAAGTCGAAGTAGCCGTTGTTGACGAAGCCGAAAGGATTTTCCACGGCGGAGCGTCGCATGTCGAAACCAAACTTCATCGTATGGCGGCCTTTTACCCAGGAGAAATTGTCCGTTACCTCGTAAGTCTGATCAATTCGCGGCTGCGGACCGTTATAACTGAACCCGAAGGCGCACGCCCCCGACTCGTAGCCCGTGATATCAATGCAAGGCACGCCGGCTCCCGACGGGATTTGCGGCTGGATTCCTGTAAAGCCCACGTCTGCAGGCTGGACGACATTGGTGGGATTAACGGTATTGTAATTCAGCCGGTTATACCCGATTCGTGCTTCATTGAGTATGTTACCGCTGAAGATGTGGGTCCAGTTCAGGTTCATGTTGTTGGTTTTGTCGGTGTCAGTTTCCCCGAAACCAGGCAGGCTTCCGCCGTAAAATGACTGGTCTTCAACGGTTGACCCGGGTTGGATAAACCAATAACCGAACACCGAATCGTTCGCGCCAAAGTGCTGGTCAATCCGAGTCATGTACTGGTTAGTCTTGTTGACCGAAATAGGATTCCACGAGAATTCAGTAGCGCCGAGGTTCGGCAGCGGCATGTATTGGTTGACCAGACCCATGGCCACGGGGTCCAGATCGGCAGCGGGAATGGTACCTGTCGGGAAGAGCGTTGCATAAGGCGTACCGGCCGGGTAGGTATTGCCGTCTTCGCCAACCAGCGGGGCGGCGGAAAAGCCTGCCGAGTTTTCAAGACCCGGGAAGATACCGTTGCGCTGCGCCTGCGTGAAGACGGTGGTTGTTCCCCCCGCATAGCCACGTCCGGGAGGGATGGGTCTCCGGTTCCGGGTTCCCTGATAGGAAAAGAAGAAGAAGGTGTGGTCTTTCCAGATCGGCCCGCCCAGGGTGCCGCCAAACTGGTTCTGGTGGAACAAGTCATGTTCCGGCAGGAAGAAATTACGGGCGTTCAGGAAGGGGTCGCGATAGAACTCGAAGACGTCACCATGAAAGTCGTTGGATCCGGATTTGGTTACCGCATTTAGAATGGCCCCGGAGTTTCGGCCGTATTCCGGATTGATGGTGCTGGTAATCATGCGGACTTCGGCGATGGCGTCAGGGCTGGGAATCACCAGCGGCGTGTTCAGGGGTAAATCGTTGGCGTCGTTCCCGTTGATCATGTAACCGTTGTCCTGTGAACGCGCTCCGTTCGTGGAAAAGTTACTACCGAAGTCAACGGAAGCCACAACTCCCGGCAGTGTCCGTTGCAGGGTCACCCAATTTCGTCCATTCAGGGGAAGGTTCACAATCGCACTCCCGGTGATGGTGGCTCCGAGCTGCATGCTGTTTGTCTGGACTTGGGCCGGAGCTGCTTCTACGGTCACCTGCTGGGGGAATGCACCGAGTTCCAATTGGACTTGGAGAACGTAAATCTGGTTCAGAGATAAGGGGATATTCAATGCCACATACCTCTTGAAGCCGCTTTTTTCAGCACTGAACGTATACACGCCGGGCGCGGGTAGATTCAGCACCACAAAGGAGCCATCGTTTGAACTGACTACCTTTCTGGTAATGCCCGTGGCGACGTTTGTTATGGTAATGTTGACCCCAGGAACCACGGCGCCCGTGGGGTCGGTGATCGTCCCTTGAATCCTGGCGCTTACATCGCCGAGTGCCGCTCGCGGGGGTAGGATGATAAAGACTGCCAACAATGAGATGGCCCAAAAAGTCAGGCCTCGACGCAAAGCATTTCTAAATGCGGGGATGATTGTCGATGCATCCATCACGCCATGCCTCCTTCGGGAACCGAGTCAGTTGAACTGGGAATCACGCCTGTATGGGCGCTTGTTTCGGCAGACTTCCGCGTGGTCATGTGAGGTCCGGAAAAAGCTGCCAAAGAGAGAGAAATTTTCCTGCTGTTGAAACCGAAATTTAAAGGTGCACCGGGGTCATTTGTACCTTTGGGGGGACGTGCTTTGTTGGAGCAAAATGCAAGGTATGATCCGAATAATGATGCCATGCCAGCCCGGTGCACTTTCAGGAAACGAAGGTGCGACACCACGGTCATGAAAATCTGCCTCCCTGCGAATGCTATTGATGAGCGGTGGAAGGTCTGGATCTAACTTGTATATATCAAGTAACTTGGGGACCGGTTTCCAGATAACTTTCCATAACTAATCCAGAATAATCTACCGGGACCAGCCATAACTTGCTGTGACTCTGATCACATCCTATGGTGATAATCCTCATTGTTCCTTTCGGCCTGAGATTTATCATAAACTACCGGCCAGCCCAAACTTTACCAATCAACTCCATTAATATCAAGTCAATAATGTTGACCAACAGGGTAGGGGGGTGCTGCTGAGAGCGCCACTTGATTAGGACCCGGGCGGGTTTTATCCAGCCCAGGATACAATCTTCGCTTCCTTCCTACCCAAGCGGAATCCTTGCCCTGCCATGTGACAGCTAACCTTGTTGGAGGAAATTGAAAGGCCCGGCAGCAAATGGTGCCATGCCGGGGCGCGCCCCTAAGACTCTCCGGCCGTTTCGCCGAGCTTCCTGGCAATCTTGCGGGCCAGTTGCG
>JBAUWE010000430.1:0-2664 GCA_049583595.1 Terriglobia bacterium
TTTGACGACGGGCTCTGATCGCCTGGGGGGCCGTCAGCCGGGTTACTTGTAGGCGACAAGGACCCGCCGGCCAAGATAGAGGCCCTGTCGGACGACGGGGTCAGGCTGCAGGACTGTCCGGCCATCAATGTATTATCCTATGCCTCATGATCGAGATACTGGCGCTGAGTGCGTTCGTTTACGGCAAATCGCGCTGAGTTTCGTTCGGGATGTGGTGGTTCTTGATAACCCTTCTCCAGGTGTCAAATGTCGTCGAAATCTACATTCTGATCGCCCAACGGTTTTGTATTTTCCGCGGATCGGATTTTGGATTGCGGCTGTCCCATTGTAAGATATGACCATCAATGGTCCTTTGAACAGAATCGCAGGGTAGCGGACGATGCTATTGAGCATAAAATGGACAGCTGCCGCTGATGAAAATAGACCTTACTGATCCAGTCGCGGAATTTTCCACGCTCGTTGAAATCCTTCGCTGGCGAGCGATTCAGCAGCCTGAGCAGCGGACCTATACCTATCTGGTCGATGGCGAAGCAGAAGGGGACCATCTGACCTATGCGGCGTTGGACAGCCAGGCCCGAAGTCTTGGGGCGATGCTCCAAAGCTACCGGGCAAGTGGAGAGCGGGCGCTGTTGCTTTATCCAGCAGGTCTCGAGTTTATCACCGCGTTTTTTGGTTGTTTATATGCCGGGGTGATTGCCGTTCCTCTGCCTCCGCCTAATCCGGCTCAGCCACAGCGGACCCTCCCCAGGCTTCGGGCCATCGTCAGCGATGCGCAGCCTTCCGTGGTGCTCACCACGTCAGCGATTCTCTCCAACGCTGAGGGTCTGATCACGCAAGCTTCCGGGTTGCAGAAGTTGCGCTGGCTGGCCACCGACAAGGTTAGCGGCAGCCTGGCGCAGGAATGGCGAGACCCGGCCGTGACCAGCAACACCCTGGCTTTGCTCCAATACACTTCCGGCTCCACCGCGGAACCGAAGGGCGTCATGATCAGTCACGGGAATCTCCTCCACAATTCGGATTATATAAACCGCGTCTTTGCTCTCGTCCCGGACAGCGTCACCGTCACCTGGCTGCCGACCTTCCACGACATGGGACTGACCAATGGGATTATCCAACCGGTGTACAAAGGACGTCCGTGTTACCTGATGCCGCCGGTATCCTTTCTCATGCGGCCGATACGGTGGCTCCAGGCCATTTCGCGCTACAAAGCCACGATTAGCGGCGGGCCCAATTTTGCGTATGACTTGTGCACCCGCAGAATTACTCCCGAACAACGTGGAACTCTCGACCTCAGCAGTTGGGATGTGGCTTACAATGGCGCCGAGCCAGTCCGCGCCGACACCATGAAACGGTTTGCGGCGACCTTTGCCTCGTGTGGTTTCCGGCCCAGCGCCTTCCATCCCTGTTATGGACTTGCTGAAGCCACGCTGCTGGTTTCCGGCGGTTCTTTAAGAGATGAGATGCTCCGCACGATTGAAGTGGCAGCGTTTGAACAGAACCGCATCGTGGACGCCTGTGCCCAACAGCAGAATGTGCGGACTCTTGCCGGCAGCGGCCACATCCTGAAAGGTACCAAGGTAGTCATCGCTGATCCGGAATCACTGGCCGCTTGTGCGCCAGATGAAGTGGGCGAAATCTGGGTGTCCGGCCCGAGCGTGACACAGGGGTATTGGAACCGGCCCGAGGACTCAGAACGTTCTTGCCGGGCCTACCTGAAAGATACCGGGGAGGGGCCGTTTCTCCGCACGGGGGATTTGGGGTTTATGAAAGATGGCGAGCTGTTTGTGACCGGCCGCCTGAAGGACCTGATCATCATCAGCGGCCGCAAGCTTTACCCCCAGGATATTGAATTGACGGTGGAACAGAGTCACCCGGCCTTAAGGCAGGCTTGCAGCGCGGCGTTTTCGTCTGATGGCGCCGGCGAAGAACATCTGATCATCGCTGCCGAAGTCGAGCCCCGGTTCCGACCGGCAGTTCGCAAGCCGCCGGTTGGGGAAGAGCGCGCTTGTCCAACCGGGCGTTTGCCGCTGGATGTCGAGGCAGTGGTTCGGGCCATTCGGAGGGCGGTGGCCGAAGCGCATGATGTGCGAGTCCACACGGTGGTGCTGGTCCGGGCGGGGCGCATTCCCAAGACCACCAGCGGCAAGGTGCAGCGCCATATTTGCCAAGCCAGTTTCCTAAAGGGGACGCTGGAAAGACTCGGCGAGGAGTGAGCGATGGCTGAGAATTCTGCCAACGCAGAAGTCATCCAGGCGTGGTTGGTCTCCAAACTTTCCGAGCGGCTGGGAATCGAGTCTCACGAGATTGATATCCGGGAGCCCTTCGCAAGCTACGGACTCGGGTCAACGGAGGCGGTCAGCCTGGCTGGTGAACTCGCCGAGTGGCTGGGACGAAAACTTTCTCCGGCTCTGGTCTATGAGTACCCCACCATCGAGACCCTCGCTCGGCATTTGGCAGAATCACCGGACCTGTCGGAATCAGCGACCAGGGCTGGCCTTGACCGGGAGGCGAAAAACGAACCGATCGCCATCATCGGCATCGGCTGCCGGTTTCCTGGTGCGAACGACCCTGCAGCGTTCTGGCAGTTGCTGCGAGACGGAGTGGATGCCATCCGCGAAGTTCCCAAGGATCGCTTCGACCCGCATGCGTTTTACGATCCAGACC
>JBAUWE010000431.1:0-8408 GCA_049583595.1 Terriglobia bacterium
CCGCTCACCCGGCGCGCTCTCCAGCTTGGAGTCAGCACCACCAGCCAGGCCAACGTGATCTGGGCGCCTCTGGTTTCAGCCTCGCTCGTTCCCTACCTCATCTATTGCATTTATCTCTGGCGAAAGAACCGCAGCTTCCATCGCTACGCCTTGCGAGGAACAGGCACTTACTGGATTTTCGGGGCCATCATGGGAGTGCTGTGGTTCGGCAGCACCGCCATCTACGGCGCGTCAGCTTCGCACCTGCACGCCATCGGACCCATACTGGGCTGGCCGTTGTTTATGTCATCCATCATCATCACCTCGAACATCTGGGGATTTGCCACGGGCGAGTGGAAAGGAACCACCCGCAAACCCCGCACCATTGTCCTTTCTGGAATCTTCACGCTGATCCTTGGCTTTGTGGCCCTGGCCATTGCCAGCAGCCTGAAATAAGTCAGGTCGCGCCGCGCCGCAGATCGAACAACCCGGCAACCCTGGCAGAGAGCGGTGCACGGCCATGCACCCCAACGCCGGACACGCCCGGACACCAGTCCGCCGGGGGGTTCGGGCGTTGTTCTCTGGCCATCCCGCCATTCGAGCATCGCGCTGCCGTTTGCAATGGCCGCCTGATTGGTTAATCATATTAGAAGGGCAATCAACAGCGACATTCACATGGAGGCGCCGGTTGGAAACGTCACAGGGACCAGAACAAATGCCTGAATTGCCGATCCTGGACTTTTCGGAAGACTGGCAGAGCCTCGAACGCGGCAAAACGCGCGAGCAGTTCGCGCAGCAGGCGCTGCCTGCGTACCTTTCCAGGCAAAGATGGTTCGCTTCAAAAGGCACAAAGATTGAGCGTGCAGAATTGCAAAGCCGCTTTGTCCTTTCCGGCCGTGGCGGCAAATGGCTGCTTGCGACTTTCCGCGCCCATCTGGCGGACGGCCGCTCCGAGGACTACTTTGTCCCCCTGGCAACCGCGTGGAATGGCCAGCCGAACGGTCCGTCGCCAGCAGATTTCACCGGAGTCATCGTCCCTATCCGCAAAGACAATCAGACCGGGTACCTGCTGGAAGCGCTGGCGGATGCGCGCTTCATCGCAGACCTTGTGCGGGCTGCGGGAGACGAAAAAGTGCTGGCGGGTCGCGACAGCCGTTTACGGTTCAGCCACACCGGCGCTTACTTCCGCCTGCAAGAAGATGATGAGCAGAACATCAGGACACTCGGCGCCGAACAAAGCAACTCCAGCATCCTGATTGCGAAAAAGATGATTCTAAAGGCGTACAGGAAGTTGGAGCGCGGAATTCAGCCGGAGCTCGAAATGGGGCGATACCTGACCGACGTGGCGGGTTTTCGCAACACGCCACCCTTCCTGGGGTCGATCGAGCAGTTTGACCTTGACGGGCAGCCGACGGCGTTCGCCGTCATCCAGGGCTTTGTTCCCAACCAGGGAGACTGCTGGTCGTTTACCCTGAACCACCTGAAAAGTTTTTTTAATAGAATCCTTCAAGGAGCGCAGGACGATCCGGGCAATAGTGCCTACCTCATTCTGGTGGAACGCCTGGGTATCCGCATTGGAGAACTGCACCGGGCTTTTGCCATCGAGAGTGGTGATCCGGCGTTCCATCCCGAAGCGGTTTCCCCCACGGATGTCGAGGCCTGGAAGCAACAAATCCAATCCGAGGCCGAAACAACTTTCGGGCTGCTTGCCAACTCTGAAAGCATGTTGCCGCCGGAACAGCAAGAGCGCGCTCGCAGGCTGCTGGACCAGCAGCATCACATTCTGGGTTTGGTTTCGGCCTTCAGGCTCAACCCCGGCTCAACGCTTCAGAAGACCCGCTTCCACGGCGACCTCCACCTGGGGCAGGTTCTGGTGGCTGGGGACGACATTTACATCATCGATTTTGAAGGCGAACCCGCCCGCCCTTTTGCCCAGCGACGCGCCAGGCACAGCCCTCTGAAAGACGTTGCCGGCATGTTGCGTTCCCTCAACTATGCCGCGTGGTCAGCCTTGTTTGAAGTGGGCGCCGCAGATCCGGAGAAGATGGCGGCGCTGGAAAATCCGGCAGTCGAATGGGAGCGCGCCTCATCAAGCGCCCTGATGCAGGGTTACATGAAAGCCATTGAAGGATGTCCTTCCTGTCCCTCGGACCCGCGCGCCTTCAGCCGGTTGCTCGACCTCTTCATTCTTGAAAAAGCTCTTTATGAAATCCGTTATGAGCTTGCCAACCGCCCGTCCTGGTTGCGGATTCCGCTTGAGGGCATTATGGGCCTGCTGACGCGCCGGGATATTCAGTAAACAGAGCGCCTCCCCGCTCAACCTCACAGGGGTAGCGCTTCAATCGCTCCCGTCCCGGACTTTCAGTTCCGCCTATTCGCCAAGAACCAGGAGCGCATAGACCTTCAGGCTCGGCAGAATGACCTGGCCAGAAGGGCCTGCGCGCGGAGTGATCGTAACCGGAAGCTCCTGCGGCAGGTCGGGTGACAGCAGCGTGGCGCTGCGATAGGGCCTCTTCAATTCGATCTTAATGCTGCCGATGGGAGCCGCCGTGTAGTTGAGCAAATGGACGATCACGCGATGGCTCGCCGGTTGCGTCACCACGTTAAAGACCACTCCAGCCGGTGCTTCAATCCCGGGCGCTTTGGCCTCCTCGTGCTTGCGGAGGTTTTCAGCAAGCTGGTCCAGGGGCAGGACCTGCTGCATGTAAACGCATTCGCCCTTGCCGCTCTTGCGCCCAAAAAACGAGGGCCGCTGCCGCTTGCGTCCCTGCTGGTCCAGGCTGGCCGACTGGCCGGCCACAATAAGCCTGCCGCCATTCCGCACGTAATTCTCCAGCACGCCGATCGATTTGTCACTCACCGTGTCAGCCGTGAGGAGCGCAACCTCGGAATAATGCGACAGCGTGTTTGCTTTCAGGTTGTGCTCATAGATCACGTCGAAAAGGACGTTGCGCGCCGCCAAGCCGTTCAGCAGATCGACGCCGCGGCTCGAGTCATCCAGCACCACTGCCAGCGGCGCGGCCGATCGCGCCCTCGTGTAATACGCCTCATTGGCGGCAAAGAAGCGGTTGTACCGGGCGATGGCTTTCCATAGGGCCATCGCGCCGGGCTCGTGGTTCCACAACGCCGTGGCCAGCGCGTCTTCAACAAACAGTTCGTCGGCAGCTCCGAAACTCATGGCCTCGGCCATGGCAAGCTGCCGCCTTCGCGGCGACATGGCTTGCGCTTCACGCCGCCCGAATTCCCGCCGGCCGTCTTCCACCAGGTTGAGCTTCCAGCTTTCGGAGAGAGCGTCCAGTGACCGGAACAACCCGGCGTTGTTGACGAGATATCCGCCGTCCGCGGGGAGCAGGTATTGCCTGCTGCGCATGCGCCGGATGTGTGCTGCATCGTAAATCCCAGGCTCAGCGCCGTCCTCTGTGGTCATGGAATTGGTCAGCCGGTTCACGACATAGGTGTTCCGGTGGAAATTCCCATTCAGCAGAAAGTCTTTCTTGCGCTTCGATCCGTACTTATAAATCATCTCGTAAATATTCATTAATTGCGGAAGGCTCCGCGCGAAATTATTATCGTAGGCAACGCCGTCCGCCCCGGCGTCGAGCGCCAGATCGACCCGCTTGCGAAGATAGGCCTGCCATTCAGGATTCGACAGGTTCGCCATGTAACGGCTGATGTACCCAATCTTCTTGTAGGCCGCGGCGCCGTAGGGAACAGGCTTGCCGTCTTTGCCAATCGCCGGCCAGTTGCGCGACCCGGAAACGTTCTTGTACATGTCCTGCCAAAACATGTTCGAGATGGATTCATAAGCCATCACGTGGATTCCCTGGCGGTGGCATTCTGCGATGTAACGCTTGAGCTGCTGCTGGTTCAGCCTCTCCGTCTGGTTCGAAAAGCCGTTACTGAAGGTCACCCAAATCATGTTGAAGCCGGCATCCATCAACATCTGAATCGTCCTCAGGTTGTACCAGTTGTCCGTGGCGTAGAGAACGTTCGGGTCGGGCGGCCAGAAGTTGGGCCAGCCGGAAAGGATCGCCTTCGCGGTTTCAATCCGCCCCCCGTCCCACCGGGCAAAGCGGATGGCGCCGTTCCGCGCCCACGCCGGAACGGAATCGCGCGAGGGGCCGGCCGGCCATGTAATCTGCTCGGCGGGAGTCGCTCCGCTGTGCAGGCGCTCCACCGTAGACTGAGATAAAAGCTCGGATGGAATGGTACAAACGGCAAGGGTTATTAACAAAAGTCTGGCCAGGAAAGATAGCTTCATTGCGAACCTCTCGTGTGGGACGTCACTTACGATCTCACCAAAACAGGCGCCACCCCTGACACAGGACTGCCAGTGCAAAGGAATGGCAACGGGCCATTCTCTCGCAACTTGGCGAGATTTGGAATCGGTAGTCGAAAGAGACAATTTGCCGCGAAGCAGAGCAGGGAGGAAACCGAAGATACGGGATAAGCCCGAAACCACGGGACGTCAAAACTGGCCGAATGAGAAGACAGTAGTGAGCATTCTGGCATTGTGGGCGGGACTCGAGCTCCCAACTTCTATTGAAAAACGGCAACTTATTAGAAATGGGATGCGAGACTCGATTTAAGCCGCGAACTTACCCGTGCAAAATTAATGGCGACGGCAGTTTTGTCCGAAGTTATGAGGTGGAAGGCTTCCGAATCATGAGAGCCACAAACCGGAAGCCTCCATTTTCATCGTATTTTGACTGGAGTTGCATCCCCATGCTGATCCTGCTTGCCGATGACGATCCCGTGCAGACGCTCTTACTGACCACGCGTCTTAAGCAGAAGGGATACAAGGTGGATACGGCAATCAATGCCGTCCAGGCGTGGACGGTCGCCAGCCGCCGCCCCCCCGACGCGGTCATCCTCGATATTCAAATGCCCAACGGCAGTGGGTACGCCGTACTGAAGCAGATGAAGTCGTCCAGTAAAACGAAGAGTATTCCGGTGATCGTGCTGAGCGGAAGTATTAACGCCAACGACAAGGTAAAGTTAAAAGAACTCGGCGCCGACGAGTTCCTCGACAAGCCGGTGGATATGACGAATCTTTTCTCGGCCCTGTCGAGGCTGCTGCAACAATCTGTTGAAACACCGCCCGAGACGGCTGAACCGAATCTCGCTCTTTCGCCGGCTTTGGATGCGGCCGAAATGTTGAGATTCGTTGATGGCGATCTCAATCTGCTGCGGGAACTTGCGGCGACGTTTTGGGAATCTTGCCCTCAAATGATGGCTGACGTTCAGAAGGGACTGGAGGGCAAAAGCCCCAAGTCTTTGGAAAGAGCCGCGCACGCCCTGAAGGGTTCGCTCAGCTACTTCGGCACGGGTCTTGCCTCTCAATCAGTGGTCAAGCTGGAAGCGCTGGCACGGGCAGGCACGCTGGAAGGCGCTGAGGTGTTATTCGCAGAATTGGAAAAAGGCTTGTCGGATTTAAAAGTGGCGTTTGATTCATTCGAGGCTTCGCTGGGCCCAGCCGAACCCTCGCCCTAGAATTGGCTCCTCAAAGCCGGCCCCATCAACTGCGCCGGGTGCGCACTCCGCACCCGGACCCCAATGCCACCCTGCCCAGATTCAAGCACGGCTAATCTGGCTCGCCCACGTGCCTGACTGCCTCTGGCGAAGCCACGTACCGGACTGCATCTGGCAGAGCTCCGTACCGTATGGTACATGGCGGAGAGGGTGGGATTCGAACCCACGTTACGATTTCTCGTAAACACGCTTTCCAAGCGTGCTCCTTCAGCCACTCGGACACCTCTCCGTGTCACGACAGGTAAAGCAAACTTGCTTGGGGGATACCATTCCGGCAAGTTTGTGGCTCCAATGATTTTAGGGCCTCCGGGCCAATCACCGCAAGAGAAGAACGACCACTGCGCAATCGACAACGCTCCCAGCAGGGAGAAATCTGAACAAAATGCTGCGCTTTGGCCGGAATTGCTGCAAGATAATGGATCGTAATTCATTCAGGCGCAGCGCCTTGATTGCGCACAACGACCGCCCCCACACAACATGGACAGTTCTTACTTCAAGTCGGTGCTGAGGAACTTCAGCCACAAGTCCAGGACGAAGAAGTTTCAGCTTTTCGAATCGCTTTTCCAGCCGCGTCAGGAAGAGCGCGTGCTGGATATTGGCGCGAGCGGCGAGGTCTTTCTCCGCTATACCTTTGAGGACGTCTATCCCTACCCGTCGCGCATTGTGGCCGGAGGGTACGCTCCTGTCGAGGTGAAAAGCGCCCGCCAAGCCTATCCCGATCCCACTTACATCGTTTTTGACGGATGTTCCCTGCCCTTTCTCGACAAGGCGTTCGACATCGTGTTTTCAAACGCCGTCATCGAACACATCCTGGGACCGGGCCGCCAGGAGCAATTCGCAAAAGAGGTAATGCGGGTGGGCAAGAGCTGGTTTGTCACCACGCCGAACTACTGGTATCCCTTTGAGAGCCACTATCACCTGCCCTTCATCCAGTTCATGCCGGAAAACCTGCAGCGCCGCTACAACAGGCTGCTGGGCACCCACATCCCCAAAGGGCAGACGCAGGAACTGGGTCTGCTTTCGGCGAACAGCCTGAGGAAACTGTTTCCCACCAGCCGTATCGAAAAAGTCCGCGTGACCTTCTGGCCGGAAACACTGGTGGCGTATTATCTGGACCCGCATCGGTCCGGTGTCAATCAAGCCGTCTGAGTTTCTGCGCCTGGCCGAATGCCACGGCCGGGACAACCCTTGACCGCTTCCGGCCAAGACATTACACTCATTTTGTGTGCGCCTGTAGCTCAGATGGATAGAGCGGTTGCCTCCGGAGCAACAGGTCGGGGGTTCGAATCCCTCCAGGCGTACCATTCCTGATCAATCCTCTCAACCAGCCTTCACGCAGACTTCAGCGCGGGGATGTACCCTAAATTGTGGTGGCAGAACTTAAAAGCAGCCACCACGCGAAGCCTCCGGACGCCAGCAGTGATAAAATGCCTCGCTTGTAATCATTGCCGCGCTGCTTGCCGGGCAGGTGCTGGCTGTAGATCAGAACCATCGCGCGTGTGGCAGCGTAACTGGCGTGGCTGACGCATCAGATCCAAGAGAAAATGGCAGATGAGCTACCAGCGGAAATCAGTTGTGCGAAGGATTGGGACCCTCGTTTTCGCGGCCTGCTTCCTTGCGCCGTGCCGCGTTGACGGCGCCCGGCCGTTCATCAGGCAGACCGCCGTCTACAAGGCAAAGGACGGCGGCTACTTTGTCCACCGGGTTCCTGCGCTGCTCGCAACCGACAAGGGCACGCTTTTGGCTTTCTGCGAAGCCCGCTCAGGGTCTGCCAGCGATTCAGCGCCCACCGACCTCGTTCTGAGGCGGAGCCTTGACAACGGAAAGACCTGGACGCCGGCGCAAGTGGTGGTGCGCTTTCCGGACTTCACGGCGGGAAACCCCGCTCCGGTGGAGGACCGCAAGACGGGCGTCATCTGGCTGCTCCTGACCGCCAACCCCGCCGGCTTAACGGAGAAGGAGATCGACCAGGGATCGCCCAAAGGCGGACGCACGGTGTGGATCACGCATAGCAGCGACGACGGGGCGCACTGGGCCGCGGCGAAGGAAATCACCTCATCGACGAAGAAATCCAACTGGACCTGGTATGCCACCGGGCCCGGCAACGGCATTCAGCTTGAGAACGCGCGCCTGGTGATTCCCTGCGATCACAAGGTGGCGGGAACACACGCTTTCTATTCCCACGTGATTTACAGTGACGACCATGGCAAAACGTGGAAGATCGGCGGCAGCGCCGGTCCTGAAACCAACGAGTCGGCCGTGGTCCAACTGGCCGATGGGTCCCTGCTGCTGAACATGCGCAGTTACGCGGGCAGACATCATCGTGCCATCGCTTTGAGCCAGGACGGCGGCCTTGCATGGTCTCCTGTCCGCCTGGATGCCACCCTGATTGAGCCCGTTTGTCAGGCAAGCATGATTCGTTATACGCTTGCGCGTGAGACGGGCAAAAACCGCCTGCTGTTTTCAAACCCCGCCGATACAGCACGGCGCGACCGGATGAGCGTCCGGCTGAGCGATGACGAGGCAAAGACCTGGCCGGTAGACCGCCTGGTCTACAAGGGGCCCTCTGCCTATTCATCGCTCGCGGTCTTGCAGGATGGAACCATCGGACTGCTCTATGAGCGCGGGGCGGCGAACGCCTACGAGAGGATTGTGTTTGCGCGTTTCAACCTGAGATGGCTCGCGCACGGCGCCGATCATTTCAAGGCAAAGTAGCACGACACGAATGGCCATAAAGCGAGGGAGACTTAGTTATCATGCCGTCCAGTGAAGAGTGGAAGCATCGCTTCCGGGGAGTTTTTCCCGCAATCGTAACACCGTTTGATGCGAACGGAGCATTTGCCGCGGCAACATTTGAGCGGCTGCTGGCCCGGCTCTATGAGACCGGGGTCCACGGT
>JBAUWE010000432.1:0-3648 GCA_049583595.1 Terriglobia bacterium
GGGCAATGCCAGGTGCTTAACTTAGGAATCGATGAGGAGGTTCCACATGTATTGCACGCAGTGTGGGGCTAAGCTAGCAGAAGGTCTGAAGTTTTGTACGAGCTGTGGCAGCAGGATCAAGGCTGTAGAGCAGCCAACGCCACCCGACCCCGAGGTTGTTCCAACCCCACCACCGGATTCGGTTATCGACAGCCAGCCGGCGACGGCCACCGGGCCGATGGCCGGAGAAATTGAAGAGGCTGCTTCGCAACCGGGCGCCGAGGCAGATTTGCGATCCGTAACGGCGTCCCCGCCTCCACCGCCAGCTTCGACTCAGGAAGAGCCGCCAACCCCGGCTCCGGAAATTCAACCAGGAGATGCACCAACCACTGCTGCGGCCCCATCCGGCCAGTCGTCCAGCGAGGCGCTGGACAGCTTGACTGCGCCTCAGCAGGAAGTATCGCCAGCGGGAGCACCTCCGCCCCCGATGGCAACGCCGCCGCCTGCGGACAGCACGATTTCCATGCCGAGGCAGGAGACGCCGGCAGCGCCTCATGACTCGGGCGCACAAGGCAAGCGCAGTGGGCTTCCGTGGGTATGGATAACCGTTGCGGTGATGGCGGTTATCGCTGTTGCCGCTGGTGGCTATTTCGGCGTCAGGTATTTGCGCAATTCGGCGTCGCAGCAGACAGGATCGCCGGCCTCCGGCCCCGCGGGCCAGAGTGGTCCCTCAAACTCCGCACAGGCAGGACAGGAAACCTATCCCAATAGTGTTCCCACTCCCAATGCGAGTGAGGCCACGGCTCAACCCCTTCAGAGTGAAGCGGCCCATCCGCCAGCGCCGCCAACGGCGGCGGGTAGTGAACAACCGGCTAAGCCTGAGATTCAACCAGGGCGCCAGGCCATTGCTCAAAATCAGCCTTCCTCTTCGGAAAAAGAGCAAGGACCGTCCCTGGGATTCAGTCCTATACCACGATCAGCGGCGGCCGCGCCTGGTGGAGTGGCGCCGGCGGCTGCCCCGCCGGAAGCTGCACCACCACCGCAAGCGCCCGTTCCACCCACGGCTGCCACGCAGCCCGTATCGCCGCCTGTGGCAAGCCTGAAAGCGGCCCCGGCGTCAATAACCGAAGGGCAATCCGCCACCCTCACATGGAACACCGAGAACGCCACTGAGGTGAGCATTCAACCCGGCGTTGGCTCCGTAGCGGCACACGGCTCGGCGACTGTCGCGCCGAATACGCCAACCACCTATACCCTGACCGCAATCGGAACGGGACACTCTGCAACCGCGAGTGCGAAAGTCGAGGTCGTACCCGCCGGTCCTTCTGAAGGCACCATCGTTTGGCAGGGCGAGATACACGGGGTATCTCCGGTCAGCATTGAGGGTAACCACGCCAGCGTGGGAACCATCGTGAGTGGCGGTCTGCCGGGGGTGCCCTGTACCGTGCGCCTTGAAAGTTCCAAAGGGACTATTCTCAAAACTACACCGGATCAATGGGATGGCTGGAAACTCATCGTTCTGCAAATCCGAGGGAATGGACGTGTGACCGTTCGCCTTAGATGGTTCCTGTTGCGTTAACCCCCGGAAGGAGACGCACCGGCCACCTTTCCAGATGGCGGGCGGCGCAGATGCTCGCCTCCTGGTGTCTGCGGTCGCGCCGCGAGAGGCCCATTTTGATCCCTCGGTCCGTTGCGATCATTCGCAGGGAGAATCGGTGGGCGGCTCAGGTAGGGGCGAACAGACGTCAATCCACAAGTCTCCAGAACAAAGGCGGAATGGAATAACTGGAGGTGAAATGTCCACGCAATACTCAATTCGAAGACGCGTTATGCCGAGCTGAAGCCCGGCGCTTGCATCTACAAACACATCAGCGCGCCAGAGAATCGCTGCATTCACAGTAAAGCCGTGGAACTTTGAAAACGGGGACACCGTTATTCCGGCGATTTATAACGATGGCTGATCAGCCAAAGGAGCGTTTGCGGGAGGCCCCTGGTCAGGTATCGCTCAAGGAGGCGCAACGTTTGGGGGCCGTTGACCTCCGCAGTTATCACAAGCTGTCTTCCCACCAGGCGGGGCCGTAACTCCCTGATGCCGCGGACCTCCTCCGCGGACATCTGTGAACACCGCACATCGAGAATGACGGTCTCGAACTGATTCCTGTCGAGTGTGGCCAGCCGTGGATCCTCATCCGCTGCCTTGTCACGTTCCATTTGCTTCATAAGCGTCAAAAGATTTTGGATAGAGGAATCATTCTGAAGTACCAGAATCTTTCGGCGCTCCTCGCTAGCAGCCACAAGAACCTCCCTTCGTGGAGCAGGCAACTTCAGGATTCACGACTGGCAGGAGCTATTTCGAAGGCACCCACTTCCCATCGTTCCCCGACCCTGTTTGCAAAATGCTGGAGAAGGGTTGCCAATTTCAAGACGACCTCTTTTTCTCGGACCTTGAGGGCGCTGAGAACGGGCAGGCAGAACAGCAACAACCGGAAATAGAGAAACAGGATCTTCTCTTGTCGTGACAAATGGCGCCGCGTGCCGTCACCGTTCCTCAGCAGGTATTCCAGAGTTACAAAATCGCACTCCAGGGTGTGACGTGCCTGTGGGTAGTTGGCTGAGCTGTTGGAGTCAAAAGCCTCACGCACCAAAGGATATTCCAACTGCAGAGCGTTCAGAATAGGCTCGGAATATGGATGGCTGAATTCGTGCCGCAGCGCCCTCGCACAGATCGTGTGAATGTAGAACAAAAACAGAGCACCAGAAACCACCATAATGAAGATTGACATATACATCTAATTCCCCCTCCTCCCGCAACTTTGCGCTGCAGAAACACTCTCAAGTACCCGCGCTCTCTGGAGTTCGTGGCAGTGAAAATCGGTGCGTATGGGTCACAATTCGCAAAGGACAGCGAAAATCCTTCTCCCATCCTGAAAAAAGATGTTTTGGAGCGCGAGGGAGCCTGAGAACGCCGCAAAGACATGAATCAGCTCACCGCTTAACGATAGAACAAGCGCAGTAGCCAGCAGGTTTGCCATGATACCTGCGCCATGCACGAATATCCTTTGGACCCCGGTCATGCTATGAAAGTGTTCCTCAGGGCTCTCAACAAGGGTATAGGCGAACACGGTGAATGGATTGAAGGCAAACGTGAGTTTGCCAACTTTAAATCTTAAGGCGCGTCCGCCAGGCTTGGCGTAACCGACCTCTCGAACCTGTGCTCCGATCAAACTCCACGCCAGCGCGTGGCCCGCCTCATGGATCAATGCCGTTGCGACCGTGAGTCCAAAGAGAACCGCCCATCCAGCTCCCGTCAACGCCAATGTGCAAATGAAGTCCATCTCTATCCAATTAATCAAAGGTTTCTAGTGTCACCCTCAGTGAATACGGCTTCCGCGTAGTGCCTCCGAATGGATCACTCCCACCCGGCAGGTGGATCGCCTGCCCCGCCCGAAATCGCGGCCGACACTTACTTGTTGTAAGGGTGAGAAGCACGGCCTGAGTTAATATCGGAGTCGGGTTTCTGGCTCCGGCCACCGGTTCGTCTTGTCGTGAGTTTCACCCCAGGGAACAGCGTGCAGACACTCAGAACGCAAACTGCCAGTGCGCCTCCCTTGGGAAGTTCCCCGAAATAGCCGCTCAGCGGCAGGGCAGGGAATTCAGGATGGGGAGAGG
>JBAUWE010000433.1:0-8058 GCA_049583595.1 Terriglobia bacterium
GAACAAGACCGCCAGGATTAGTACCAAAAAGGCGATATTAATTGCCCAGTTGAGTTTGTTCGACATCCTCATAACGATACCCCCCTGTCCCTCTTGACTAGGCGGAGGGCACAGTTCCATTGATCAAGCGCGGGACAACGCTGCTTTAACCCGTTCCGGGGTCATGGGCAGTTGAAGCATCCGAACGCCGATGGCGTCATACACAGCGTTGGCGACCACTGCGCCCATGCAGATGACGGCCGGCTCGCCGCCGCCCTGTGCTGGTTTGTTCCTGGCATCCAAGATGACCGTTTCGATCTTCGGCAGCCAGGAGAAACGTGGAATCATGTAAGTGTCGAAGTTTTTGTCGTGAATGTCCCCGCCGGTGAACTTGACCTCCTCCGTCAGCGCGTATCCAAGGCCCATTGTGATGCAGCCCTCCATCTGAATGCGGGCGCCCTCGGGATTGACGCACAGCCCCATCTCCTGCGCGCAGACCACGCGCTTCACCTGGATGTGGCCCGATGCCTTGTCCACGGCAACTTCCGCGATGTGAGCGACCACGGCGCCGACGTCCGTCCCGCAGGCCACGCCAAGCCCACGCCCGCTGGGCGATTTCGCCGGCTTCCAGCCAAATTGTTTCGCGGCGGCCTGCAAAACGCGCCGCATTCGCTCGTCCTTCAGATTCTTCAGCCGGAACTCGATCGGGTCAACTCCCGCCTTTGCGGCTAACAGGTCAATGTGTGATTCCCTGGCATGCGTGTTGCTGTTGTTGGCCGGGGCGCGCCACGGACCCGTGGCAAACGGATGTGCTCCTTCCGGGGCTCTCCATCCCGATCCAAATGCCATGGTTCGATGGTTGGGAATATCGTAAAACTGCTCCGAGCCTCTTCCACCGGCAAAGTAGACACCATAGTCCCAATAGGTCAGCAGACCCGCTTTCGTCACACCGCCTTTGATCTTGATCACCGAGGCTGGACGGAAGGTGTCATAGAAAATCTCTTCGGCGCGCGTCCATGCCACCTGCACCGGCTTCCCGGTCAATTTGGTCAGCCGGGCCGCCTCCAACGCCTGCCGGATGGCGCTCTTGCCGCCAAAACCTCCGCCTACAAAGGGCGTGATGACGCGAACGTTGGCCGACGGCATACCCAGTAAAGAAGCGGCAGCATCTTGCAGTGGAAAAGGTGTCTGCGTGGAAGCCCAGAGGGTCAGCTTGCCGCCTTCCATCTTCGCGAGCGCCGTGTGAGGCTCCATCGGTGAGTGTGCAACGTAGCTATTCAGATAGGTCTCCTCCACCAGATGGTCGGCAGTCTTCCGGCCTTCCGGCAGGTTCCCGCCTGACGCTACAACTTCCCCCTCCGGCGCAACCTTCAGCAGATGCTCGAAGATCGTCTTGTCATCCGCGTAAGGCTTGGGCTGGTCAAACTGGGCTTTGATCTTCCCCAGCGCTTCCTCCGCTATTTCAGGTTCCGGGTGAAGCACGGCTACAAGGTCCCCTTCATGAACAACCTGGACGCCTGCAATTTGCTTTGCGCCGGAGGTATCCACGCTGACCAGCTTGGCGCCGTGAGCAGGCGGCCGCAGGATGCGCGCACAAAGCATCCCCGGTTCCTTGATGTCACCGGCATAAGTGGCCCTGCCGGTCACCTTGTCAATGCTGTCTCTTCTGATTTCGGGCTTGCCCACGATAGTGAAGTCGGCGGCCGTCTCGACGGATGCGCCCTTCACGTGCCGCATGATCTTCTTCCCTTTGGTGAGCTCTCCGTAGGTGACCTTTCTGTTGCCTCCCGCCACGTAGACGGCACCGTCCCTGGTTTTCAGCCGCTCTTTCGGCACGCCCAGCTTTTCAGCCGCCAGAGCCACCAGCACGGCCTTTGCTTCAGCAGCGGCTGCGCGGAAAGGAGGGCCGAAAAAGCGCGTGGTCATTGAGCCGAAGGTGCCGCGGTCCCACGGACAGAGGGCCGTATCGCCCATCACCATGTGGACGGAATCGTATGGAACATCCAGTTCATCCGCCAGCATCTGTGCCAGCGAAGTGATAACGCCCTGGCCCATTTCAATCTTTCCGGTATAGCCGGTGACCTTACCGTCTTCCCCAATCCGAAGGAAGGCGTTGAAATCTTCGGGAAGAGCATGGCCGCGGCCCCGCCCACCTTCCTGAGCCCATGAGCAGCGAACCGTGGAGAAGACGAGAATTCCACCGCCCACCAGCTTCAGGAATTCGCGCCGGTTGAGCGGGAATGCCGGCCCGGGATCGGATGTCAGATCGCTGAAATCAAGTTCCAGGTTTTCTTCTTCAAGTGGTCGGCGGTTTTCATCAAGAGTCTTCATCACGCACTCCTTCCCATCTGCCGGGCGGCTGTCTCGATAGCCGCCACAATGCGCACATGCGCTCCGCAGCGGCAAAGATTGCCTTCCATTTGCTCAATAATCTGGCTGCGTGAAGGCCGGGGATTGTTCAGCAACAGACCGTAAGCATTCATGATCATGCCCGGCGTGCAGTACCCGCACTGCAACGCGTCATGCTGAACAAAAGCTTCCTGCAAGGGGTGCAGCTTGCCGTTTTGTTCCAGTCCTTCAATGGTGGTAACTTCTTTCCCTGCCACGTCTTTCATTTGAATTGAGCACGATCGCGCCACCTGTCGGTCGATGATCACGGTACACGCCCCGCAAAGGGCTTCGCCGCAACCGTACTTAGGGCCGGTAAGTTTCAGGTCGTAGCGCAGAACCCACAACAGCTTGCAGCTGGGATCGACTTCCAGGCTCACGGGTTTTCCATTGAGTTTGAATCGAAGGGTTTCCTTCATGGGGGTTGCTCCTCAAATAGACTGGATAGCCAAACGAGGATGGCGTTGATAAATCCGCCTCGCACGTGAGCAATATCACAGATATAGATCGCTTTCTGTGACCCAGCTAACATCGGAATGTGACGAGAGGCGCCGGGTACCGGCAGGCAGGATAGTTATGCACCGCCTCCCCCACATTCGGGCAAGCAAATTACTAGAAAGGTACCTCTTCTATTTAACGGGTTGGAGAATGCGTAAATCCTAAGGCAAAAGGGATCGCCTTCACCATGCCTAATTCCATGCCCACAAGGTCGAATTTCGTGATAGTCTTGCTTCGCGCGGATAAGTCCTGCCCTTCAAACCGCCAGCAGATTGGGAGATCTGAAACTATACTAAGTTATTTACTTTAATAATGGTACACAATAAATATTCAACCGCTTCATGAAGTGCAACTGTAGTCCGGAGCGTCCCGGCTTCACAGAAATCAGGTCAGCAAGTGGCTATGACTGGAATTTTAACATCGTACTTTAGTACCATTGCAAGCACACAATTATTGCAGTAAAACTTGTGCACTGGGGGGGGAAAGCAGGAACCATGCGATTTACCACTTGAGTACTGTACATGTGCGGTCACACGGAATGTGCAGTTGGCAGATGGTCAGAGGCTGCCAGGAGAGCGGGGTATAGCTGATGTGTGAGCAAGCTATCCGGGTATTATTTCACAGTTCAGACGGTCCCTTTGCAGAAGTTGTCACCAGAGCCCTCGGACCTGGTTACGAAGTCCGGACCAGCGAACAGAACGAAATTGATGGAACTCCAGCCGAGCGGGCTTGGTGCGACGTGGTCCTGCTGGACCTGCACGATAGTGGAGAAGAAGCGAGCGCCGAAGCAACCCTCCATTTGATGGATGAGATCAAGAAGTTCGATTCCTCCACTCCCATGATCGCCATTGTGGGCGACACCGACGACAGCCTCGCCCGGACCGTCATCGAAAACGGCGCATATGACACACTCTCAAGTCCTCCCAACATGGCGGACCTGCGGCTCCTATTGCGGCGGGCGTGCCGTTTCCGAAGAATTGAAAAAGAACTGGCCGACCTGCGTTCCCGGGACCTCTCGGCAGGGCGCTTTGGAGAAATGCTGGGAACGTCTGAGTCCATGCACCAGGTATTCGAGACCTCCCGCAAGGTGGGGCCCTGTGATGTCAGCGTTCTGATATCCGGCGAAACCGGCACGGGTAAAGAGCTGCTGGCCCGCGCCATTCATCGCATCAGTCCTCGCGCCAACGGTCCCCTGGTGGCGTTTTCCTGCGCCAATCTGCCGGAAACTCTGGTGGACGACGAGCTCTTCGGGCATGAAAAGGGCGCCTTTACGGGCGCAATCACCGCGCGCCGCGGGCGGTTTGAGGCAGCCCACGGCGGAACCCTCCTCCTGGACGAAATCGGTGACCTGCCACTGGGGCTGCAATCCAAGCTGCTGAGGGTGCTTCAGGAGCGCTCGTTCGAGCGGCTGGGAAGCAATACCCCCATTGAAGTCAACGTGAGGGTCCTCTGCGCCACGCACCGCAACCTGGAATCCATGGTGGAAGAGGGGCTCTTCAGAAAGGACCTCTTTTACCGGCTGAACGTGGTGCAGATTCAAATCCCGGCCCTTCGCGATCGCCGTGACGAGATTCCGATTCTGGCCCAGCACTTCCTGCAGCGGTTCACGCAGCAGTTTGGAAAAACCTCAACCCGATTTTCACCTCTGGCCATCCACGCCCTTGAAGAATACCAATGGCCCGGAAATGTCCGGGAGCTGGAAAATGCGGTCCAGCACGCAGTCGTGATGGCCGAAGGGTCCACGATAGAAACCTGGCATTTGCCCAACAGCCTTCAGGGAGATTTCGAGCAAGCCACGGTGGGACGCTCCTACGAAGACGAAGTTCGCGAATTCAAGCGGCGTCTGATTCTGAGGACTCTGCGTGAGTGCGGAGGCCGCAAGGTCGATGCGGCCCGGTCCTTGGGCGTGGCACGTGGATATTTGCACCGCCTGATCAATCAATTGCAGATTCAGATGGATAACGAGGAACTGGGAATGATGGAGGCTGAAGAGACTACCTCGCAAGAACGTATCATGTAACCTCTCCGATCCCGGGTATCAGGAATGTCCGCAGGTATTGGCTTATACGCATTTTCAACTCAGGAGCGCGACATTCATACCCCGGCGCAAGACTTCTTCCCTGATCTGTTGCGGCACGCCCAAAACGCGGATGGCGGATGGGGGTACCGGCCCGAACTCCCAAGCACCACCGAGCCCACGGCCTGGTCCGTTCTTGCCCTACAGGCTCATGAAGAGTCGTCCGGCAAAACACTCGCTTCCGCGACCGGCTGGCTGCAGCAAGCGCAGATGACAGCGGGCGCCTGGCCCACTGGTTCCGGCAAGGAACCAGGCTGCTGGGTTTCCGCACTGGCATGCCTCGCCCTCATCAGCCTGAAAGGCCCGTCGCAGAATTCCGTTATCCGCGGAGCAAGCTGGCTGAGCGAAACATGGCCGGCAGAGGGCAATTTTTTATGGCGCTTGCGGCAGCAGAAGCAGGCTCACTCGGTAGTTCACCAGGATCATGGCCTTCGAGGATGGGGCTGGACACCCAACACGGCAAGCTGGGTGGAACCCACGGCCTATGCCCTGATCCTGCTCCAGAACATCCCCACCCTGTATCGCCCTTCGCGTGCCGTCAAACGCATCCAAATGGGTGAAAAGATGCTCTATGACCGTGCCTGCCCCGGTGGCGGCTGGAATGCAGGCAATCCCCTGGTGTACGGTGTTCCCGGGGTCCCCCGGATTTCACCGACCGTATGGGCACTGCTGGCTTTGAGAAATTACCAGAACCATGACATAAACGTGGAAGGCGTGGAATGGCTGCGGCAGCGCTATCAGAGTCTCCGCAGCCCGGCATCGCTGGCCCTGGCCCATCTTTGCCTCAAAGTTTACGGCCGGGCGGAGAATCTCCTTGAGACTCGACTGGGCGATTTCTACGGCAACAATCAATTCCTGCAAAGCATCCCGGCCATGGCCTGGGCGTCAATGGCTCTGGGCGGTGTTCCCTGCTGGCTCGAGAGTTCGTCACAGGCAATAGAAGCGAAATGAGTTATTCCAACACACGCCTGGTCCCCCCGTTTAACCGCTCTCCCTCCGCGGTGGCCATCAGGAGCGTCTCAAACTATGCGGCTGATGTAGAAGCCATCCTCTGGGAAATGTTGCAGGAGCTTAGGCCGCCCGTGCGCGACAAGTCGGTGCTCCTGAAACCGAATTTCGTAGAACCCGATATTGAAGGGATGATCAACACCCACCCGGTGGTCATCCGGGCTGCACGTGAAGCGTTCCTGCGGTTGGGCGCAAAGTCCGTGATCGTTGCCGAAGGGCCGGGGCATGAACGCGATACGGAAGGGATTCTGGAAGAACTGCGCCTGAGAGACTACCTGGGCCCGCTGGACCGGTCTTTCGTCGATTTGAATACTGATGAAGTATCGCAGGTTGGAACCCGCACTCGCGCTTCCAGGCTGAAGTCCTTATTCCTGCCGAAGGCGGTTCTGGCGGCTGACTTTGTGGTTTCGATGCCCAAAATGAAGACCCACCATTGGGTAGGAGTCACCCTGGCCCTGAAGAACATGTTTGGTATCGTTCCCGGAAGTTGTTATGGATGGCCCAAGAACGTGCTTCACTGGGCGGGCATCAGCAAGTCAATTCTGGACATTAACAGCACGGTCCGGCCGGATTTTGCCATCGTAGACGGCATCGTGGGCATGGAAGGCAACGGTCCCATCCAGGGAACGCCCAAGGCATCCGGAGTTCTGGTAGCCGGAGACGATCCCGTGGCTGTGGACGCTACGTGTGCCAGGATCATGGGTCTGGTTCCGGAGCGAATTGATTACCTCCAGCGCGCTGCCCTGCTGCTGGGCAACATGTCGGAAGAGCGAATTGAGCAACTGGGCGAAACCATCGCCAACACCAGCAAACCGTTTGAAATGTTGCCGGCCTTTCAGAAGATTCGAGCGTAAAGTCAGATGGATGGGCGTGGTTGCCAAGCCTTTCTGGAGATACCGAGGATACTGGTTAATCAGTTTACCCTATTGACAACAGGTAAGTTTACGGATACTAATACTAAGAGATATCTGAGCTGGTTCGGACCCTTCCGTCCCGTTAAAGGAACTTTATGGCAACAGAGTTGCTCTTATGGTACCAAGCGTAGGGAGGAAATACTTACATTTAAAGGGGATATTGTATGATACTCTACGCTGGAGGGGTAGAATGGGGGCGCATGTGTCATTTGCCAAGGACACTGCTTAGACGTATTAGTGTCCGACTGGTTACAAATTGCAGGGAAGAATCAGGCGCTGAACTGGTAGAAGCAGCTGTGGTGATCCCCATACTCCTGATGTTGCTGCTGGGGATCATCAGCTTCGGTCGCGCTTGGAACGTCTATCAAACCATCACCCGGGCGGCAAGAGAAGGGGCCAAACAGGCGGTTCTGACTCCTTGCGCTGACTCGACGTATTGCCCTGGAGCCACCACCTACACCGCCACCGACATCTGGACCAATTTCGTCGATCCTGTTCTGCAATCGGCTAATCTGGACACGACAAAGGTCACGAATGCCTCGATCGTCTACGTCCAGTTGGATCCCAGCAATACGGTACCGCACATCTGTGGTGTGCGCCTTACCTATGAGTATCCCTATACTTTTTCGCTTCCCTTCACCAGCATTAACTTATCAACCATCAACCTTTCAACGACGGTTCAGATGCGGCTGGAAAACCAGCCTGCAACGTGCCCGGTGGGAACCAGCTTTTGAAGGGGGAGGAGTAAGGGTCCGTGTTAATAGCAAATTCCAAGATCAAAACCTCTTTAATCCGGCAGCTATCGTGCGCCATTTCGGGTCTGGCAGTTAAGCTGCGGGTTTCGTCGTCCGTGACGGCGTTAAAGTTTGCCACGCGCGTGAGGGAGACAGAAGCCGCGGAGCTGCTTGAGTTCGCCCTGGCGCTTCCGTTGATTCTGGTGATGGTGGTGGGCCTGCTGGATTTTTCTCACGCCTATAACCTCAAACAGAAACTCGCCAACGCCGTCCGCGAGGGCGCCCGGATCGCCGGTTCCGAAAATTACCAGGATACTAATACGGCCAACCCAGCTTCGGTAAAGTCTATCATGGAAGACGTCAAAACCTACCTGCAAGACGCGGGGGTTAATACCTCTTTCATCGGCACCACCTTGAGCTACGACCCGTGCCCGGCAACCTGCACTGGAACATATTATAC
>JBAUWE010000434.1:0-2444 GCA_049583595.1 Terriglobia bacterium
CCCTAATGCTGCGGTCCGCGCCCTTTCGCAACGAGAACCGCAGACCGCGACCCCGGCGGGTAGGCGCTACGCGGGGTGGAGGCGTGTAGAGGCGGGTTGACGCCGCCATTGGCGAGGTGAACTCGCCCTACCCAAACACCCCTCACCCGGCCCGGCTCTGCGGGCCACCCTCTCCCCACAAAGAGGCAATAGTGAGTAGGAAATAGGAAGTAGGGGGAAAACTGAAGTGTGAAGGATGAAAGCTGAAAGCCTAAGGCCAGCTTCAATCACCCAATCGCAATCGATTCAATCATTCAGTTCAAAAGACCCTTCACCCGGCCGCGATGCGCGGCCACCCTCTCCCCAAGGGAGAGGGCTTTTTGTTCTGGGGAGCGGCCGTCTTTGGCACGGCTGAAGCCGTGCCCCCTAAAGCTGCGGTCCGTGCCCTTTCGCTAAACACCCCTCACCCGCCCGCGTCCCCTGGGTCTGTGGCTGATATCTGAGGCGCTCGCGATCCTGTGGCCGCGGCATTGGCGAGCCAAGGTCAAGATGTCTCCAGTGGTGCATGCGTCGGCGGTTCGATTCCCTTCGCGGCTCCATAGTCTTCACCGTCTCTCGCTAGCGTATCCTCTGCCTCCCTCTCCGCTTCGCCCGTGCCCGCTCATCAGAGAATCGCGATGCTTCTTTTGGGCGCCTACGATTGCTGCGAAAAGAACCGCAACTTACTCACGCCGTCACGAGGATGTTGGTCATTGCACCTGAGGAGATTTGGGAACTCGGGGGCGGTGTGGCCATGGGTCGGGCTGTCGCCGGTCACATTTCTTCCTCTCTTCCTCAATCGCTCCATGGCTGCTGTCGATAAAACAAAGAGGGAGTGCAACTGTGGAAATGCTCCCGTTCAAGTTCGGCGCGAGGGCTTTGGCGAGCTTAACAAGCGTGCCCGAAAGGAAGGGCGTCGGGCTTTGAGGTATTGGGACCCTGCACCTTCAGCTACCCGGATTTGAGAGCGGAGATCCCAGTGAAACGGCTTCTGAGTGGTTTTGCGGCGAGCGCTTTATCAAGTCTTGTCCTCGTCAACGCGCTCCAGGCGCAGGTGCTTATTACTGGCGAGAATGGGGGCAAGGGCTCAGGGACGGTCATGGTCAGCGCGAACGCGATTCACCCCACGGGATTCGGTACGTTGACCAACCTGTGGGTCCAATATGGCTAAGGAATTCCCAATGAACAAGAATCGGAGCCCATCAACACCAGAGCGTTTCCCGACCTTGTTCTTGACCGTTGCCGTGCTGCTGACGGCAACCGTCATCGGCTGGTTCGGATGGAGCATCTACGATTCTTACCGTATGGCCAGAGTGATCCGGGAGCGTCTGTTTCAAGTCCAGGAACTACAGGGTGTGGTCACGCATCTGGACGAGGTCCTGACGATGTCCGCCCGCATGGCGGCGGCCACAGGAGATCTGGCATGGGAGCAGCGGTATCTGCACTTTGAGCCGATTCTGGACAGTGCAATCAAGAGAATCATCGAGCTTGACCCGGACGCCCACGCGGTAGAGGGCGCTGCCGCGACCGAAGCCGCCAACATAAAGCTGGTCGAAATGGAGCATCGCGCCTTTGACCTCGTTCGCCAGAGCCGTGCGGCAGCGGCCCGTGAAGTTCTTTCCTCAGCGGAGTACGAGGCGCAGAAAAAGATCTACTCGCAGGGCATGACAAGAGTGGCGGTTCGGCTCAATAAACGCGCCAACGACATCCTCAAATCAGAGCAGCAGAAGGCCCTTATCAACAGTCTCGTCGCCCTCGCGGCCCTGCCAACTCTCCTGATCGGATGGATCTTCACTCTCCGAGTCCTGCGCCGCTGGCGCGACGTGCTTTCGGAGAGTCATCGTCGACTCGATCAACAGGCGAATGAGCTGATCCAGCTGAACGCGAACCTTGATAAGCGAGTCATGGAACGAACCGCACAGCTGGAAGCTGCCCATGGAGCTGAACGGAAGCAGACGGAGATTCTCCAGGGGCTCTTTGACAGAATTCCGATCATGGTTTCTCTCCACGAACCCACAGGAATAACGAAAAGTGTCAATCGAGAATTCATGCAAGTGCTCGGTTGGTCGAGGGACGAATTCCGCGACGCCAGCCAGATCCTCGACAGCTGTCCCGACGAGGAGTTCCGCGAACGCATTTCCTCTCACTGGCAAGAAGCGTCCGGAGGATGGCTCGACTTCAGAGTTCGCAATCAAGCAGGCCGAATTCTGGACACCACTTGGGCAAGTGTCCGCCTCTCGGACGGCTCGACCATAAACATCGGCCAGGATATCACTGCGAGCAAAAAGGCGCAGCGGCAGGCCGAGGCCGCCAGCCTTGCCAAGAGCGAGTTTCTGGCCAACATGAGCCATGAGATTCGCACCCCCATGAACGGCATCATCGGCATGACGGACCTGGCGCTCGACACCCACCTCACCGCCGAACAG
>JBAUWE010000435.1:0-3216 GCA_049583595.1 Terriglobia bacterium
GACGGGCAGACCGCACGCCATGGCTTCATTCACTACCAGAGGCTTGGGATCGGAAGAAGAAGGCAGAACAAGGGCATCGGCCATCCCGTACATCTCCGGCAGTTCGCTCTGGTTCCTGAAACCCGCCAACCAGGCTTGAGCGCCGGATTCGCCAATTTGGGCCTGCAGGATGGGCCGGAGTTTGCCTTCACCAACAAGAAGCGCGGCCGCATTGGGCGCCGCCACCTGAACCCTTTTCACAGCCTCGACCAGGTCCTGCGGCCTTTTCCTACTGAGCAGCTTGCCGACAAAGAGGAACAGCACTTTGTCTGGCGGGATGCCAAGCTTCGCTCGGATTTCGTTCCGTCGCTGCCGAACTTCCCGGGCCCGGCGGGAGAAGCGGCTGACGTCAACCGCAAAGGGAACATCAAAGCACCTCTCAGCCGGAACCCCATAGAGCTGGTAGAACTCCCGGTTGAAGGCGCCGCTGGCCAAAAAGGCGCTGGTGGCGCCAAACAGGACGCGCAGGAGGCCTTTTCGAAGCGCCTGGCCGGGCCCTCGCCGTCCGTTCTCGTAGAGTGAAATGTTGTCGCCGTAAATCATCCAGGGCATTCCGGCACTCCGCGCGCCCACAAACGCCATCCACGTCGACAGGCTTCCCCATCCGAAAGCAATGGCGGCGTCGTAACCGCCCTTCCTGAGTTCGGTGATAACGCCTGGATTCAGGCAACCGAAGAAGCCTTTCAGCCGCCCCGGCCAGAAGTTCCTCAGCGCCTTGTAGCGATATCCTTCCAGCAGCGGAATGTCCCACGCAAACGACACGCCGAAGCCCGGATCACGCATGGTTCCGGCTCCCTGAAGGCTGCAATAGAGCACCGTCAGGTCAATCTCCGGCTGTTCGGCAAGTCGCCGGAACAGCGGAGAGAAATACTGGACCGGATGGCTGATCAGGATGGCGAGCCGGCGCGGTCGAACCCCGGAAGCGGCGGATTTCAGGCAGTTGCAGGATTCAGTGCCGTCTTCTTCCAGGTTGGAACGGTGTTTGACCTGTATCAGCGCTGGCATAGGGAATGATCTGTGCGGTTGACACGCCTCGGGCTGCGGGATGCTCCGAAGGACAACCATTACCCGGTCATCATTTCGGCTTCGGTGACAAGCTTTCCCTCGTGATACCGGGTTTCAATGCGGAGGGCTTCTGGACGGCCACAGGAACATTGCGCAGCAGAACTCTCCTCCAGAAGCCAGGGGCGCTGGGCACCTGGTAGCGCCAGTGCCTGAAAAGCATTACCGCCTCATGAGGATCGAGCGAACAAAAAGCATCGCAGTCCGTATAGATGTACTCCTCCAGGTTCGGCGAGAGCCGCTGATACTGAAATCGCCACCTAGCCGGAGCCAGCCAGTGGCACAATTCACGCCTCAAACGCCGCGGGATTGCGAAGGCCGACCGCCAGATCAGGCTGTTGCGCAAAGGGATCAGGGCCTTGCGCACCTTATCCCTCCATTCCAGCTCAGAGTACGTTTTAATGGGCAACCCCCTTGCAGCCCAGGGCCGGCAAAACCAGGCAGGCGAAAGCAGCGCGCTGCCGCCCGGTTTCAGAATCCTATCGACTTCGGCCAGCACGTTTTCGGGATTGGGAACGTGTTCGAGGGTAGCAATTGAAAAGACAAAGTCGGCGCATTCTGAGGCCAGGGGCAATCTACCAACATCTGCCTGAACAGCGGCCGGGGGGCCGACGTATCTGCTCAGCGCCTCGAACGAAAGGTCAATGCCGAAGTAACGGAAACGCTCCGAAAGGTAAGTGAACGCGCCCCTTCCGCACCCAAGTTCCACGACGACGCTGCCCTCTGCCACGCCCCCAAGGCTTAGCCACTGCTCCACCGCCCTCTCGAGATCGGGGATCGACGTACGCCCCCACCGATTCTCGTCTGTGGAGTCGTAGAAGCGGCGCGACGGCCCGGTACAGCTTTCTGTCGGGTTCATTACGGCAGGCATTTCAATCTTTCCCTTGCCAGTTCTTCTGGGAGTAGTGACCTGCATTCCGCTGGCAAGCGCCCTCCACTTTTTCTAACGCTTTTTGCCGATCGCATAAATCGCCGCGGTGTAAATGGAATCCAGAGGGCTGCGCGGACGGCCTTCGACGGTCTGGACGAATCGCAGGCCGGCGGCAATTCCTTTCCACAGAAGAAACCGCAGAGCGCTCTTTGCCCCGTTGATAACGGGCCCCATGGGGGCAACATTGACTCCGCCGAATCCGGCAAATTCAAGCGCCTGCTTCAGGCTGACGGCCGTGAATGGGGTCTCATGACTGAAGTCCATATCAGATAGCGGCGCGGAGGCGGGCGCCGCATGGTGCGGTCGCGTCTCCGCATAGCGGTCGTAAATCCGGGCGAGATGGCCGTTGGGCGTTTCTGGCGAAGCATTCATGCCAGGTATGCCCCTCCGGCAGGCGCACGAACGGTCCGGTCACCCGCCATAAAAGCCCGCACCTCGCCGACAGCCTTCCGGGCGGCCATAAAATTTAGAATGGCCTGGCCGGGGCGGTTTCTCAGGATCTCCCGGTTGGCAATGAAACCCCGCGCCAGTTGCAGCCAGCCGCCCGCACCCAGCCGCCCGTGGTGCTTGATGCGGATATAGGCCATGCTCTTCATGTGGTATTTCAGGGCCAGTTCCGGGTCTGTCTGCCGTGAGCCACACCCGCCCGCCAGGTGGTCGCGGTGCAAGACCCGGACGGAAGGATCAATAAACAATGGAACGCCCGCCTGCCGCAGCCGGTAACAAAAGTCGTCGTCTTCGCCGTAGGCGGTTGGCGTCAGCCTGCCCAACAGAGGATCAAACCCACCCGCAACACACACTGCCTTCGCGGAGACCATCATCAGCGCGCCAATAAACTCCTCCACATGGGTCGGTCTCTGCGGCTCCTCCATACTCGTCACGCCGAGCTGCCGCGCATAGGCCCGCAGCGATTCCTCCGGGTCACTCTCTGATACCACCAGCCCCGCTACGGCCTTCAGTTCGGACCCGCGGAAATTTTCCGCAAGACACCTGACAGCATGGGGAGGAAGGAGGACGTCATCATCAACGAAAAGCAGCACCTCCGCGCAAGCAGCCGCAATCCCCGCGTTTCTCGCCCCGGGAAGGTTGGGCTCCGGTTGCTCCATTCGGGTGATCCTCCGGCGGTGCAGGAAAAAGAAAATGTCCAGCACTTCGTGCGGGCGCCGCCCGCCCTGCTCCACCAC
>JBAUWE010000436.1:0-5238 GCA_049583595.1 Terriglobia bacterium
GTTTGCAAAGTTCGTCGGGGCAATGCGCGGCGAAGAGGAACCGCTGGTCTCAGCCAAAGATTCGCTCTCCATAACGCGAGTGTGCCTGAAAGCCCGCGAAGCCGCCGATCGGGAGTCCTGGATCAAGCTGTAAGGCAAGCGGGACGCGGAGGGTCCCGCAAGGCAATCTAGCTTCCTAATGTAGGCTAGATTTCGCCTTTTCATCGCCCCAAATGGGACGTTTGGGACGAAAATTCATAAAATTGTAACTAATTGTTAATACAGTATTTATTTTATTAAAAGAGGACTTCGAATGGAATTGTTGAAAAATGTGTCCAAATTTGAAACAGTGTGTAGAAATTACAATCAACCCGTTTGAGGCGTTCTAGCTCAGCGCCCGGCGGACTCCACGCCCGCCCCCGAGGGCTTCTCGGGCAGCCCGAAGGCCATCAGCCGGTCATCCGACGCGACCACCACGTACTGGCGACCGTCCAGCAGGTAGGTCATGGGCGAACTCTCCATGCGCCCGCCGGCGTTCAGGTGCCATAGGGTCTTGCCCGTGGCCGGATCAAGCGCCAGCAGGTTGCCGGAGTTGTCGGCGGTAAACAGCAGGTGCCCGGCGGTGGAGAGGTTGCCGGCGCTGGAGCCGCCGCGGCCCAGTTCGTGGGTCCAGGCGATCTTGCCCGTCTTGTAATCGATGGCCCGGGTGGCCGTATCCGCCCACAGCCCGCGGTCGCGCCCGCCCCAGCCTTCGGCTTTGCCGCGCGCCGTCAGATAGTAGATGCTGAAGGTGCGGGTGGCAGTGACGTAGAAGAGGCCCGTCTGGGGATCGAAGCTGGGAGCCATCCAGTTGGTGCCGCCGCCCGTCGCGGGCTCTACGAGAGCGCCGTCAGGCGAAGGCGCCATGTGTGGTTTGGGAATGGGATGGCCCTGGGCGTCGTAGGAAGACGACCACGTCTGGTCGATGTACGGCGCGGTCAGCAGATGCTTGCCGTTGGAGCGGTCCAGCAGAAAGAAGAAGGTGTTGCGCGCGGCCTGGGCCAGCAGGTGCATGGGCTTGCCGTTGAACTCGCCATCGAACAGCACCGGCGTTTCCACGGAGTCCCAGTCGTGCACGTCGTGCGGCGAAGTCTGGTAGTACCAAACCAGTTTGCCGGTGTCCGGATTGAGCGCCACAACCGAGCAGGTGTAAAGGTTTGCGCCGGGACGCGCCGAACCCACCAGCACCGGGTTGGGATTCCCCGTGCCCCAGTAAAGCAGGTTGAGCTCGGGATCGTAAGTACCAGTCATCCAGGTCATGCCGCCGCCATGGCGACGGGCTTCCGTGTTGGGCCAGCTATCGGCGCCGGGCTCGCCTTTATGCGGCTCAACCCACCAGCGCCACTGCAACTTGCCCGTCTCCGGATCGATGGAATCGAGGAACCCGGGAATGTCCGTGACGTCGCCGGAGACGCCCACAATCACGTGGTTCTTCACCACCAGCGGCGACATGGTGGCAAAGTACTTGAGGTCGGCGTCGGCGAGTTTGACAATCCAGACGGGCTTGCCGTCTTTGGCGTTCAGGCAGACCAGGCGCGCGTCGGGCGTGGTGAAGTAGAGGCGGTCATGCCACATGCCGACTCCGCGGTTCCCGATGTGGTCGCCCTCGGACTTGCGGTAATAGTGCCAGATCTCGCGTCCCGAGCGGGCGTCAACGGCCCAGACGTTATCCGGCACGGTGAAATAGAGAATGCCGTTCACTTCCAGCGGAGTGGATTTGATGCTCCGCGTGCCGGTGGCGAAAAGCCACTTCAGCGCCAGCGAGTGGACGTTCGAGGAATTGATCTGGTCGAGCGTACTGTAGCGGCGCCCGGAATAGTCACCGTTATAAGTGGGCCAGGTAGTGGTGGGCGGCTCCAGCAGGGCTTTTGCAGGAAGTCCCTGCGCCGGCACGGGGGCTGCCGAAAGCAGCAGTCCGCAGGCCGCCATCAGAACATACGCAGCGAATCGATCGAGAGAAAGTCCCCTGAAAATTCCGAAGCGGGTGGTGCGACGGTGTGTCATCAACAACGTCCTCATTTTAAAGTTTCCAGATAGGCAAAGAGATTGTGAACGTCCGCCTGGGTCAGGTCGTCGAGCAGTTGGCGATGCGCCGCCAGCGGATCATGAACGCTCACCTTGACCTGATCGAGCGGGAATGAGCGATACCATCCCGCCGAATCGTGCAGCGCCACGGTGAACTCATCCAGATGATAGAGCGGACCCTCGACGGTCTTGCCGGAAGGCAAGGTCACCGTTACCGTCCTGTGATCCGCGCCGCGTGGGTAAAGCATCTTCGTTTCCAGGTCCAGCGGTGCGTACTTGGTTGCAACGTGCGCCAGGTCGCCGGTGGGCGAGTGGCAGTCCTTGCACTTCCCCGCTCCGTTGAAGAACGCCTTTCCGGCGGCGGCGTTGCCGGTCAGCATCCACTTCAGCGCGTAGTTCGCGGGCAGATGCGCGGACGCCAGACTTTGCGCCTGCCGGAAGTGAAGAAACGCGGAGATGTCGGTAATCTGCGAGCCGCTCAGGTGAAGCGGCGGCATGCCTTTGGTTGGCCGGCCGTTCAGGATGACCGGGCCGATCTCGTCTCCAGCCTTATCGTGTGCCACCAGCGACGAGCGGACCAGGTCCGGACCGCGCCCGCCCGTGGCATCCTCCCCGTGGCAGAAGGAACAGTTCCCATCGTAGGCCTTCTTGCCGCGCTCCACCGCCGGCGAAGGCTTCGTCTCAGAACTTCTCCGGCGGCGACTGGCGGCCTGCAAATGGTTCTCCTGCGCCAGCGCCGGCAGCGCCATCAGGCCGATCATCACAACAGCCAGCACAAACATCAGGGGTCGCCCAATCGCGGGGGACGCCGATATTCTCTTTATCGTTAGATTCATTCGGACCGTCTCACAGAGTGGAGTTGGCGCCGATCAAAAGCTCCGGCAGAATGCGATGGGGCGCACTTCAGGGATTGCTGTTGAGCGGCATTTTTCGCTTCCTGGTTGTTTTGCTTCAAAGCCCCGGAACGAAATCCTGTTGGCAATCGTGATCCGCAACCAGCCGCAAGAAAAGCGTAATGATACTGCTATTTCAGGAACTGCGCCAGCCTGAAATCGCCGTGGCATTCAGACCGCCAGGGACTGGCGCAGACATCGGCTTTCAATGTCCGCGATCAGCGAGGTTGTCGAGGGTAGAATGGCATTGTGGCAGAACCACCTTGCTGCAAGGCATCACGGTAGTTACGGCGGACTCGTTGGAATGAATAATAGAATGAGCCCCTCACTTCACTAGACCGCAGACACTATAAGGTGAGCGTCTGCGCCGGCCGCCGCTACCACTGTCCGAGCCTCCACAGTTACTGACATTCAGGATGACCACATTCACATTGTCTCTCGGCCCGCGAAGCACACTTCAGTACTCGCACCCTTTGGAGCTCGCGGCAGTGAAAGTCGGCGCGCCTGGCTCACAATTCGAAAAAGACGGCAAGAATCCTTCTCCCGTCCCGCAAAAAGGCATTTTGGACCGCGAGGGAGGCTGAGAAGGCGGCAAAGAGATGAATCACCGCACCGCTTAAAAACAGGACAAGCGCAGCAGCAAGCAGGTTTGCCGTGATACCTGCGCCGTGCACGAATATCCTTTGAACCCTGGTCATGCTACGAAGCTGTTCCCCAGGGATCTCAACCAGTGTGTAGGCGAACACGCTGAATGGATTGAAGGCAACCGTGACCTTGCCAACTCTAAATCTTAAGGCGGGGCCGCCAGGCTTGGCATAACCCACCTCTCGGACCTCTGCTCCCATCAAACTCCACGCCAAAGCGTGGCCCGCCTCGTGGATCAAAGCCGAGACAACCGTGAGTCCAATCAAAACGGCCCATCCTGCGGCTGTCAGCGTCAATGTGGTAATGAAGTCCATCTCTCGCCAGCAAATGACCTTAGGAGTTCCACCGGCTCTGCCGGAGTGGCAGTAGAAGCCTGCTGTTCGCGGTAGTACTTTTTCGAGCCGCTGAGGGTGTGCAGAGTGAAGTCACGCCTCGCAACGAGTCGGTTTTGGTTTTGATCGGTTGCGGCCAGGCCTCTTGGAGGGGCCGGCAACCCTGAAGGCTCCGGCCCGGCCGGAGGACCATCAATTGGTTCGGATCAGCCGGATCGGGATCGGCGACCCTCCCGCCGCAACGATGGGGGTAACGCCACCGCCTCCTCCTCCGGGAGCACCACCACAGCTGCTGATGTTCAGGATGATCACGTCAACCATGTCGTCGTTGCCATGGTGGTCAGCATCCTTAATAAACACCTGCATATATCCAACGATCGTGACGGTGGTCCCTCCGGGCGGCAGGTCATTTCCGGTATAGACCGGAACGGTGGCAACGGAGGGGCTTTCGCTGTAATCGTAAAACACTTTCCCCCTCAGTGCGGGATTGGGGTTGTTGCTTCCTCCTGTGATGGCGAAAGGAGGGCCGACCGATGTATCAATCGAATCCTGGCCCTGGCCGAGCCCGTCACCGTCGGCATTGATCAGAGCATTCGTTCCCTGGTCCACCGGTCCGACCTTTTTACCATTGGCGGTGGTGAGCGTATCGCCGCAAGACAGAGGGGCAGGCGTACACTCCGCAATGTGATCCCTCAGGGCAGAGCCGCTGGAGGGAGGCGCACCGCCAAAACCCACCAGGTACCACTGGCTGGGGCCGGCGTTACTATGCAGCTGCCACGGCATGCCAATGACTCCCGCCGGGTAGACTCCCGAGTGTTCGATGGCGCCCGTACTGGGATCAAAAAAATAACCCTGGCCGCCAGTTGCGCACACAGAATTGCCCGGTGACGTATGGGTCGGGTCACAATTTGGTACCAGGAAAGGTTTCAGGCAGGCTGCGGCGACTGGTGCACTGCCCCCCGAGGGGTTATAGGCCTCGGCGGTCGCGGTGGCGCTTACGTTCGCCGTCTTGATGCCAAAAACCTTGGCGAAGAAGGTGGACACCGTAGCCTTGGCATTGACGGTGATCTGGGGTTCCTCAGGTGTGGGGTAGCTAAAGGTTATATCTCCGTTCTGGATGCTGGCAGCCTGTCCCGCGATGTAGTTCTGAGCTCCTGCAGCCTCGGCCTGCGGGCGCGCGAGGGTCTCCTGAACTCCGCCGGGATTGCACCCCCCCGTTGTACACCCGGAAATTACGAATTCCTTGGCTCCCGCCAACGCCGCCGCATCCGCGGCCCGCTGGGCCTGGGCCCGCGCCATGTACAAATTGGCCAGGTCGATGGCGA
>JBAUWE010000437.1:0-1707 GCA_049583595.1 Terriglobia bacterium
GAAACTTCTAATACTCACTGAGCCTAACAAACGCTTTCGACTCTTGTCAATCTGTGTACTAGATTGAGATTAATACTCTTGTCATCAGTTCAAGGGCGGGTTTCCGGGGTGGTTCCGCTAAAGGAAGGAACGGTTGATTATTTGATGTCAACACGGCCACTTTGCCGCGCCAAGAAGGCAGAGCGGGTAAGCCGGCGGCAAAGGCGCTATGCCATTGAGCCCACAAGGTTGAGCGGAAGATTCAGCCATGGCGAAGCCGCCCGAATGGGCTGAATCCTTTCAGCCCTCCCGTCTTGGAAAAGGCAAAGTCAGAAGGCAGTCCGCCGCAGGTGGAAGGGAACTGGCGCCCCGCGCTGGGGCTCCCTTTGTCATTTCTGTTATCTCGCAGCGAAGATGTGGAACGTAACCCCGGCAAGCGGCGCGCCCCGCCCTCCGGCAGCCGTGCCAACCCTTGTTTTCGTCGGCTTCCTACTGCCTTCTGCCAACTGTCTCCTGCCCACTGCTTTCACCCTCCCACCTCCCACCTACCACCTACCACCTACCATCTACCACCTACCACCTCCCGCTCTTTCCCGCCCCCCTGCCTCCTGCCGACTCCCGACTGCCGACTGCCGACTGCCTTCCCCCCTCCCCTTTTTCATGCCGAATTTCTTCGTCTTGGTCTGGTTGTTCAGTGGGCATGTGCCGACCCGCCGGTCACCGCCGCCCGCGGCTGAAAAATGACCCCGCTGGGGAAGGCAGACGGCAGCAGGCAGTTGGCAGAGGGCAGACCATGGGTAAAAACGGTGGTTCCTGCTGTTGGCTCGCTATTGTAGCGCGGGCCTTTACGGCCCGCGGTTCTTGCTTAGGAGTGCTTTGTTCTCCCGTTCGGCGACAGGTTTATCCCGCCGGGGCTGGCGCAGACGGTTGGTTTGTAGTGTCTGCGTAGTCCCGAAGGGACTGGTCTGGACGGGCCCCAAGGCGTATACTGCGGAGCCATGGCGCGCCGCAGGCTCCCCTACATTCCGGGCGAGTTGCAATTCATCACCTCAAGCATTTACAGGCGGACGCCGCTGTTCCGGTCGCGACGCTTCTGCCGCTGCTTTGTGGACGCGCTGGCCGATGTCCGGAAAGCCACCGGCTTTCTTTTGATTGGCTGGGTGCTCATGCCGGAGCACTTCCATCTGCTTCTCAAGCCGGAGTCGGCTGAGGCCACCAGCCGGATTGTGCAGCGCCTCAAGATCCGCACGGCTATGCAAATCCTGAAACACCTGCGCGAAAATCAGGACAGGGCATGGTGCCGGAAGATGCTGGCACGCCTGACGCTACCGCCTTCGGTTCATGATGAATCGCACCACCGTTTGTGGCAGCGGCGGTTCTATCCTTACGGCATCTATAGCGAAAAGAAGCAGCTGGAAAAGCTCGACTATATGCACAATAATCCGGTGACGCGAGGGCTGGTCAGCTCGCCCGGCGACTGGCCGTGGTCAAGCTGGCGGTTCTATTTTCTGGAAGATACCTCTCTGATCACAATGGACCGCGTGGAATGAAAAAAAGCAGATGCCTCTCGCTTCGCGAGAACGCAGATACTACAAGGCAAGCATCTGCGCCAGCCGCGGCGGCGCTACACTTGCGAACCGCCACTTTATTTTGCAAACATCTGTAAGAACCGGGGCTGGGCTTGCTTGTTATGGTCTGCTGTCCCATGGCTGACGCCATGGGCTAAAG
>JBAUWE010000438.1:0-4731 GCA_049583595.1 Terriglobia bacterium
GTGTAGTTTAATATTGGAGTGGAAGTGAGGATTGCGGAGGGGCTAGTTTATGGGGCTTTGGCTGGGACCGCGCTGGAGGGTGGACAAGCGCTCTTCGATGACCCTTGCTCTTTCTTGGAGCCGGCGAAACTCCTCACATTCAGCCAGCAGGGACTTCCGGCCGAGGATGGCCAGGTCTTCGAGATAGCTCTGGGCTCCTGGGGGCGGCGTTTCGGTCAGAAGTTCTGGATGATTTCGCAGGGCGTACACGAGGTTTTCCAAGTGGTCCGCGATACCCTGGAGCAGAAGTGCCTGAGCGTATAGCTCCCGCTGTGCCCGTTGGTTGTCGCGGCGGACATGCTCTTCTTGCTGAAGAATTTCGCTGTCAGTCACGGGTTTTCCCTCGAAGCCTGGAGCGTCCGGCCCTATCGTGCCGCCAAAAGCCCGTTGCCGCGCGGGAGTTCGCCGGTGGTCGCCACCCGCCCCGCGGGGTCGCCCGCATTGCCCAGAGCAAGCGCGACCACCCGCGGCGTGCGGCCCGTCTGGTCCGTCTCCATATCCACGGAGACCAACAGCGCGCGGTCCAGCAGGCGAACCTGAGTGCTGTCAAGATGGAGCACGACTTCATCGCCGCCATCCATCCAGATCACCTTTCCGGGAACAGTTGCGCTTTCGGAGGGCGCGAGCCAGTTCCGTTCACTCAGTTGCGTGACTCCGAATCTTGAGCCTTTGACGCGGTGTTCAATCCTACAGAAACAAAAGCTGTTGCCCCCAGCGCAGTTCCCGCCTATCCCCATCCTCTGCCCGTGAAGCTTTGTTCGAAAACGGCCGATAGACAGAAAAAGCAGAAAGGAGTTTCCTCTGAAACCAAGGGGTATGCGCAACCTTTCCCCACCGCCTCCCCGGGGGCCAACCGTGTCGCCGGTACAGGCCCAAAGGCCTGCCTGGGCTCATCGCCTCGAGTACTTTTTGATTGAAATCATTCTGGTGGTGACCGCTGGCATGGTTGCCCTTGAAATCGTACAGCGCACCGTTTTGCATTCCTCAACGTTCTGGGGAAATCTGGTGCAGGTGCTGGTTGTCAGCGGAGGGGTCGCGGGCATTGCCGCCTACTGGGGATTGCAGCGGCAAGGGCGGATAGTTGAGCAAATTGATGCCGAGCTTACCGACCGGAAGCAGGCGGAAGCCGCCCTGGAAGAGTCGCGTGCCTTCTTCCAATGCACCCTGGAGGCTTTGCCGGAGCATATTGCCATCCTGGATGAAACGAGCGGGATTATCAGCGTGAACGGCGCGTGGCGGCGTTTTGGCGGAGAGAACGGCCTGCTCTTGCCGGATCATGGGCTCGGCGCCAATTACCTGGAAGCCTGCCAGTCGGCCGTGGGCGAGGGAGCAACGGATGCTCTCGAGGTCGCCAGGGGAATCCAGGAAGTTATGGCCGGGGTGCGGGACGAGTTCCACTGGGAATACGCGTGCCACAGCCCCGCGGAAAAGCGCTGGTTTGTTGTCCGTGTCAGCCGTTTTGAGAGGCCTGGCCCCGTGCGCGTGGTGGTGGCCCATGAGAATGTCACGGCCCGCCGCCTGGCGGAAGAGTCAACCCGCGACCGCGAAGAACACTTCAGAAGGCTCATTGCCAATCTCCCCGATGTGACCTGGAGTTCGGACATGAGCGGGCATATCCACTCCATCAGCTCCAACGTGGAAGAGGTTCTTGGCTACACAGCGGAGGAAATCTGCGAGAAGGGCGACGAACTCTGGATGGGTCGAATTCACCCGGATGACACGGCAGGGGTGACCGAAGCCTTTCGATCCCTTTTCTCAACACATCAACCTTTCAACGTGGAATATCAGATTGAGCGCAAAGACGGCCGTTGGATCTGGCTCCGGGACCGTGCCTTCCGAACTTATGAAGAAGACGGGGTGCGCTACGCCGACGGGACCTTCTCCGACATCACGGACCGGAAGCGCGCGGAAGAAGTCCAGGCCTTTCTGGCCTCCATCGTGGAGTCTTCGGACAACGCCATTATCGGCAAGACTCTGGAAGGCAAGATTGTCAGTTGGAACCGGGGCGCCGAGGTGTTGTATGGCTATAAGGCAGACGAAGTGGTCGGGAGGCCCATCTTCATCCTGAGCCCGCCGGAGGGAGCCGATGAAGTGCGGCAAATCCTGGAAAAGGTGAGGCAAGACGAAAGAATCCAGCAAATGGAGACCACGCGGGTCAGAAAAGACGGCAGCCGGCTGGACGTTTCCCTCGGTGTATCTCCTATCAAGAATGCCGCCGGGATAGTGATCGGGGCGGCAACGATTGCCCACGACATCAGCGAATGCAAGCGAGCGGAGACATTTCAACGGGAAAGCGAGGAACGTTACCAAATCCTGTTTAACAGTATTAGCGATGCCGTGTTTGTAGCGACGCTCGGGAGAGACCATCTTCCTGAGCGCCTTATCCAGATCAATGATGTGGCCTGCCAGCGCCTGGGCTACACGCGGGAAGAAATGATGAAATTGGGGCCGCAGGATATTGATGCCCCCGATAAATTGGGTGATATGCGTGCGTTCATGAAACGGTTGCCGGCCGAGAAATCCGCTCTCTTTGAGACGGAACACGTCCACCGTGACGGCCACCGGATTCCCGTGGAGCTTAGCATTCAGACCTTCGCGATGGGAGGGCGGCAGGTGGCGCTGGCCATTGCCCGTGACATCACGGAGCGCAAACGCGATCAGGAGGCGGTGCAAGCTTCGGAGAAGCGCTATCGCCGGTTTGTGGAGGGGAACGCGGCCGCCTATCTGCGCGCCACGGCGGATGGCCGGATTCTGGAATGCAATGAGTCCATGTTGCGGATGCTGGGGTTTGGGTCACGCGAAGAACTCCAGTCGGTGCGTGCGGAGGATCTTTATGTGAACAGAGCCGAGCGGCAGGCGATGATCCAGCAGCTCCGGGAACAGAAGACCCTCAGCAATTTTGAAGTCACGTTCAAACGTAAAGACGGGGCTCCGGTATTCGCTCTCGTCAATATCACCCTGGTCGCAGAGTACGATGGCACGGTGATCGAGGGAACGGCCATTGACATCACCGAGCGCAAGCGGGCACAAGAAGCCATCGTGGCGTCGGAACAGCGTTACGCCGAACTGTTCGAAAACGCCACCGACAGCATTCTGGTATTCGACTTGACGGGCCGGCTCACCAAGATAAATCGCGCCGCGGAGGCGCTCATCGGTTACCGGCGCGAGGAGACCGCCAACCTGACCATCCATCAACTGGTTCCCCCGGAAGATCATGAGGTTTCCCATCAGGAACTGGCGCGGCTGGGCGCCGGGGGCGAACCCGCGACCCGCGAGTGGAAAGTCCTCACCCAAGATGGGCGCCGTGTTCCGGTGGAGGTGAGCGCGCGCACCATCTATCAGGATGGCAAACCTATCGGCATCCAGGCCATTGCCCGCGACATCACGAATAACAAACGCATTGAGGCGGAAAACAGCCGGCTGGGCGCGGTTGTCGAGCAGGCGGCAGACGGCGTCGTTATAACGGATACGGAGGGAACCATACAGTACGTGAACCCGGCCTTTACCCTGATGACGGGTTACAGTGCGGCAGAAGCCATCGGCCAGAACCCGCGCATCCTCAATTCCGGCCAGCAGGACCTTACCTACTACACCAACCTCTGGCAGACCATCCTCCGGGGACAAGTCTGGCACGGTGAACTGGCCAACCAGCGAAAGGACGGCACTGTCTATTTGGAGGAGATGACGATCGCCCCTGCACGCGATGCGTCTGGGGCCATCACCAACTATGCCGCCATCAAGAGGGACATCACCGAGCGCAAGCTGGCCGAGGCGGCGGTGCGGGAGAGTGAACTGCGCTTCCGCCAGTTGGCGGAAAACATTGGCGAAGTCTTTTACATGATGGACATGATCGGCGGCCGCACGATTTATATCAGCCCTGCCTACGAAGTGGTCTGGGGACGAACCTGCCAAAGCCTGTATGAGGCCCCCGAATCATGGACAGAGGCCGTTCTTCCTGAAGACCGGGAAATCGCGGCCGCGATGCTGCAAGACGCACTCGGGAACAATCCGACCGAAAAGGAATACCGGATTCTTCACCCGGATGGCTCAGTCCGCTGGGTGCGGGACCATGGCTTTCCCGTTCTGGACGACAGCGGGCGGGTCTGCCGGTTGGTGGGCACCGTGGAGGACATCACCGAACGCAAGCGGGCCGATGAGGAATTGTTCCAGTCCCGGCAGATGCTTCAATCCATCCTGGATACCATTCCCCAACGTGTCTTCTGGAAGGACCGGAACATGTTGTATTTGGGCTGTAATAGGAATTTCGCGACTGACGCGGGATTGCAGGACCCGGCGGAAATCGCCGGCAGGAGTGACAACGACCTTGCCTGGAAGGGGTCCGCTGAACTTTACCGCGCCGATGACATGCAGGTGATGGAGTCCGAAACGCCCAAGCTCAACTTTGAGGAAGTGCTCAGTCAGGCGGATGGAAGTGAGGTGTGGATCCGCACGAACAAGTTGCCCCTGCGCGACCGCGACGGCAGAGTAATCGGCATCATCGGAACTTACGAGGACATCACGGCGGGGAAGCGGGCACAGGTGGAACTCGCCAAAGCAAAGGACTTGGCCGAGGCCGCCAGCCTTGCCAAGAGCGAGTTTCTGGCCAACATGAGCCATGAGATTCGCACCCCCATGAACGGCATCATCGGCATGACGGACCTGGCGCTCGACACCCACCTCACCGCCGAACAG